>JACSRF010000366.1 GCA_014879875.1 Anaerolinea sp.
CCGTTGCTGTGGCTGTTGGTACGGCCGTATTTGTTCCTGTTGGCGTGGGGATGGGGGTGGCGTCTCCTGCATCGAGCGCTGTAATTGCCAGCGCCACGAACGTATTGCTGCGCGTCAGGCCACGTACCTGTACCCGGCTGCCCACCTGTGTCTGCCCTGTGATGACGGTGGCTGCGTCCACCACCACATCCAGGCCACACACATGCCATATCTGCACATCTATCGTCGTGACCACCCCTTCGCATGTTACCTCGCGCTCGCGCCCCAATTCCAACAACGCTTTAATCTCGGCCGTGCGTTCACCCTGGAACCGTTCGCGCAGCGCAGACACGGCCGTTTCATCACGCGCCAGCGTCAACTGCAAGTTCTCGCGGGCGCGTTTGACCGTGTACAAAGTGTCGCCCGGCAATGCAGCCGCGGCCGTTTCCAATGTCGTCAATGCGCCGACGACCAACATAACGATCAACGCCAACCCCATTGCCAGCCGCCGCCACCAGATCAGTTTCGGCTGCGACCGCTGCTGCACATGGCGCATGGCGTCAGCGTGCGCCAGAAACAACTCGCGCGCAGAGGTCTGTGCTGCACGTGTTGGCTCCTGCGCCAGATGGCTCAATTCTGTCACCGTGAGCAAAATCGGCCGTATGTCCGCAGCATATTCCGGGTAGCGCGCCAAAATATCGGCGGCAGGCGCCCCCATTTCCAGATCGTCCAGACATTGAATCAGAAGCGTCTCTTTTTGCGCTTCATTCATAGGACACCCTCCCCAGGGGCAAGTCGGCTGGCCAATGCGGCAATGGCGCGCAACTGAAGCTGTTTCACTGCCCCTTCACTTTTACCAATGGTTTGCGCCACTTCACGGATGTGCATCCCAAAGCCATACCGCAAAGCCAACACACGCTGCTGTTCCTCCGTCAACTCCTTGAGCGCGTCGCGCAGCTTTTCGATGCGCATCTTTTGCCCCACTCGTTCATCAAGAGACAAGCGATCATCTGCTATCATATCTGACAATTCCACCTCTTTAGCGCGCGCTTTCTGTCGGTAATGGTCGTTAACCACATGCGAGGCAACGCCAAAAAGCCAGCCACGCAGCGTATTTTGCGGCGACGATTTATCACGCAGCGCGCTCAACAGCCGCGTAAACACTTCGCTGGTCAGATCCTCCGCCAGTTTGTGATCACTGACGCGAAAACTGACGTAGCGGTAGATGGGTCGGTAATATTGGTCATGAATCTGGGATAGCGCATCCCCATCCAATGCCCGCGCGCGGGACAGCAGCAGCAATTCATCTTGCACGATCAGGCTATGCTCCCTATAGGTTTATAGAATTTTTGCCAGTGTGTCTTCATGGTGAGTTCAACCTTACTTGACTTCGCCTGCATGAGCAAACCCTTGTAACATGATTTCCCAAAATTGTGCTACATTCCCTATCTGCTCAATAAGTCGTGTTGAGCATAATAAAAGTTATGATTCGGGCAATTTAACACACACCCATAACTTTCTAAGCTGATTTTGCGACCTAATGATGTGATTGATATTATTTGTTGTGGCTGCTCTCGGCCGCGCTACCGATGGGATTTGTATGAACCAGGTGAAGCAGCACAATCAACATGATGAACTGGAAATTTCCTTCTTCATCATCATCGTCCTGAGTGGAGTATATGTTGCTTATGACATTTTGGCTGAACCACGTGGCGGACATCCTTTTGGACACTGGTTGGGGATAATTGGTACTGTGTTGATGGTGATGACGGAGACGTTATACAGCTTGCGTAAGCGGACGCGGCTGCTGAATTGGGCCGGCCCGATGCGCCGCTGGCTTTCGTTTCACATTGTCACCGGACTGGTAGGGCCATTTTTGGTGCTGATGCACACCGGGTTGCAGTTTCGCGGGTTGGCCGGGGTGACGTTTGGGCTGACCGTATTGGTGGTCGTCAGTGGTTTTATCGGCCGTTACCTGTACACTGCCTTGCAGCAGCAGGTGGGGGTGCGGGCGCGAACGGCGCAGGCGCTTATGCTGGAAATTGGGCAGGCGCAGGCGTATTGGCAGCAAATGGAAGCGGATAAGCCAGACCAGGCGCGCCAGATCGCCGCCAAATTACAACAGCATATGAACCGCGATAGCAGGTGGGGGCAGTGGCGCTATCGGCGGCGGCTGCGGCGTGAACTGCGCCGCTTGGAAGAGCGGGAAATGGCGCAGCGGCGGCAGGTGGCGGGGTTGCAGCGGCAGCACGAGAAACTGGTACAGCAGATGAACCAATTGGGGCAAACGCGCCAGATGTTCCAACTGTGGCATACGGTCCATATTCCCATTGGGTTGACGCTGTTTGTGGCAACGGCCGTTCACATTCTGGCTGCCTTCTATTTTCGTGCGGGACTGCTGCGGTGAACCAACAACGATTGATCGCACGACAACACCCATTTTTTTCGCCGGTGGCGCTTGGGTCTACACTCCTGTTATTGGTCGTTCTGGGCATTGCTTTGTGGCAAACGGGTGGGCGCGCCTTTAACCCGGGACCATTATCCGCTGTCGCCGTCAGCCAGCAGCAAAGCGGCGGTTTTCCCAACCACGCTGCCTTTGCCGACGAGTGTACGCAGTGCCATACGCCATTTGCCGGATTAACGGCCGCTGCCTGCGAAACCTGCCATACGCTCATTGCCGACCAGCGCCAGCAACAAATGGGGCTGCACGGCCGTATTGACGTCGCCACATGCGCTGCCTGCCATCTGGAGCATCGCGGCGCTGACTACCACCTTTTCCAGGCTGCCCTGGACCAATTCAGCAGCGAACACCACGCGGTGCTGTTCCCCCTCGATGGGGCGCACAGTGACCTGGAATGCGTGGCGTGTCATGAAAACGGCCGTTACCTGGGCAGCGACAGCGCCTGCGCTGCCTGTCACGTTGAACCCGATTTACACCGGGGCTTGTTTGGCGTTGATTGCGCCGCCTGCCACACAACGGCCGCCTGGCAGCCCGCGCGGTTGACGCGACACATTTTCCCCCTCGATCATGGCGACGAAGGGGAAATCCCTTGCGTCGCCTGCCACACCGACACATTGACCGTCTACACCTGCGACGCTTGCCACGCCCCGGCCGACATGGCCGACGAGCATGAAGAATTACGCCTCACCCCCGTTGAACTGTCCGCCTGTACCGACTGTCACCCGACGGGCAGAGAAAAGGAGTAACCGACAGGCAATCGTCAATCCTACAGCTATGTTACAAAAACTAAAGCAATTATTCACATCATCATCAGCAGCAATCAATCAGCCGCAAGCCGTTGATTTGGGATTGGTAACGGCCGACGCCACGCGCTGTATACAGTGTGGCATTTGTGGCTATAACTGCCCGGTGGGTATTCCTGTGCGCGATTATGCGCGGCAAGGTTTACCGGTGACAGATGCGTCTTGTATCACCTGTGGGCAGTGCATCGCCGTCTGCCCGCGCGGCACGCTGCGCTGGGAAAAAGCGGAACCCGAACTGACTGCCGACTCCCGACTCTCAACCTGATGACACAACACACCCACTACCTTATTATTGGCAATGGCGCCGCCGGAGTAACGGCCGCCGAAACCATTCGCGCTGATGATGGAGACGGCCGTATCACCATCGTCACTGCCGAACCTTACCCTATGTATTCGCGGCCAGGCCTCGCTTACGTCATTTTGCAGGAAATCCCGCCAGAGCAGGTTATCGCCCGCCAACCGGCGTGGTATGCCCGGCAGCGGATTGACCTGGTATACGGCCGTGCGCTTTCCCTCAACGTACAGCAGCAAAATGTGGAGTTGGCCGACGGCCGTGTTCTCCCCTACGACCGCCTGCTCATCGCCACCGGCGCCCGCGCCGTCCCCCCACCTTACCCCGGCGCTGACCTGGAGGGCGTTGTCTACCTGGACACCCTCGACGGGACCAAACAGTTGCTCAAGCAAGCGCGCCGCGCCCGCCGCGCTGTCGTCATTGGCGGAGGCATCACCGCTCTGGAACTGGCCGAAGGATTAGCCCACCAGGGCCTTGAGACCCATTACTTTCTGCGCCGCGACCGGTTATGGAGCCAGGTTTTTAACGAAGCGGAAGCCGATCTCCTCGCCGCCAAAATGGGACATCATGGCGTCACTCTCCATTACCACACCGAGGCCACCGCCATTTTAGGCGACCGACGCGGCCGGGTGCGCGGTGTGCGCCTGCACAATGACGCCGAATTCCGCTGCGACATGGTTGGCGTCGCCATTGGCGTCAAGCCGCAGCTAGACCTGGTGCAAAACACCCCCATCCAGACAGATCGCGCTATTTTGGTTGACGAAAACATGCGCAGCTCTGCCCCCAACGTCTTTGCCGCCGGTGACTGCGCCCAGGTGTATGATCGTTGGAGTGGCAAACATCTGGTAGACGTTCTCTGGCCCAGCGCCGTCGCCGAAGGGCGCGCGGCCGGCCTGAATATGGTGGGCAAACAGACGCCCTACCGCAAAGGGATCCCCTTCAATGTTTGTTTGCTCTTTGGGTTGCACATCACGATCATTGGTCAAATCAATCCGCGCCCTGATGAAGTGGGCCGTGTAGCCGTCGTGCAGCAGCATCTTTCTCGTGGCTCATCTGAACTCTGGTTTACGTTTCCACGCACTTACCAGAGCGCCTGGTCGGCGGCCGGTCCCAATACGCTGCGCCTGGTCATTGCCGATAACCGTATCGTCGGCGCATTGATCATTGGCGAGCAAAGCCTGGCTGACGTACTGCGCGATTTAATTGAGCGCGAAGTCAACGCTACACCCTTGCTGCCTTATTTGCAAGCTGATCCAGATATACTACGGCAAAAAATCCTCACGTTAGGGCAGCGTCAGGAGGGTGTGCGTGGCCTGTCACCCAGATGGACGTGAGCATGATGATTAAAGGAGCGTTTGAATCTTTATGCGTGCAGACCGATTAATTTCTATTTTGATGCTGCTGCAAACGAAAGGGCAGATGACGGCGCAGGAATTGGCCGACCGCCTGGAAGTATCGCCGCGCACCATTTACCGGGATTTGGATGCGCTGAGCGCGTCGGGCGTGCCGGTGTATGCGGAGCGAGGGCCGCAGGGCGGTTGTTCGCTGCTGGAAAATTATCGCACCAACCTCACCGGCCTCACGGAAAATGAGGTGCGCGCTTTGTTTATGCTGACCGTGCCTGGCCTGATGGCGGACTTGGGCGCGGGGAATGCCGCCGAGCAGGCGCTGCTGAAGCTGACGGCCGCGCTGCCTGCCCCCTTTCAAAAGGATGTGGAGATGGTGCGGCAGCGGGTTTACCTGGACCCGGCAGCCTGGTTTGCCCCGGAAGAACCAACGCCTTACCTGGCGCTGGTGCAGGAGGCGGTGTGGCAGGAGCGGCGGCTGCGCATGGTGTACCGGCGCGGCGATGGGCAGTGGGTGAAGCGGCTGGTGGAGCCATACGGCCTGGTGGCGAAGGCGAGTGTGTGGTATATGGTGGCCGGGTCGTATGGACGGCCGTATGTCTTTCGTGTGTCGCGCATTCAGGAGGCGGAGTTGACTGACGGCCGTTTCGCCCGCCCCCCTGATTTCGATTTACTCGCTTATTGGCAGCAGTGGTGCGCGCAGTTGGAAACGATGCAAGAGCGGTATGTGGCGACGCTGCGCGTATCGCCGACCGGGCTGCCCTTGCTCGTGCAAGCGTTTGGCGAAGGAATGCACGCCATCATTGCCGCTGCTGGTTCGCCAGATGCGGAGGGCTGCCTGACGCTGCGGCTGCCGTTTGCCTCCGAGGAGCGGGCGTGCCAGCAGTTGTTGGGGTTGGGAACGGCCGTTACCGTCACGGACCCCCTCTCGTTACGTCAGCGCATGACGGCCGTTGCTTTACAGGTTGTTGCTTTGTATGCTCCGTAATCCGTAATCCGTAATCCGTAATCCGTAGTCCGTAATCCGTGGGCGGGGACGGCCGTAACCGTCGAACAACAGCGCGCACGCTTTGCGTGCCAACGTCGAGGGAGAGCAGGTGTTCTTGGTGCATAGGCTGGTATTGTACCGTAAAGTGTGTATTGGGCGATGGCATACTGATCGCGGCGGCAAAGGCAAAGTTCGCGCGGTTTCCACAATTTGACAATAAGTTGACCTTGTTGTTACACTGGCGACATGGACGTAGATAAGCAAGTCGCTTATTGGCAAAAAAGCGGCAAAGAAGATTGGGATGTAGGCTTGGAACTCATCAATTCCAAACGCACGCGGCATGGTCTGTTTTTTGCTCATTTGGCAATTGAAAAGACGCTGAAAGCGTTGGTCTGCCGAGAAACAAAAACCTTTCCGCCTAAAACCCATAATTTGCTTGTGCTGGCACAGAAAGCGAATTTGAAACTCTCCCATGAGCAAAAGCTGTTTGTCGCCCGTTTTGACCGTTATCAACTAGAAGGGCGATACCCAGATACGTTGGCTCCCGCTCCTGGTTTGGAGACAGCCAGCCAAGAAATAGATTTAGCAAAGGATTTTCTCAAATGGTTAGCCGAGAAATTCTAAGCAGTATTGATTATTATCTCCAGGAAGTACGTGAGGCTGGTATAAAAGCGACAACAGCCGTCTTATTCGGTTCTTATGCAGAGGGAACGGCGACGGCCGACAGCGACATTGATCTGATCATCATTGCGCCAGAGTTTGACCAACGTGACGAGGCGCAGGTGAACTTGCTTTGGGAGTTGCGCGCTTTTTCCGATCCGCGCATTGAACCAATCGCCTGTGGCAGCCGTCAATGGCTCGAAGATGAATCCAGTCCGATTCTCTCCATTGCCAGGGATAGCGGTGTTGTTTTCTCACTTGATGAAGTGGCGTGATCGCTTATGTGACCTTGATACTGGCTGAGGGAGGGGGCCGTTACCGTCACGGACCCCCTCTCGTTACGTCAGCGCATGACGGCCGTTGCTTTGTATGCTCCGTAGTCCGTAATTCGTAATCCGTAGTCTGACGCCCCACCTCCCCCGTTCGCTTGTGCCATTGGCTTCTTCGCGGTAGACTTCTCCTCTTGGAAAAGTGCAGCGATGAAAATAGCAGTTATTTCAGACATTCATGGCAATTTACCAGCCTTGCAAACTGTCGCGGCGCATGTCGAGGCATGGCAGCCTGACAAGGTTGTGGTTAATGGCGACGTTGTTAATCGTGGCCCGTTGTCTCTCGATTGTTTGCGTGTGATACGGCAAAAACAGATACAGCAGGGCTGGCATGTTGTGAAAGGGAACCACGAAGACTTTTTGCTCCAGTGTGCGCGCCTGGATGTGGCGCAAGGTGGGCCGGAATACGAAATCATGCAATTCGCCCATTGGGCATACCGGCAGTTAAATGGAGAAGTAGCCGTGCTGCGAGCGCTGCCGGATAAATTTGTGCTGATGGCCCCCGATGGCAGCGAGTTTCGCGCGGTTCATGCTTCCATGCGCGGTAATCGGGATGGTATTTATGCGAATTCTTCTGATGAGGAGTTATGGAAGCAGATTGCGCCGGTTCCGGCGGTGTTTGTGACGGCGCATACGCATCGCCCGATGATGCGCCGCTTTAACGATGCGCTGGTCGTCAATGTTGGCTCGGTGGGCGCGCCGTTTGATGGCGACGGCCGTGCCAGCTATGGGCAATTTGTGTGGACGCGCGCTGGTTGGGAAGTGGAGATTGTGCGCCTGGCATATGACCGGGCGCAGACAGAACGGGATTACGTTGAATCTGGCTTTTTGACGGAAGGTGGCCCGCTGGCGCAGTTGATGTTGGTGGAACTGCGCCGCGCCGGCGGCCTGATTTATCGTTGGGCGTCACGCTACCAGAATGCAGTATTAGCCTGTGAGATGTCGCTGGCAGCAAGTGTGTGGGAACTGCTGCAAGATGAAGATTTACGGCCGTTTCTTGGCTCCCCCGGCTGGACATTCGATTGACGATTGGAGAGTATCGTTTGACAATGACACCCATTTTATACGACACCCACATGCACACCCCGTTGTGCAAACATGCCAAAGGGGAGCCGGGCGACTATGCGGCCGTAGCGGAGAAGCGCGGGCTGAAGGGGATCGTCGTCACCTGCCATAATCCGGGGCCAAATGGCTTTTCGGCGCGCGTGCGCATGGAGATGGCGCAGTTTGACGAGTATGTGGACATGGTGGAACGTGCGCGACAGGCGTGGGACGGCCGTGTGGACGTGCGCCTCGGCCTGGAATGCGACTATATCCCCGACATGGAACCGTTCCTGGAAACCTTGCTGCGCCGCGCCGACTTTCATTATGTACTGGGTTCTGTGCATCCGCAGCTGCCCTATTACCGCGAGCAATATGACACAGGCGACCCCATCGCCTTCTATGAAACGTACTTTGACCATCTGGCGTTGGCGGCGGAGAGCGGCCTGTTTGACGCGCTGGCGCACCCAGACCTGGTGAAAAACGTCTATCACCGGGAATGGGACGCGGCGCGACTGCTGGACACCATCGGCCGCAGCCTGGATCGCATTGCCTGTACCGATGTGGCGCTGGAGTTGAATACCTCTGGCTTGCACAAGACGATGCGGGAAATGAACCCCGGCCCCGTGATGCTGCGCGAGATGTGTACTCGTCACATCCCGGTTGTTGTGGGATCAGATGCGCATGAGCCACACCGGGTAGCGGCCGATTTTGGGCAGGCGTTTGACTTGTTGGAGATGGCTGGTTATGAGGGCGTTAGCTTTTACCTTGATCGACAGCGGCAACCGGTTAGCATTTCTGCGGCGCGCGCCAGCTTACGATAGTGGGATTACTCAGATCGTTATGGTCAATGACCATGTGCGCGAACTGCTGTGGGTGGCAGTTTGCCAGGTAAATTTGTTGGCCGGGGATGTACCGTTGTAAATAGCGGGCGCGGACCGCTGCGGCCGAACCCAGAATCGCTTTGTCGCGCATCACCGCCCGTTCCAGCGCCGTTTCAAAGCGAATGTCCAGGTATATGATGATGTCCCAGTAAGGACGCAGCGCCGGCCGTTGCAAAAAGACGCCATCACAGAGCAGGATGGCGTTAGTGGCGACAACCTGGGGCGTTTTGTAGAGGGGAGTGTCTTTTTGGAGGTCGAATACGGCCGTTTCCACCCGCCGCTTCCCTCCCGGCCCCAAAGGCTGCAACAAGCGGGCAATCAACGCACCATAATCAAACGAATCCGCATAATACCCTTCTGGCGAATCGGGGCCGCGTTGGTAACGGAAGGCGCGCGGCTGGTGAAACCCATCCACGCTGGCGCGCAGGGGATAATGGGTTGTGGTGGCGCCAATTTCCTGGGCCAGTTCATCCGCCAACGTCGTTTTGCCGGCGGTATCAATGCCATCAATGCCCACGCGCAGCGGATGCGGGCAGGCTATGCCTGTCAACCACGTTGTTATCTCGGCCAGGAGGCGTGACCGTTCCATGTTGTTATCCTAAAGCAAATCCTTGCTGCTGCTGGTACACGAGCAAACTGGGCGGGTACCATTGTCGCAGCGCTTCGGCGCGGGCAATGATACCGCGCAGCCATTGCGTGCTGGGGTCGGTGGCGCTGAGGAGGGCGTCTGACTCAACGGCCGTCACCCAGCAACACGCATCATGTTCGGCGCTGATCTGCACCGCTTGCGGATCATCAATGATGCAGGCAAAAACCACGCCGAGCAGTTCTGTGTCTGGTGACGGCGCGCCCCGGTAGAAATGGGTAGTTCCGATGAAGAAGGCAGGGGTAACGGCCGTGCCGATCTCCTCCTGCACTTCCCGCAGCAGCGCCTCCATGAACCCTTCCCCCTGCTGTACACGCCCGGTGACGCATTCCCACACGCCGGCGGCAAAATCCTTGCTGCCCGCGCGCCGCAGCAGCAGATATTCATGGGTTGGCGGATACCAGATTAACGCGCCAATGCCGCCGAGGAAACGGCCGTTGTCGTCATTCATCGGTTACTGCTCCATGCTCGCCATCATAATAGGAATGGGTTTCATATTATTTGAACGAATTGATGATCAATATCCAGATACATTTGTTACCTGCCGCCTATTGTGTCACGGAAACGCCCCCTGACGCAACATCTCATTTTGCGGGCTTTCCGCCAGCCGTTCTTGAGGTATACTTTCTTGAATCGTGACTACGAACGCTCTGGCCGGTCTCCAGACCGTGCCAGTCAAGGCGAGTTTATTTTGCAAAGGGGATTGGCATGACGACGACAAAACGATCAAACTTCTGTCTCGGCTTCTGGCTCGGCGCGGCCGTGTGCGCGCTGATCTGGTATTGGCAAAAAAGCACTTCCGCCGACGAGGGCGCTTTGCATTTGCTCGATGAACTGGCGGAAATCCAGGCAAAATTCCGTGACGTGGCGCAGGCGCGGGCAGCGCCGCTGCCCGCGCTTGCGCCAGACGCGCCCCTATCGGATATTACGGCTCCAGACGATTTGACCCTGATTCATGGCATTGGCCCGGTGTATGCGCAGCGCCTACAAGACGCGGGCATTCACACCTTTGCCGACCTGGCGGCGCAAGCCCCAGACAAGTTGGCCGAGATTGTAGAGCTGCGTGAATGGCAGGCGGCCAGCCCGGTGGAATGGATTGCCGAGGCGCAGGCGTTGGCCGCCGGCGCGCAAATGGGGTAACGCATGGACACGTTAACGGCGTTATTGGCAATGGCGGTGGGGGTGTCGGCCGGGGTTTTGCTGGCGCTGCTGTTGGATGGGTATTCGTTGGGGCGGCTGTTGGACACGGCCGTTACCCGCAATCACGAACTAACCGAACGGGCGCACGCGGCGGAAAAGACGATGGCGGTGGCGCAGCACGAGGTACGCAGCCTGAAACGACAGTGGCGGGAAACTGCTGCCCATGCCAACGAACTGGAACAGACAAACCAAACCTTGCAAAACCGGCTGACAGCAGCGGCCGTTGCCGTGAAAATGCAGCAGCAAACCATCACCCAATTGCAGCAGCAGTTACAGCAGCAGCCAACCCTACTGGCCGCGCAGACAGAGCGGGATGAAGCCCTGGCCGCCTTACAGCAGATGAAACGGTTGCATAACGGCCGTCCCGCCTCCAGTTCCGTCGCCGCCGATGGCCTGCAAACCATTCATGGCATTGGCCCCACCTATGCCCGCCGCCTGCGCGACGAAGGCATTATCTCCATCGCCGACCTCATCCAACACTCGCCGGAGCGCCTGGCAGAGATTGTCGGGCTGAAAGGGGGATTGGCGCAGAAAACGGCCGTCTGGCTGCAACAAGCCCACAGCATCATCGGAAAACAGGAAGATTCATTGTAGGGGCGCGGCGACGCGGATTTGGAGGCAGTTGGAACGGCGAGCAAATCTGCCTGCCGCCGGGCAGTGATGCGCCTACGCTCGTCAGCGGGCAGACCAACGACAACGATCCCTGCGCCCTATCCAACGGATTTCTGAATCTGCGTTCACCCTGTTCGTGTTTAACGGTGATCGGAAATCGGCGAGTAGTTTACTGACCACCATTCACGCGCTGATGTTCAACCAACATGCATTTATCCATGACGACATCCAGCCCGGCAGATTGGGACAGGGCGGCCGCTTCGTGGTGGGCGATGCCAAGCTGCATCCACACTGCTTTAGCGCCGCTGGCGATAGCTTGTTCGACAAACGGCCGTACCTTCTCGCTGCGTTGGAAAATGAGTACCAGGTCAATGGGATGGGGAACGGCCGTTAAATCCGCATAAGCCTTCTCCCCTAATGCCTCCGTCAATAACGGGTTCACCGGGATGATGCGGTAGCCTTGTTTTTGCAAGTAGGCGGGCACGTAATAGCCAGCCTTATGCGGTTGTGAAGAGAGGCCGACGACGGCAATGGTCTGGGTTTCGCGCAAGATTTTTGCAATGGTTGCTGTCTGATTCATCAATCAATAGCTCCTCATATGATATGCCATAGCGGAATTATGTTTGTGCGGCGCGATTTGGCAAATCGTCTCACAAATTGCCATGGTTCAGGCAGTGGGTAAGAGCCTGATCCGGCTAGTATTGAGGCTGTAAGTTAGACGATAAGACCTTCCCCTATACTTGTATGGGAAACGGCCGTTTAGTTCAAACAAACGTCTGCCAGTATAGCGGGGTGGGGTGGCGAAACGGCCGTCGCTCTCTCCAAAAAATCATGGGCGTTATGGGAATGGCGCGCGGAACGGTGACCGAACGGCGATTTTATTGGTTGGTATCCGCGATCAGGCGCGGGTTGGCCCAGGCGCCGGGCGCGCTGTCGGCGGTTTCCAGGCGGAGGATGACGACGCGGTTGGCGTAGGCGGCGAGGGGGATGTGGGCTTCTTGCCAGGCAGCGGCGTTGGCGTCAACGGCCGTTTCCCACACCACCGCCTCGCCATCCCCATCTATGACCCGCACGCGGAAGCGGGCACGGCCGTTGTCGTTTCCATTTTGAGGCAGGGCGATGACGGCCGTCGCCAGCGCCCCATCTTGCGGCACGGTGATGGCATACGCCAGCGAGACCCATGTATTTTCTTCGAGTGGTACAACCTGAATGCCCAGGCGGCGTTCGGTGGCGGGGCCAAGCGGGGTCAGCGTTTGCTTTTGTACGTCGTCGCGTATCTTGTCGCCATTCTCGCGCACCACCGTCACCACCGGCTCCTGTTCCCAGAGCAGCGTTGTCTGTTCGTGCTGTTGGAATTCGGGGGTGAGGTTGTGGAGACGGCCGTTGGCATCCCAATCGAATACGTAAAACTGATTCGTCGCCTGTCCATGTTCTTGTAAAAAGCGCAGCGGGCCAAACGGCTGCCGCAGCGGGTGGTCCCGTTCGTACCACACCTGCGTCACCGAGCGCAGAAAATTAGGCGTGATGGGGAAACGGTAGGCGAACAAGTGCGTGTCATCGTCAATGCGCGGCAGCATCGCCTGTAACTGCTGGCGCGCGCTGTCGTCTTCGTGCGCTTTTGCCAGCCAATCTGCCTGAATCTGCCGCGTCCCGATAATGCCAGAGATGACAACAGCGCAGATGAGGAGCGCGGAGAGCGGAGCAAGCCATCTCTCCCCCCTCTCCCTTCTTCCTTTTTCCTTCTTCCTTCTCCCCAACGTGTCCGCAACGCCCAGCGCCAACCCGATCCAGGCATTGTAGATGTGCCGCCCGGCGTACAGTTCCGCCTTTTGCGTCCACAGCGCCCAATAAATGAAGGCCAGGTGCAGCAGCGCCCAGGCAATGCCCAGGCGGGCGACCCGGCCGCCGCGCCAGAACCAGCAGCCGAGCAAGATAATGGTGAGGAAAGAGACAGGGTGGCTGAAGCGTACCAGGAAGGGCTGCACGTTGGGGATGGGTAGGAATTTGGCGGCCGTTTCGGCCGTGAAGCGGGTGAGTTGGTTGATAGAGAGATGCGCCCACCAGCCGCCGGCCGGGGCGTCGGCCAGGGAAATGGTGAGGTTGGGGCGGGCAAATTGCACACCGATGAAGAGGGCGATGAGCAGGAACATGAGGGCGAAGGTGAGCCATTCGGGGCGCGTGGGGCGTTGGAAGTGGGGCGTCGGGCTGATCTGTTTCTTCCCGCGCATTTTGGGCGTTCTTTGCGATTGGCGCTGACCCATCATGCGCCAGAGGAGCAGCAGGGGAGGCAGGAGGATGGCTTCTTCGTGGCTGAGCAGGGTGAGGAGGAAGGCGACGCCGGTAAGCAGCAGCCAGCGTATGCACCGGGTATGTAGATACTGCAAATAGGCGCTGAAAGTCGCCAGGGTGAAGAACCCGGCCATGACGATGGCGATGGCGCTGATCCAGGCGACGACATCCACATAATGTTTGTGAACGGCAAACAGGGCGGCGGCGGCGAGGGCGAACGACGGCCGTAGCCCCATCTGCCGCGCCACCCGATAGACCAACGCCACCACCAGCGCGTGCCACAGCAGCCCCAGCCAGTAGTAGCCAAATGGCTCATAGCCAAAGGTGAGCCGGTTTGCCAGGAACCACAGATTTTGCAGCGGGCGGTAGTACCAGGTGAGGGTGAAGGGGTTGAAGAGTTGGAAGGCGGTGAACGGCCGTGCCACAAACTGCAAAATATAATCCAACTGCACATAATCATCCCCCACAAACGACCTGGCATAAGGTGGGAAATAGATGAGCAGTGTCAGCCAGAGCAGACCGACTGTGCTAAACTGAATTCCGTAAAAGCGTAACCGTTGTGACATACGACGCAGGAATTTACCCGATTTAGCTCTTTTTTCCAATGGTAACTACGAAGCCCCCTCTGGCCGTCATACCCGCGAAGGCGGGTATCCATCGTAGTTACTTCCAATGCCACATCCTGGAGACCCTATGCCCAATCACCTGATTCACGAGACCAGCCCTTACCTGTTGCAGCACGTAGACAACCCTGTGGAATGGTATCCCTGGGGAGAAGAAGCGTTGCAGCGCGCGCGCCAGGAAGACAAACCGATTTTGTTGAGCATTGGCTATGCCGCCTGCCATTGGTGCCACGTCATGGCGCACGAATCTTTTGCGGACGCGGCCACGGCCGAAATCATGAACCGCCACTTCATCAACATCAAGGTAGACCGCGAAGAGCGCCCCGACTTGGACGCCATTTACATGAATGCCGTCGTCGCCATGACCGGGCAAGGGGGCTGGCCGATGACGGTGGCGCTGACGCCAGACGGCCGTCCCTTTTTTGGTGGTACGTATTTTCCACCGACGCCCCGTTACGGCCGTCCTAGCTTCCGCCAGGTGTTGCAAAGCATCGCCCAGGCGTGGCAGACACAGCGACCCCAAATTGAAGCGAGCGCCTCTGACATTAGCGGGCATTTGGGGCGCGGGTTGGCATTGGCGGGGGAGGTGGGGGTGTTGGATCGGCCGTTATTCCGCCGCGCCCTCGACGTTATTTTCCGCAGCTTTGATTCCGAGCAGGGTGGCTTTGGCCGCGCGCCCAAATTCCCCCCGTCCATGACCCTCGAATTCCTGCTCTGGATGCACCACCTCTACGACGACAGCCTGGCGCTGCAAATGGCCGAACTGACTCTGCAAAAAATGGCTTATGGCGGCATGTACGACCAGCTTGGCGGTGGTTTTGCCCGCTATGCCACCGACGATAACTGGCTCGTGCCCCATTTCGAGAAAATGCTCTACGACAACGCGCTGCTGGCGCGCGTCTATTTACACGCCTGGCAGGTGACGGGCAAGCCATTGTATCGGCGCATTGTTGAGGAGACGCTCGATTTTGTCGTCCGCGAGCTGCGCCATGCCGATGGCGGCTTTTACAGCAGCTACGACGCCGACAGCGAGGGGGAAGAGGGCAAATTTTACGTCTGGTCGGCGGCGGAAATCCGGGAGGCGTTGGGTGACGAGGCAGACCTGTTCATGCGTTATTATGGCGTCAGCGAATGGGGCAATTGGGAAGGGCACAACATCCTCACCGCTGCCGAGGACGCAGAAAGCGTCGCCACCGCGTTTCAACTTGACCTGACGCAGTTGGCGGCGCGCCTGGAAGCGGCGCGCCATAAGTTATACCAGGTACGGGCGCAGCGCGTCTGGCCGGGGCTGGATGACAAGGTGTTGACGGCGTGGAATGGCCTGATGCTGGCGGCGTTTGCCGAAGCAGGGCGGCTGCTGCACCGCGCCGATTACACGGCCGTCGCCGTGCAAAACGCCGTCTTTTTACGGCAAACGATGCGCCGTGAAAACGGCCGTCTGCTGCGCACCTGGAAAGCGGGACACAGCGCCAAATACAACGGCTACCTGGAAGATTACGCCTACCTGGCCGACGGACTGTTGGCGCTGTACCAGACGACGTTCGACGAAGCCTGGTTTACCTGGGCGCAAGAGTTGGCGCAAATGATGTTGGCTCATTTTGCCGATGAGGCCGGCGGTTTCTTTGATACGTCGGATGACCACGAGGCGCTGCTGCATCGCCCCAAGGATGTGCAAGACAATGCCACGCCCAGCGCCAATGCGATGGCGATGCACGTGCTGCTGCGCTTGAGTTTGTACACGGGTGACGGCCGTTACTGGGACCTTGCCCAGCAAGCGACCGCCTCCATGCACGAAGCGATGTCCCGTTACCCCACCGGCTTTGCCCATTGGCTGTGCGCGGCGGCTTTTATGTTGAGCGAACCGCAGGAAACGGCCGTTATTGGCAACCCGGACGCGCCAGACACACAAGCCTTGCTCGACGCCATTTGGTCCGCCTTCCGGCCCAACCTGGTCGTGGCCGCCGGCATGAATGCCGGGACCGTGCCTCTGTTGGCGCAGCGGCCGCAGCTAAACGGCCAGGCGACCGCTTACGTTTGCCGCCACTTTGTCTGCCAGCGTCCCGTAACAGACCCAGAAGCGCTGTCTATGCAATTGGCATAGGTAACAAAAAACCGGGCTGCCTGGCCCGGTTTTTTAGCGTTTATTTGTTGGAGACCTGACAGGCCAACAACATGTCAGGTCAAAACGGCGCTCATGCTGCCTGGACTTCATACATGGAAGCCTTAATATCCAGCATTTCGCGCCGCGCGGTTGCATCTGTCTCCATGAGCGATGCAATTTTTTCATATCCGTACAAAATGGTCGAATGATCGCGGTTCCCCAATTTCACCCCAATCTGTGGCAGCGATGCATCGGTCTCGGTGCGCGCCAGGTACATCGCCATCTGGCGGGGAAAGGCGATGGAACGTTTGCGGCTGTCGCTGAATAGTTCGACCGGCGACACTTTGTAATAATGGCACACGGCTTCCATAACTTGCTCAACTGTCAGTTTGTCTGGTTGGCGAATTAAGTCTGCCAGCGCCATATTGATCAGCGCCTCGTCAACCTCGCGCCCGGACAAATGCGCATAGGCCACAACTTTGTTCAAAGCCCCTTCTAGTTCACGGATATTGTTGCGCACGTGGCGGGCAATCATCTCCAGCGTTTCGTCGGGCACGTAAATGCCGCTGCTTTCTGCCTTAGACTGCAAAATCGCCTTGCGCGTCTCCATGTCTGGCTGCTGAATATCGGCCATGAGTCCCCATTCAAAGCGGGATTGCAGCCGTTCTTCCAGCGTGGCCATCGCCTTGGGTGGGCGGTCGCTGGAGATGATCACCTGCTTGCCATGACTGTGTAAATCGTTGAAGGTGTGGAACAACTCTTCCTGGGTGCTTTCCTTGCCGGCAATGAATTGGATGTCATCAATCATCAGGACATCTGGGGTACGGTACCGCTCGCGGAACTGGTCCATTTGCTTGTTGCGGATGGATTGTACCAGGTCGTTGGTGAAGGTTTCGGAGGAGATGTAACGGACGGTACGGCCGTCGCTGATGCACCGCTGTCCAATGGCATGGAGCAAATGTGTCTTGCCCAGCCCGACACCGCCATAGACAAACAACGGGTTGTAGGTTTGCCCAGGGTTTTCGGCGACAGACAACGCTGCCGCGTGCGCCAGCCGGTTGCTGGGACCAACAACAAAGGTGCTAAAGGTGAACCGGCTGTTCAGGCCATTGCTGCCTCCGCCGCTCCCGTTTAATTTGGGCATGGCGCCATGTTGGGTGATGGGTTCTGTATCCAGGTTTAACACAGAGGGGGGCGGGGTGATGATTTCATCGGACCAGACGACAAACCGTACCTGTAATTTTTTTTGCCCGCTAATGGCAGACAATGTGCGTAAAATGGTGTCGCGCAGCCGATTCTCCAGCCAATCTTTGGCATAATCATTGCGCACGCCAATCACATATTCGTTGTTTTCATAGGCAATGAGGCGGGCGCCCTTCAACCAGGTGTTGAAAGTTGCCTTTGTCATTTGTAATTCTAACTCTCCCAAGGTTGCTTTCCAGGCCGTTTCTGGGGACATAATCCAATACCTCATCTATAGTCAATCTAACACCAGCGGACAGCAAACCTCTGGCGCGTTCTTTGTGATTTGCTTCACAAAGCGCCGGCATTTCCTCTTACAGAGGAGGGCCGAGTTTATGTAGTGGGGACTGCTTGCCATTGTGTTGAGCTTCACTTCCTTGCTGGCCAAATGGAAAATGCTCCTTATCTCATCGGAACTGGACACGAAATGATGAGAGTGGCTCCGTACTATGCTCTATTATGCAATTGTCAGCTCAACTTATAAATGGTCTCAACATTCTAACAAACGGCATGGCTAGATGCAATCAAATAAGCCGTAAATCCCCTTAAAAGGTTCAATGTTTTTAGGAATGCCCAACCTTAAAAATTACACTATTTTTAAGGTTACTATCTTGACAAACCGTCCTATGCCCTATGGCTTGGGGGTATTATCATGGTCATTCCCGTATATATGGGGAACAACTGTTCTGGGTTTGGGGTTTGATGTGATGGGATTGCGCCAGCGTCGGCTTAATAGGGGGGTGATGATGCAGGCTCATGTATTAGTATTTAACCTGGCGCCGCTTAAGGATGGAATTGCCCTGATCAGCCTGGTACCAGTAGGCATAAGTCATCACCTGGTTTTCAGCAGGATATTGCCAGAGGTAGCGCCCACTGATTACCGATTACCGATTACTGCATACCG
>JACSRF010000085.1 GCA_014879875.1 Anaerolinea sp.
TCGTGATCGCGATCACGACTCACCATTCATAATTTCTTATGAACGTTTCTGGGATTTTGCGCGTTTTCGATCAACTGCCCTCTTGGGCTGAGTTGGGGCAGGAACTGGATAAACAACAGCCGTTGCCGCCGCTGCTGCTGCCACGCAGCGCGCGCGCGCCGGTGGTGGCGCAGTTGTTCTTGCAGCGGCGTGTCCCGCTGCTGCTGCTGACAGGGCGTGTGGATGCGGCCGTCGCCTGGCAGCAAGCGCTGGAAACCTGGCTGCCGGACACGGCCAATTTGCTGCGTCTGCCAGAGCCGACGCCGCTGCCGTATGATCGCGGGCCGTGGAGCGAACGAACGATTAACGGCCGTCTCCAACTCTTCACCCGTTTCATGGCCGGGCAGCACCCACTCATCCCCGAAGCAGATGCGCCACCGCTGATCATCACCTCGGCGCGCGCCTTTTTGCACAAGACCATGCCCAAGCGCCGTTTTCTGGCGGCGACGCGGGTGCTGCGCGTGGGCAGCGTCATTGACCTGGAAAAGCTGGAGCGCGCCTGGAGTGACATTGGGTATACGGCCGCCAGCGTGGTGGAGGCGGCCGGACAGTTCTCGCGGCGCGGCGGCATTCTCGACATTTTCCCCGTCGCCGCCCCCTATCCGGTGCGCATTGAGCTGTTTGGCGATGAAATTGATACGATGCGTTATTTTGACCCGGCCACACAGCGTTCATTGAGCGTCAACGGCCGTCACCAGGCCGAAGCCGTCATCATCCCCCCGGCGCGTGAGGCGCTGCCTGCTGTTGCCGCCGAATACGCCTTGTCCCTACCCGCCGCCGAACTGCCTGCTGCGGGCAGCCTTCCTTCCTGGCGTGACGACATTGCCTCGTTACAGTCCAGCCACGCATTCCCCACGTTAGAGTATTACCTGCCCTTGCTTTATCCGCAGCCGGCCAGTTTGCTCGATTACTTGCCACAGCGGGCGTTGGTGCTGGTGGATGATTGGCTGGAATTGGAAACGGCCGTTGCCGACTTCCTGGCGCACGCCGACCAGATGCGCGAGGAGCAGAGTGGCTTGCCACCTGGCTATCCTGACCCGCTGTTTACCTGGGAAGCCATGGCCGCCGACCTGGCCTGGTGGCAGCCATTAGTTTTGGGTGAGGGGCGGGCGGGTGACGGCCGCAGCGAACCCGTGATCACCCTGGCCGACGCCTTTGAGGCCGGCCCCCGTTATGGGGGGCAGATGCGCCCCCTGATGACCCAGCTCAAATCGGTGCAGCGTGAAGGCGAGCGCGCCATTGTCCTCAGCCGTCAGGCCGCGCGCCTGGCAGATTTGTGGCGTGAAGAGGGCAAGGGGCAGCGGGAAGCGGGGATGGACGCGCTTCTCCTGCCTTCCGCCCCCTCCCTCGCCCCGCTCCTCTCGCTGCCAGAACTGCCCGACGCCGGGTCGCTCACCTTCGTCAACGGCAGCCTGGCCGAAGGGTTTACATTGGTGCGGCGTGAAGACAACCAGATTTTGCTCGACCTGCTCACCGACGCCGAAATATTTGGTTGGAACCGGCCGGCGCCCCGCCGCCGCCTGGCCTCACGCCCCAGCGCGCCCGAAACCCATTTTGCCGACATCGAAGCCGGCGATTACGTCGTCCACATGGAGTATGGCATTGGTCAGTTTCAGGGATTGGTGGTGCGCATGGTCGGGGGTACAGAGCGCGAATATTTACTGGTGCGTTACGCCAACAGCGATACGCTGTACGTCCCTGTTCACCAGGCTGATCGCCTGCACAAGTGGGTTGGCGCCGACGATCACACCCCCACCGTTCATCGTCTGGGCGAACGCTCCTGGACTCAGACCAAAGCCAAAGCGCAGCAGGCCGCCGACGAGTTGGCCGGCGAACTGCTTGATTTGTACGCCGCCCGCTCCCTGGTTCCGGGGCACGCCTTCCCGGCCGATGGCGAATGGCAGGCCGAACTGGAAGCGAGTTTTGCCTACCAGGAGACAGAAGATCAACTGCGCGTCATCGCCGAAGTTAAAAACGATATGGAACAGGCGCAGCCGATGGATCGGTTGATTTGTGGCGACGTGGGGTATGGCAAGACAGAAGTGGCGCTGCGTGCCGCCTTCAAGGCCGTAGTGGATGGCAAACAGGTGGCTATCCTGGTGCCGACGACTATTCTGGCGCAGCAGCATTACAATACCTTTGATGAACGGCTGAACCCGTTTCCGGTGAAAGTGGAGATGTTATCCCGTTTTCGCACGCCGGCGCGCCAGGAGCAAATTGTGCGTGCGCTGCGTACCGGTGACATTGACATCATCATCGGCACACACCGGCTGTTGTCTGATGACGTCTCTTTCCGCGATTTGGGACTGGTGATTGTTGATGAGGAGCAGCGGTTTGGCGTAGCGCATAAGGAGCGGCTGAAGCAGTGGCGCACAGAAGTGGACGTGCTGACCATGACGGCCACGCCCATTCCGCGCACACTACACATGAGCCTGACCGGCGTGCGTGACATTAGCATGATTGAGACGGCGCCGGCGGAACGGCTGCCGGTGCAGACTTATGTGGGGGAAATGGATGAAGCGCGGCTGCGGCGGGCGATTTTGCGCGAGTTGGATCGGGGCGGACAGGTGTTTGTTGTGCATAACCGCGTGCAGTCTATCAACATTGTGCGCCGCCAGATTGAGCAGTTGGTCCCTGAAGCGCGGGTGGTGGTGGGGCATGGGCAGATGAGCGAGCGCCAGCTTGAACGCATCATGCAGGAATTTGCCGAGGGTAAAATTGACATCTTGCTCAGCACGACCATCATTGAAAGTGGGCTGGATTTCCCCAATGCCAACACGTTGATTGTGGATCGCGCCGAGCAGTTTGGCCTGTCACAGTTGTACCAACTGCGCGGCCGTGTGGGGCGCGGCGTGCGCCGGGCGTATGCGTACTTTTTCCATGCCCCCTGGCGGCGGTTGACGCCAGATGCGCGCGCGCGCCTGGAGACGATTGCCGAGTATACGCAGTTGGGGTCTGGCTATGCCATTGCGGCGCGTGATATGGAGATTCGCGGCGCGGGGGATTTGTTGGGCGGCGCGCAAAGTGGGCACGTGGCGGCGGTGGGGTTGGACATGTACACGCGGCTGTTGGCGACGGCCGTTAAGCGCCGTAAAGCCGAGCTAAAAGGGGAAGCGCCGCCGCCGGAAGCGGCCGAGGGTATTTTGATTGACCTGCCCCTGGCGACGTATATCCCCACCGATTACGCACCGGATGCAGGGCTGCGGCTGCGCCTCTACCGGCGCATGGCGCTGCTGAGTACGATGGCGGAAATTGATGAGATGGCCGCCGAATTGGCCGACCGCTTTGGCCCGATTCCCGACCCGGTGGACAATTTGTTGTACCAGCTGCGGATTAAGGTGTTGGCGGGTGGGGCAAAGATAACGGCCGTGACCAGTGAGGTGGGTCAGATTCGTATTCGTATTGATGAATTGGAAAACCTGGATCGGTACCGGTTGCAGCGTTATCTAGGGGAAGCCGTGCGCGTCAGCCGTAAGGCGATCTGGATGAAGCGAGAATTGAGCACGCGCGAATGGCAGGTAGAACTGGTGCAAATATTAGAAAGATTAGAGTCGTTTGACCCGCAGCAGTTGACCCTATCCGCTTGAATGGATAGACTGACTACTTGACTGTTAGGCGCTAACAGCGCCAAGATCGACAAAAAATTGTCGATGTTTAAGGAAGAAGGAAGAAGGAAGAATA
>JACSRF010000260.1 GCA_014879875.1 Anaerolinea sp.
TCAGATGTGTATAAGAGACAGGTAAAAAAATGCGCCAACTGAATGTGCATCACATTGAGCGCCAGCAGCGCCGCCGCCAGCAGTCCCACCGCCGCATTGTACAAACGCCGTCCCAACAAAAAGAGCAGGAGCACTGTTCCCACGTCAAACAGAGCGGTGAGGGTACGGGCAACGGCCGTTAAATGACGAAACTCCACCTGCCCCCGCCCATTCAACACATCTTGCGTCAACAACCAATCATCCGGCAGCAGCGGCGTCAACGTCGGGCCAATCCATTCCACCAACCGCGTCGCCGCCACCCCCAGGTAAAGTGGCAAATGTCCATAAGCAAACTTGCGCGGCGCATCAGCAATGATCGCAATCCCTTCACTCGCTGCATCCGGCGGCCAATAATACGGATTAAACGACGACTGCGACGGCCGCAGCGCCGCGCGCCAATTCTGTGGCCATTCAATCGTCGTCGCCACCCAGGCAATATATCGTTCATCCGGATGGTAATGGTGATACGCATCCCAATCAAGCCCGGTCAGGCGCAGCGCCGCCGCCATCAATAAGATTAAGGCCAACAACAGTCCTTTCAGCCAGCGTGACATAAAACGATTGTAACCCGCCTTCCAACAAACAAAAAGGGCTGGCCCCAGGCCAGCCCACCAATTACTAATTACCGATTACCGCTCATCAACTAATCGTTGAACTCATCTTCCTTCTTAGCGCGACCAATCACTTCTACAGCGTCAGCCGAAGGTGCATAGTCATCACCCTCTTCATCCTCTGTTTGCGCATACTGGAAGCTCGTTACGGCCATTTCCGGATCCGTTAAAATCTCGACGCCGGGGGGGGGTGTCAGGTCTTTCACGTAAATCACGTCATCTGGCGTTTGGATCAGGCCAAAATCTACCACCAATTCCGAAATCAAAGCATCCGGGCGGCATTCAATTTCCACAGAACGGAGCACCAACACCGGCACGCCCAACCCCGCTTTGGTCGGTTTTGCTTCACCTGTTGCTACCAACTCTGCTTCGGAAGTCAACGTTTCCAACATATTCACTTCATAAAAGTCAATATGTACCAGATCGCCACGGGTGGCATGTTGTTGAATTTCACGCACCAGCACCGTGCGCATATCACCGGCTACATCCAGGTCAGCCAGATGGGTGGTTCCCACTTTGCGCAGTGCTTTGCGCAGTTCATTGGCTTCCATCTGCACATGGAGCGGGTCACGTTGACCATAAACAACGCCAGGCACAAACCCTTCACGGCGCAGTTTTTTGGTTTTCTTTCTTACTTGAGAACGCGGTTCAGCTACAATCGTCACTCGATCATTCATCTGTCATTCCTCGGCTTTTATATTCCTCACATAGAGGGGAATTTTTATGGTACGCAGTTTATAACGCTCCCAGGCAATCATGGAAGAAGCTATCAACAACTTCCATATGCTACTCAACATATACTGAGCGTTTTATAATCAAGACATGGAAGTATATCAAGTTGCGGCAAATCGTCAATTCTGAACCGATGCTCACGAAGCCCAACTTCCGACGCTCACCGCTCTATTCACATTTCCCTTGACGCGCATTGCACAGCAGGGTAAAAACGTCCCTGGAGGATTTACCATGACAGAACAAAACGGTAGCAATTTGGAACAGTATTACACATTCGTTCAAACCAACGGCAAACTGCGATCTATGGATCATGCGCAGCGCTGGAGTACGGCCGTTCTCAAAACTCTAGGCTTTAACCTGGACAAACGTGTCAAAAAGGATCTGGCAGGAGCGTTGCCTAAAGAATTAGCGCATGATTTAACGCGCGTCTTCTGGCTGGTTCATTTTCGCCACACCACCATCAGCCGCAGCGAGTTCCTGGATCAGGCAGCGCGACGCAGTGGCAACACCGACGTTGCTTTTGCGCGCTACCCAACTACGGCCGTCTTTGCCGGGGTGAAAGGGATGATTGACAGGCAATTGGCTGACCGTGTGGCCGAATCCCTCTCTCCAGAAGTGCGCGCGCTCTGGCAGCAAGCGTGACAAACCCAGACGCTAAGACAAAAAAGCGCCTGAGCAGTTGGACAGACTGGCAGCATTGTTTCATTGCTGCCCTTTTTGCCATACTTCTGCTCACGGCTTGCGCCACGCCAACTCTGCCACAAACGGCCGTTAGCCAACCCCACCAGGTCACCATCAGCGCCGACGGCGAAACCCGCACTCTCACCAGCGAGGCAGGTAACGTGCGCGAACTGCTCAGCGAAGCCGCCATCGCCTATGAAGACGCCGATCTCATCACGCCTCGCCTGGCCGAACCACTCAGCGACGGCATGACCATCACCCTCATTCGTGTCACAGAAAGCATTGAGGTGATCCCGCGCAGCATCCCCTTCGACCGCAAAACTGTGCGTTCCGAAGCGATGAATGCCGATGATCCACCGCGCATCCTGCAAGCCGGGCAGGCCGGGCTGCAAGAGACCCGCGTGCGCATCGTCTACCACGATGGCATAGAACAGCAGCGCATCCCTATTGACGTCACGATCATTGAACCGGCGCAGGATGAAATTGTGATGACGGGGATTGGCGCAGTGCGCGACAACCTCGCATTTGCCGGGACGTTGGCCTATATCAGCGACGGCACGGCCGTTATCTTGCGCGGCTCCACTCTCTTCCCCGAACAATTGGACATTGGCGGGCTGCTGGACGGCCGTGTCTTTTCCCTCTCCCCCACGGGCAGCCATTTGCTTTACACTCGCGCCAGCACCGGTACCATTGGTTTCAATAACAGCCTTTGGGTACTCAGCACCGCGCGCGGCGCCAAACCACGCCCGCTGGCAATAAGCAACGTCCTTTGGGCAGATTGGAACCCGGCGCGGGTAGACCTGCTGCAAATCGCTTACACCACAGCCATCTCCACCAGCCTGCCTCCCGGCTGGGAAGCGAACAATGACCTCTGGTTGGGGGATGTGCTGCAAAATGAAGAAGCTGAGTTCAAACCGGAATTGTTGATCGAATCTTACCCGGCCACTTTTGGCTGGTGGGGGGGCAATTACGCCTGGTCGCCGCAAGGGCGTTTCATCGCCTACAGCTATGCCAACGAAGTGGGCGTTATCGATACCGAAGTGCACAACGGGACGACGCCAACAGGGCTTACGCAGCGCCGTCAGTTGCAACGCTTCACCGAATACAACACACTCGCCGATTGGGTTTGGGTTCCTACGTTAAGCTGGTCGGGCGACGGCCGTTTCCTCGCCTTCACCAATCACGACAGCAGCAGCGCTGCCGAACAGCTTTTTGACAGTTGGGTACTTGACGTGACCACCGGCCTGGCCGGCCGCTTTGTGCCCGATGCTGGCATGTGGGCGCATCTGCACTGGTCGCCCGGCAACCCAGGCGCCCCATCCGACAGCGAGATCGCCTATCTGCAAACGACCAATCCGCTTGACAGTCAGCGCAGCACCTATACGCTCTGGTTGATGGATGGGGATGGCAGCAACGGCCGTCAGATTTATCCCCCCATTGGCGAAAACAGCCGCTTCCCCGCGCAGCAGCAGTTCATGGCCTGGGGACCAACCGGGCAGGACATCGCCTTCATCTTCGACAACGCCCTACACCTGCTCAACCTGGAGAGCGGTGGCGTCTTCCGCATCACCCAAGACGACGCCCGCAGCAGCCACCCCACCTGGGCGCCCTACGGGGCGGCCGTTCCCCCCAACCTG
>JACSRF010000220.1 GCA_014879875.1 Anaerolinea sp.
TTCTAATGGGATGATTTATTTGGACATTTGACATTGCTCAATTCCTTGACCTTTTTTCGGAAGAGTCAAATAATATTTTCTCTCAAATTGTCCTATTCGATAAGCAATTTTGAAAAAGCAGGTGAAAAAACAGATGAAAAACGTAATCAGTACGCTACAAAACCTAGTCTTTTTCACAAACGATTTCTTAGAACGGCTCTCCTGAGCCTAATGTAACATTGTCAAACTACTAAGCCAGTAGGCTTCTGATAAACTTGCTGATGGAATTCATATCAAAATCTAACGCCAATTCAACACACTCAGGCAAAAATAGTAAGCCATGCCGTCATTAGAACAGCTTGACCGCGAGCAACTCCACAAGCTCGACAAAGAAACGCTGATCAACCTGTTGTTGGTTGCTTTGCAACGGATCGACGATTTGGAAAAACAAGCCGCCAGTCAAGCGGTTACGATCCAAAAGTTACAGGATCAATTAGCCAAGGACAGCCATAACAGCAGCAAGCCACCGAGCAGCGATGGGTTGAAAAAACCCAAAACTAAGAGCTTGCGTCAGAAAGGCCAACGACCCATCGGCAGCCAACCCGGACACAAAGGGGGTACGCTGAAAATGGTGGCTGAGCCACACCACGTACAATGGCATCCGGTGGCCCATTGCCCCCACTGCCAAACCGACCTGTCGGCGGTTGCCGCAACCGGGTACGAAAGACGGCAGGTCTTTGACATTCCGCCGGTTCAGATTGAGGTGACGGAACACCAAGCCGAAATCAAACAGTGTCCTGGTTGCCGCCAAACAGTCAAAGGACAATTCCCGGCGGATGTCCAGCAACCGACCCAGTATGGGCTGCGTTTACAGGCCCAGGCCAGCTACTTCAACAACTATCACTTCATTCCCTTGGCCCGCACGGAAGAATTGTTGACAGACCTCTACGGGCATGGGCCTTCCGAACCGGTTGTGCTTGAGGCCAACCTGTGCCTGGCTGAAAACATCAAGCCCAGTATCCAGAGCATTCAACAGCAACTCCAGCAGGCACCCGTCGCGCATTTTGATGAAAGCGGCTTGCGCGTCGAAAAGCAGTTGCATTGGCTGCATGTTGCCAGCACCGAGCAGTTAACCCATTACCACGTCCATCGCCGTCGCGGACAGGAAGGTATGAAAGCGGGTGGCATTTTGCCGGTATTCAAGGGGCAAGCAGTTCATGACCATTTGCCCGCTTACTTACACTTTGACGCCTGTCAGCATGATTTCTGCAACGCCCATCATCTGCGCGAGTTGAAGTTCATCGAGGAACAATATCAACAACCCTGGGCGGTCAAGATGGCTGAACTGCTATTGACCATCAAAGCGGAAGTGGAAGCAACTCCCGCGCCAGCGCTGAGTTTGCCCCCGGAACGCCTGACCTTTTATGAAGCAGCGTATGACAAGCTCATTGCCGAGGGGCTACAGGCCAACCAAAGAACTGAGGAACCACCACCCAAAAAGCGAGGACGGCCCAAACAATCGCCGCCCAAAAACCTGCTCGACCGATTGCAGAAGCACAAGTCCGGGGTGTTGGCTTTTATGTATGACTTCCGCGTTCCGTTTGATAATAATCTGGCCGAACGAGACGTCAGAATGATAAAGAGCCTGCCCTGAGCAACGTCGAAGGGTCAAACAGAAAGTGTCGGGTTCCTTCCGCACAAAAAGCGGGGCCGATACGTTCTGCGAGATTCGCTCTTACATTTCAACAGTGCGTAAGCAAGGCCACAATGTCATGGATGCCTTGTATAACGCCTTTCTTGGTGAACCGTTCATCCCCAAACCGGGGGTGGCTTAGTAGTTACTGGAATTCCTACTATAATGCCGACAATTAAATAGCCCTAAAACGCAACGTGCGCAAGGTGGTTGCACACCTCACGCACGTTTAACCGAAAGTCTGCGTGAACAGACCCCCGACTGCGTCTAATGATACCATTGCCTGCTCACAAGGTGGTAATGGGTTAATCGTTTGGCAGCAAGGACTTTTGCCGAGTCATCAACGGCCGTTCTCGAAACTATCGGGAGCGGCCGTTTTGTTACCTGTACTTTTCGGTTGCTATGAAGCGTGGTGGTTAGAAAATCATACTATGCGAAGCGCGCTCCCGCCTCATTGTCCTTGTGACCTGGAATCATGGTGACCGTCGGAAGCCAATTGTGGGAGTGAATGGGAGGTGTGAGAGAAACGGCCGTTTCCTTCGGCCCTGAACTGGTGGCCAACCCAGAGTGGGTGGCGCATCCCGAATGGTTTCAGCAGCCCGCTCAGGAGCCGCAAAAGAAAAACTGCCGCGCAAACTGACCCCCAGCCTGCTGGAAAAGTGGCGCATTGATCCCCGATACCACGAGCCGCTCATGCGCTGCCTCTACGAAGACGACCTGCTCGCCGTCCCCGACAACAAAGTCCTTCCGGCCCGGCGTTGGTCAAAGGCGGCCCCGGCTCCGGCAAATCCACCGTCGCCCTCTACCGCCTGCGTGAACTCGTCGCCCATCACCTGGGGCAAACCGGCGAAGTCCCGTCAGTCCTCTTTACCACCTACACCAATGCCCTCATCAACTCCAGCGAATCGCTGCTGCGCCAACTGCTGCGCGACATGCTCAAGCTAAAGCCCAACGGCAAACTGCCTAAAGAAATCCGCATCACCACCCTGCACAAGACGGCGCAGTGGATCGGCCATCACAGCGGTGCAAAATTCGACATGGCCTACGACTCTCATCACCTGGAGGCGCTGCACGCTGCCCAGGCCAGCTTGCAACCCAAAGCGTTCGGCGACGCGGCCAAAATCGCCACAGCCAACGCCCTGGCCGGACTGCGCGACGACTATCTGCTGTCTGAATTCGATTGGGTCATCGAAGGCCAAAACTGTCGCAGCGAAGCCGATTGCCTGGCCGCCGGACGTGTTGGGCGTGGCGGTGGAATTGTGCCGTACCCCGGCCGACGTTTTCCTGACGGACGACGCCAACCAATCCCTCTATAATCGCAGCTTCCGCTGGCGCAGCGTCCACGACAAGCTCAACGTGCAGGGGCGCACCCGCATCTTGCAGCGCAACTACCGCAGCACGTGGCAAATCGCCGCCGCCAGCGAAATTATGGCCCCTGTACCGGACTTCGACAGCGAAGCGATGCAGCAAGAGTACGTCCACGTCGGCCCGCTGCCCGTCATCTATGGCGCGGCGGGCAGCGAAGACCAGTGGCGTTGGATTGCCGGGCAGATTTATCAGGCGGCGCACCATCCACGCCTGCCGGTGAACGTCGCCGCCATGCTGGTGTACTCCAGTGGCGTCGGTGAGCCATTGGCCGAGGCGTTGAGCAATCAGGGACTTCCCGCCCGGTTCATGAACAGCAGCCAGTTTGACCTCGAAGAGCCGTGCATCAAGGTGACGACGCTGCACGCGGCGAAGGGCTTGGAATTCCCGATAGTGGTCGTGGCGCACGTGGAAGCGGGGCGGCTGCCGCGCGAAACAGAGGCGACGGACCCGCAGGAAATTGAAGCGCACATCGAGGAGCAGCGGCATTGTTCTATGGGGGCTGCACGCGGGCAATGCGCCATCTATTTGGTACCTATGACCGGCAGATTCCGTCGCCCTTCCTGGCGGATTTGTCGGCTGAGCGGTGGCGGCGGGCCTGATGGGTAAACGGCCGTTACCCCTCCCCACCCCTTTCCACTATAATGGAAACGTAAAACGCAGTTTGTGCTGAACTGCAAGCTCTTATTAGCCCATGTGGTTACTTGCCGCTGACGTGAAACGACAGACAAGGCCATATTTTTAGCAAGAGAATCATGAATGACCTAAACGCTCCGCCTGGTGAGATCATTCTGTACCAGACCGAAGATGGAGAAACAAAACTAGAAGTGCGTCTGGAAGGCGAGACGGTGTGGCTGACACAGCAGCAATTAGCCACCCTATTGCAAACGACCAAGCAAAACATCGGACAACACTTAAGAAACATTTTTGACGAAGGAGAGTCGGACGAAAATTCAGTTGTAAAGAAATTCTTTACAACTGCCGCCGATGGCAAAGAATACAGAACGAATCATTACAACCTCGGGAAAAGGTTTTTTGGCGCAAGGTATTAGACATTTACGCGACAAGCATTGATTATGACCCCAAAACGGGAACGTCCCAACGTTTCTTTTCTGTTGTGCAAAACAAAATGCACTGGGCCGCGCATGGGCACACGGCTGCTGAAATTGTTGCACTATGTACATGGCAGATTGGGTTGCCAAGCTAGACGATTTTCTCCGAATTAGTGACCGTGATATTCTGACTCATGCCGGCAAGATGAGTCATGAGAATGCGTTAGAGGCTGCGTATGCCGAATACGAAAAATATCGGCAAAAGCAAATCAATGAACCCTCACCGGTGGAACGACATTTTCTCGCAGCAGTCAATCAGGTAAAGCAGATAGAACAATCCAACGCGCGGAAACAAGACTGAGCTAGTGAACAGTTGGTACTAACATGGACCCAAATAACGACAAAACCCACCTGATTCCCTGCCCGAAGCTGCTGAGTTGTAGACGCCAAACGGCCGTTTCCCCTCCCCTGCCCTTTTCCACTATAATGGAAGCAGATTAGCAAGAGACAGTATTAGCGAACAGATAAGTTCGGGAGATAACCTATGTCTATGCTGCAAGCCTATCATGGCATCATCCGCAAGGGGCGGATCCACATCACGCCACCGGCTGATCTGCCCGAAGAGGGTGAGTTTTATCTGTGGGTGACAGAACGGACGGCGCAAGAAACGGCCGTGCCGGATATCCTGTATACCAATCCAGACTATGCCGCTATGGAGCAAGAACAGGCAGCATTCCACCGGATGCTGCCAGATCTGTTGCGTCAGTACAAAGGCCAATATGTCGCCATTTATCGCGGCGAGGTAATTGACCATGATCTGGATCAAACAGACCTGGTCGTGCGGTTGGACCAGACCCATCCTGATGATGTTGTTCTAGTAAAGCTGGTGACAGATAAGCCGGGCCGTGTGTTGCGGATGCCTTCGCCACGTCTTGTAAGAGATGAATAATGCCCCTGACAAGCAGCCATTACGATAACCAGCAATATGATCCGGCTGCGCCTGTGGTGGAAGTTGGCGTGGCGAAGCCCGGTAGTTCAGAGCCAGCCATCCGTCTCATGGCCCTGATTGACTCTGGGGCTGACGCGACCATGTTACCGATTGACGCGCTGCAAGTGGCTGGAGGGCGGTATGTTGAAAGACGACACATGCGTGGGGTAAGCGGATTAGCGGCGTTATCGGCCGTTTTGTTCGTGGCCCTGGCGCGGGAAACGCCACCGACGCCGCCCTGCCCGCCCGGCCAGGAAGTGCGCGCCCTGATGCTGGACGGCCTGAAACACGCCTTCACGGTCAAACGCTTTTGGTTCTATCTGCTGGTTTATTTCATCGGCCTGGGCATTTTTAACGGCCTCAATACCTGGGTGGAAAGCATCATCCGGCCGCGCGGCTTCACGCCCACCGACGCCGGGACGCTGGGGGCAGTGATGCTGGTTGGCGGCGTGTTGGGCGCGGTGGTGATACCGCCTTTTTCCGACCGGCAGCGCAAACGGCAGCGCTACATCATGCTGGGCGTCGTTCTGACTATTCCCGGCTTGATTGGCCTGACTTTTGCCACCAGCTTTTGGCTGCTGCTCGTCTCTGCCTTTGTCCTGGGATTTTTCCTGATCAGCACCGCGCCCATCGGGATGCAGTACGCTTCCGAAGTGGCCCAACCGACGCCGGAAGGTACGTCTAATGGGTTGATTCAGCTCGTGGGCCAGGCTTCGGTGGTGTTTGTCTACGTCATGGCCGCGCTGAAAACGCCGGATGGCTCGTTTACCCCGGCGCTTTTGCTGGCGCTTGGGTTGCTGGTGGTTAGTGTTTTGGTCGTGACGCAGATGAAAGACCCGGAGTACACCAATTTGTAAAGCGATTTGGCAAAGGGTGTGTTTCAAATGAGTTGGCGCGCTGGCCTGACCCGCCCGATGATATATCAACGTGCTACCAAACAACGCCGGATCAATCCGGCTTATGGCCAGGGCATGGTCATTGCCCACCGTATCAGCCCGGTTCACCGGGCATCGTTTACTAGCCCGGACGTGAACGTCCGGGCGGTCTGGCCAGGTGTTCAACTGAAATGAAACACACCCTTTGGCAAATCGCTCTACTATCACGCTATGACTCACGAAACCGTTTTCCTTGCCGTTGATTTAGGGACGTCGGGCATGAAAGTGGCCCTGATTACGCTGCACGGCCGTATTCTGGGCTGGGAAGTAGAACCGGTGCAACTGCACCTGACACCCGACGGCGGGGCGGAACAGTCACCGGAGGAGTGGAGGCAGGCATTTTTGAGCGCGGCGGGGCGGCTGCTGGCCCGCAACCTGGTTCCGGCCGGCGACATTCGGGCCGTGGCCTGTTCGACTCAGGGGGAAGGCACAATTGCGATGGACGAAAACGGCCGTCCCCTCACCAACTGCATTCTGTGGATGGACATGCGCGGCGCGCCTTACCTGCACCAACAGTTTAAAGGGCTGGTTAACCTGGACAACATGAGCCTGGACAGAATCCTGCGCTGGGTCCGTTTGACCGGCGGGATGCCCTCGCCGACGGGCAAAGATCCGGCCGGGCACATGCTGCTCATCCGCGACCGATTCCCCGACATCTACGGCCGTACCTACAAATTTTTGAACGTCCTCGACTATTTGAACCTGCGCCTGACCGGGCGGTTCACGGCCACCTTTGATTCCATCCTCACCTCCTGGGTGACGGATAACCGTGACCCGGATGCGATCTGCTATGATGCCGGGCTGGTGCGGGCCAGTGGCATTGACGCCGATAAGCTGCCGGAGATTGTGCCCTGTACGGCCGTTCTCGGTCCTCTCAAACCAGACGTCGCCGCCGAACTGGGACTTGCGCCCGACGTGCAGGTCGTCGCCGGAGCCATTGACAACACGGCCGCGGCCATCGGCTCCGGCGCGGTGGAAGATTACGCCACGCATTTGTACATCGGCACGTCGTCGTGGCTGGCGGCCCACGTACCCTTTAAGAAGACGGACGTGTTGGCCAGTTTGGCGTCGGTGCCCTGTGCGGTGAACGGCCGTTACCTGCTCACCGCCCTACAAGCCACCGCCGGCGGCAACCTGACATTCCTGCGCGACAACGTCCTCTACCACCAGGACGAACTGCTCCAGGAAGCCCAGGTCCCCGACATTTTCAAAGTGCTGGACCAAATCGCCGGCCGCACCCCGGCCGGGCCAACGGCGTCATCTACACCCCCTGGATTTGGGGTGAACGCGCCCCGGTTGATGATCGCAATCTGCGCGCCGGGCTGTATAACCTCTCCCTGCACAACACCCGCGAGGACATCATCCGCGCTTTTCTGGAAGGGGTGGCCTTGAACACCCGCTGGCTGCTCAAACCGGTGACCAAATTCCTCGGCCGCCGCGTGCCGGCGATCAACATCGTCGGCGGCGGAGCGCAGTCCGACGTGTGGTGCCAGATTTTTGCCGACGTGCTGGATACGCAGATTCGCCAGGTGCAGGACCCGATTTATGCCAATGCGCGGGGTGCAGCCTGGATTGCTGCCGTCGGTTTGGGGGAGATAACGTTTGCTGACGTGCCCCAGTTTGTGACCTTTAACCGCCTGTACGACCCCAATCCGGCCCATCGTAGCCTGTACAACGAGCGCTTTGCCGTTTTCCAACAGATTTACCGGCAGATGAAAGGGGTGTATAAGCGGTTAAATGGGTAAGGGAGCATTAGATAACCAGAAATAAGCACAAAAATATGTGTTTGCCTGGTAAAACTACTCAGGTCGGATCAATAAATACTCTGTTTCTCTGAGTTTAGTTATCTTTGTCGATAAAATAGGCATCATTAGTAAATAATCTAAAACAGAACGCGCATTTATGTGAAATAGCCCAAATTTAGAACGCTTGTTTTATTGACAAAAAATGAATATTGCATAAACTGTTTTTATCCAGTCATGGTTTGGTAGCCAAATAGTGACGCTATATAGCCCTATCATTGTGACTAACTGTGACTAAATAAGTAACAAATTATTTTTTGTGGTGATGACTTGCCAGGTTAATGTGGTGAGTCGTTAACCTGACCAGTTTTAATATGATTGCCAGTCAATTTATAGGCGCAACCCTTTTCATCAAGTCAATCGGCTTTTTTTTAAGCCAGTTTATAATTTTGCTGCTAAAAATATGTGGGAAAAACAAGTTTTCGTTACTTAACCCACTCTAGAGCCTAATCATGACTGGGGCTATAGAGTGGGTTTTATAGCGTAATAACAAGTATGCTCTGCGTGGAAATTATGACCACAGCAAATCGCCAAGTTAAAGGAGTTCCTGAAATGAAAACAGATGGTTCAGTTGGAGGATAATCATGTTAGGTCGCGTTAAAATGCATTTGTTTACAATCTTGTTTCTATTTTCTCTTGTTGCACCCGTGTTTTTTATGCTAGGTGACGGGTCAATTGGTGGGGGATAGGGAAACTTTTTAAGAGAAAACTGAATATAGTAACCACGAAAGAGCATGCATTCTTGCTGCTCTTTCGTGGTTTATTGCCATGTTTGTCTATCGGTTAACCTGCTAACCTGCTAACTGTTTTAGGCGGCGCAAATTAGTTGCTATAATCAGGCGCAAAGATTGAAGTTGCCATATTAGAAAAACCATGTGGCTTATTCAGCAAGGAGGCGAAAATGTTTGTTGAACGTGCTAAAACTTTGCGGGAAATACATTATGTGACAGATCCCAGCCCTCTAAAAGGGGAATTTCTCGAAAAATTTTATGTGCCAACCGACGCAGCCCGAGATACAAGTTATCCACCCACAAGTGTGCTGCGAGACCGCCTATATGAGGCTACATCTCATCTTCGTTTACTTTTCGCCAGTCATCCTGGAGCTGGAAAATCTACCGAACTCAATCGTTTGATAAACGAAACACAAAACGATTTCTTGTTTATCTATTTTTCCATCAGACAAGAATTGGATATTGCGACACTTACACATGTTGACTTGATTTTGGCGCTCATGGAACAACTCTATCGCCAGGGAATGGAAAAGAAGCTCATCAAGAACAAAGATATTATTGAACCCGTTCGCAGTTGGTTCAGTGAAATTATCAAGGAGAGCAAAATCTCCCGGGAAGAAACCGTAACAATGGAAACTGGTGTTGGGCTTAATGGGATGTTAGCACAGATTATTGGATTGATGGCCAGTGTGCGCGCCCTATTTTCATTGTCACATGAAGCGGCTGAAAATATACGGCAAGTTTTGAAGCCAAGAATTACAGATTTACGTAATTATTGCAATCAGGTGATCGCCGAGATCGCGACAAATTTAGAGCAAGAAATGCCTCGTAGGCGACTGGTCGTTATTGTGGATGATACAGATAAATTAGACATAGATGTCGCGCGCAGCTTGTTTGTAAATCACACGGGACTTTTAGCTGATTTACAAGTTTCTATCATCTATACCGTTCCTTTGTTTTTAATTCATTCGCCCGATCGTCCACGATTAGAAAGTTATTTTGACACCTTAACACTCCCAATGATTAAAACCTATAAAATAGATAATCAACGGTTTGATGACGGGTGGCATATTTTACAGCAAGTTATCGAAAATCGTATTAATCTCAATTTAATTTCCCCTGCTGCTCTTGAGTTGGTTATTAACAAGACAGGCGGAGTCTTACGAGATCTGCTGCGTGTTATCCGCACAGCAAGTGAAATTGCCCGCTACGTACAAACTGAACAAATTACCGAAGAAAGTATGCGGAACAGTCTGGATCGGCTAAAAGGTATTTATCGGAATAGTATTTATGGTAGGGGTTCGGTGACGACCGAACATTTGTACAAAAAGATGCAAGAAATTGTCATCGCCCCCAATGGGCAGACGCCATTAGACTTAGCGTTACAGCAATTGTTGTATACACAAGTGGTTATTGAATACAATGGCCGTAGTTGGTATTCACTCCACCCCCTTGTCCATGAAGCCTTACAAGAAATGGGGATGTTGACTTAAGGAATGGCTCTTAAATAACTTATCCATTGGAGTCGAGGCTTTAGCCGGTCAAATGTTCAAGTTACTTAATTCTCGTTTCTAAATAATGTCAGGTGATTAAGATGAGTTGGATTACTGATCTCGATCAGTTGGTTGCTTCATTAGAAGATTCGTCACATGGATTATCCCTCATTGTTTATGACGGACAGATCATGTATGAAGTAATCATGCGACAATTGCAGTCGGGTTTTGATCAACGTGGTTGGCGCTTGATTGATGCTCCTTTCTCTGTACGTATTATCCAGTATATTAAAGAAAGTTTGAAAGCGCATACCTCTAAAGCCGTAACTGTACACCTGGATAGCAACGTTAAAGAAACAGAATTATTTGCTCTAAACCTCGTTCGTGAACAACTTTACTATTTACCTACTAACGTTGTATTTGTTGTCCACATACAAGCCTATCCCAAGTTATTAACACGATCGCACGATTTTGTCACCTGGATCAATTTACCGTATCAATTTACTTTAGCAGAAACAGGTGTTCCTGATTTGCCTAAACCTTCGTCAATTTCCATTTCGCCGAGTGTTGCCGCACAAATTGGCTATTATCGTGAACAAATTTTAGCGGCGATTGAAGAAGGTGGCCAGGAAAGAATATTTCAAAGATTATTGGCTCCCTTAGCTGATCTTTATTTAGATGGGGGGATGTATGACACAGCAGTAAACCTCTATCAAACCTTAATAGATTATAGGGGTGGGGAAGTTGCTCATTATCAACAAAAACTGAAAATTGCCAAGGGGTGGACAATATTAGCAAATCTAAACAAAGGGGCCATTTCCTTGTCCGAACGTGATTACCTACAAGATTTATTAGAGAAAGGGGAGTTTTCCGTTCGACATAGTGAAGGTGGAATGGTAATAGTGGATGAAACAGGCCGCACTATACCTGTTTCGTTTGAACTTATCATACGTTTAGGTATTGTTTCAGAAAAAACCCAAAAGCAAGTTGATGACATACAACACCAACTGGCAGATCCTTCAATGCTTTTTTTTGATGCCGAACAAGCACACACCTATTGGGCGCGCAGGTATGGTATTGGCTATAACTTGCAACAGATACGGTGGGATATAGCAGAAAATGGTGCGGCAGTTGTTGCGCGCATGATTGAGATAGATGCTTATGCAGCACTTGATGATCTCGATACCTATCTAACTATTCCAGAAAAGTCTTCTGACGGTACAAAGAGATATGTTGATTTTGAAGACATTAAGTCTCTCAGCCCTGATAGATTGATTACATTAGAGGAAAAGAAAGTAGAAGCAGAACTGAGGCGATTATCTGCCAAAATTGTGTTTTCACCTCGCTTGCGAGATGGAGAAAGAGCAATATATAAAATGATTGAACGCCTTTCACCCGTATATGCTATCAATTTATCAGAAGAGGATTTGAGACAACGCGAGAAGCCTTATGATTATGCAGGGTGGAATATTAATCGTCCTACACGAAGATTAATAATGTGTGTTTGCTTTCCAGATGGGGCAAGACCTACAAATTATGGAACTGAAGTGCGATACGCTTCAACTTCAGGTTTCCCATCTGACCGTTTGCATTACGATGAGCATATACGTTTGCAAGAACCAACATTGGAAAAAATGAATGACGGCCGATATACATTGCAAATAGAAGTAAATTATCCCATGTTAGGTCTTATCTATGTCTTGCAATGGCAGCCAGTTGTTGCAAGGAATCCCTTTTAGCTTGTAGATTTGGGTTGTCAGGCGAGTTGGCCGGGAAATGCGCGTAGATTTCGTTGGCCTGCCGCTTGCCATAGTTGGCGATCAAAGGTTGCCAGGGTAACTGGCTGGGACATGTCATTTTGCCAGGTAAGGGCGGCTACCAATGAATTGTGACTGCATCTTACGAGATGTAGTCGCAATCAGTCAATGTTGCTTTTGTTACCGCCACGCCTGCCACCACATGGTCTGACCGTCGGTGATGACTTCGATGCTGCCCAGTTGGTCGGTACGCAGCACGGCCGTTCCCATGCCTTGGGCGCGGTCGAGGAGTTCCTGGTGTGGGTGGCCGAAGCGGTTGTCGGCGCCGGCGGAAATGATGATGATGTGGGGTTGTACGGCCGTCAAAAAGGGCATGCTGCTGGAAGTGCGCGAACCATGATGGCCGGCTTTGAAGACAAGGGCTTGCAACGGCCGTCCACCCGCCAACATCTCCCGTTCCCCATCTTCCTCAGCGTCGCCCGTCAGCAGCAGCGAAAAGTCGCCATAGACCAGACGCAGAGAGACAGAGTTTTCGTTGCGATCGTCGTGGGGAATGGGGCCGGGATGTAGGATTTCCAACCGCACCCCGTCGCCGATCTGGATCACTTCGCCCGCCTGGGCATGATGCACGGCCGTTTCCCCCGCCACCGCCGCCCGCAGCAGTTCATCATACACGGCCGACTCACCCAACCCGGCGCCATCGGTGAGCAGCGTGTCCACGCGGTAGCGTGCGAACACGCCTACCAGCCCGGTGACGTGATCGGCGTCGGGGTGGGTGGCGATCAGCATGTCAATGTCCCGGTCCCAGAACGGGATGCGACGGCCTAATTCGTCGCTCAGAACGCTGGGGTAGTAACCGCCATCTACCAGGATTTGACGGCCGTTGGGCGTCTGAATGAAGATGGCGTCCCCCTGCCCAACGTCGAAAAAGGTGACGTGCAGATGGCCGTCTGGCTGCGTTGCGCCCCAGCCCAGGGTGAGCAGGGCGGCGAGGGCGCTGCCACCATAGGCCAGGCGGCGGACATGGTTGCGCCGCGCAGTCGCCAACAGCCGCGCACGCTGCTCTGGCTCTTGTTTTGCCAACCAGGTGACGCCGAGGATGAGGGCGTAGAGGGCGATGATGCCGGGCGTGCTGACTTGCAGAGCAACGGCCGCTCCTGGCACAGATGCAAACAGGCGCACCAACGTCGTCGTGTACCACAAAAAGAGCCAGGCCACCCAGGCGAATACCTGGCCGACGGCCGGGAAGACCATGCCGGTCAACGTCGCCAGCCCGCCCCAAATCATAACGCCGGGCTGCGCGGGCAAGATGAAGGCGTTGGCAGGCAGGCTGATCAGCGACAACTGCCCAAAGTAGGCGACGATCAGCGGCAGCGTCAAAATTTGTGCGGCGATGGTGACGATGACCGCATCGCCGAGCAGCCCGGTGAGCCAGTTGACGCTGCGTTTGTCAAAATGCTCCTCCAGCCAACTGCGAACGCGCCGCGTGAACGGGTCGGCGTAAAGCAGCAGGCCGAGAGTGGCGCCAAAGCTGAGTTGAAACCCGACTTCCCAGAGGGTGAGCGGGTTGAAAAGGGTCATGACGAGGGCGGCCAGAAAGAGGGCGGCGTAGGCGAAGTTGGGACGGCCGAACCAGCGGCTGCCGATAAGGTAAAGGCTGCCCATGAGCGCAGCGCGCACCACCGACGCATCGGCGCCGACGAGGATGGTGTAGAGGGCGACGCCGCTGATGGCGGCGATGACGCCACCCCGTTTACCCAGCAGTGGCTCGGCGAGGCCGATGAAGATGCCGATGAGGATGGCGACGTTGAAGCCGGAGATGGCGATGATGTGCGTCATGCCGGTCAGGCGAAAATGGTCTTCGAGGAGGGGGGCAATGCCGTTGTCGTTGCCGAGGAGGATGCCGCTGAGCAGGGCGGCTTGCGGATCGGGGATGAGGCGGTTGATGGTGGCCTGGGCGCGCGCTTTGAAGGCGAAGATGGTTTGTTTGAGCGGCTGCCCCTGGTTTTCTGCCAGGACGATGAGCCGGGGGTAGCTGACGAGGCTGTGAATGCCCTGCCGCGCCAGGTACTCCTGGTAGCTAAAGCCGGCGAATGTGGGTGGGGTTTCGAGACGGCCGTTGACCTGCACTCGTGTCCCATAATCAAGTACCGGAAAGCGGGATGTGCGCAGCAGGATGTCACCGGTTACGTCGCGGGTTACGCCATCAGGGAGGGTGAGCGTCTCCACGCGCAGGCGCAAGTTGACGGAGCGGTCGCGGATGTCTGGCTCGTCGGCAACGAGACCAACGAAGGTGAGGGTGTCGCTGTCGTTGTAGTAGGCGATGTGGGCGGGGGTGATGGCAGGAACGGCCGTGATATACCTGGCCCCACCCCAGCCCACTCCCAGCAGCCCCATCAGCAACAGCGATAGGCGCGGCTGCCGGCGCGCAACCAACGCCCCAATCAGGCCCAAAGCGCCGCCAACCAGCCACGCCCATAGGGGCGCATCTACAATAGAAGCAAGCCAGATACCGATCAGCCAGCCAATTCCCAGGTAGACAAGAGTCACGACAACCTCTCAAGGAAGCGTGAAGGATGAAGGATTGAAGGGTGAAGGATGATGCTTCATCGCTTCGACTGTATTTTTTTTGTGGCAAAACTTGTGATAATGTCCCATGTACCACGAACGGGGGCAGTGTAGCACAGGTGGGGCGGTAAGGCTATAGGATTTGCGATTTGCGATTTGCGATTTTTACGTCTTTTGACAATTCGACGAAATGGTCAAAGCCATTTATCATTGTGATATGAACAGACAAATTGCCCCTTATGGTTCCTGGAAATCCCCCATTACGTCAGAGTTTGTGGCGGCGGGCACAACCCCCTTAGGCGGCGCATACCTGGATGGCGACGCCGTTTATTGGTTGGAGGGCCGGCCGCAAGAAAACGGCCGTTCTGTCATCGTCAAACAAACGGACAACGGCCAGGAGGTTGTCACGCCCCCTGGCTTCAACGTGCGTACCCGTGTCCATGAATATGGAGGCGGCGCCGCTACCATCCACAATGGCGTCATTTACTTTGTCAACTTTGCCGATCAGCGGCTGTACCGGCAGCAGCCAGGGCAAGCGCCGCAGCCGGTGACGCCGGTGAGCGCGTACCTTTATGCGGATGGCATGGTGCTGCCCGACGGCCGTTTCCTCTGCATTCGTGAAGACCACACCAACCCTGGCGCGGAAGCGATGAACACCATCGTCGTCCTCAATCTGGATGGCGTAGACGTGGGGCAGGCATTGGTCTCCGGGCATAATTTTTATGCGTCGCCGCGCCTGTGCGCCGACGGCAAACGGCTTGCCTGGCTGGCCTGGAACCACCCCAACATGCCCTGGGATGGCACAGAACTCTGGGTTGCTGACCTGACAGACGACGGCATCGCTAATGCGCAGATCGTTGCCGGGGGCCAGGAGGAATCTGTTTTCCAGCCAGAATGGGGACCAGATGGGGCGCTTTATTTTGTCTCTGACCGTACCGGCTGGTGGAATTTGTACCGCTGGCAAGAGGGAACCGTCACCCCACTGCACCCGAAGGCTGCCGAGTTTGGCCGGCCGCAGTGGGTGTTTGGCATGACGACGTATGGTTTTGCCAATGCGCAGACGATGGTCTGTACGTACACGCAAAACGGCCGTTGGCGCCTGGCAACGTTGGACATCAACACCGGTGAATTCACCCAACTCAACTTCCCTTATGATACGATCAACGCCATTACCGTGGGCCAGGACAAGGTTGTTCTCAACGTAGACGCAGCGACGCAGCCGCAAGTGTTGGTAAAATGGAATTTGCGCGCGCAGACCTGGACCCTATTGCGTGAAGCCAGTGCCATCGCCGTAGACGCCGGCTACTTATCTGTGCCCCAGGCGCTGGAATTTCCCACAGAGAATGGCCTGACCGCGCACGCTATTTACTACCCGCCACACAACAAGGATTTTGCCGCGCCAATCGGTGAACGGCCGCCTTTGTTGGTCATCAGCCATGGCGGCCCGACCAGCGCCACGACCATCCGCCTCAGTTATGGCCTTCAGTATTGGACGAGCCGCGGTTTTGGCGTGTTGGATGTGAATTATGGGGGGAGCACGGGATACGGCCGTGCGTACCGCCAACGGCTCAACGACAACTGGGGATTGGTGGACGTGCAAGATTGCATCAACGGCGCGAAATTCCTGGTAACGCAGGGCAAGGCAGACGAGAAACGGCTCGCCATTCGCGGAGGCAGCGCTGGTGGCTATACCACCTTATGCGCGTTGGCTTTTTACGATTTTTTCAGCGCCGGCGCCAGCTATTATGGCGTGAGCGATGCGGAAGCCCTGGCCGTAGAGACGCACAAATTTGAGTCGCGCTACCTGGACAACTTGATCGGGCCTTATCCAGAAAAGCGTGATGTTTATCTGGCTCGCTCCCCTATCCATTTTACCGACCAGATCAACTGCCCCCTGATCTTGTTTCAAGGGCTGGAAGACCAGGTCGTGCCGCCCAGTCAATCAGAGATGATGTATGCGGCAGTGAAGGCCAAAGGAATTCCGGTGGCCTATGTGCCTTACGAGGGCGAACAGCATGGTTTTCGCCGCGCCGAAAACATCAAACACAGCCTGGACACAGAACTGTACTTCTACAGCAAAATTTTTGGCTTTGCCCTGGCGGAAGCGGTGGAGCCGATCCCCATTGCGAATTTGCCGTAATCGGTAATCGGTAATCCGTGAACCGTAAACGGATTACCGATTACGCAAAAAATACCCCGATGCGCGTCTAATTGCATAGAGGAATAGAGATGTCTAACGTTGACAGCCTGGTACAACGATGTCAACAAGGTGAGTTAGCCGCATTCACCGAACTGTTTCACCGGCACGAAGCGCAGGTATACCGGTTGGCTGTCACCATTCTGCATCATGAACAGGATGCGGAAGATGTGGTGCAAGATGTGTTTTTGCGCGTTTTCGAACGGATTAAATCTTACGAAGGGCAATCTTCGTTCAAGACCTGGCTTACCTCTATTGTCGTCAACACCTGCCGCGACAAGCTGCGGCGGCAAAAAGTGCGGCGCGCTTTTTCACTTGATTGGCTGCGGCGCGATCCGGCCACGCCCGATGTGGCGGAAGAAGTGTCGCAGCGGCAGTATATGCAGCACCTGTGGCGTCTGGTGAATCAATTGGATGAGAAATACCGGCTCCCGCTGATTTTGCATTACGTTGAGCGGCTGCCTTGTGATGAGGTAGCGGCCGTTTTGCAAGTTCCCACCAGCACCGTCTATTCGCGCCTGAACACGGCGCGCATTAAATTGCGCCAGTTCTATCAAGAGCAGGTGGTGGCGGAAGGGCGGTTGTCGGTAAACGGTAATCAGTGATCGGTGGTCGGTGAGTGACTGTAATGCACTGCCTGACTATCGCACCATCGCATTATCTGACTATCACACTATCTGACTAACCTGATGAACAGAGAGTTTCCCACGCAAGATTCTGTTACCTGCGCGCAAGTTGAGGCGAATTTATTCGCTTACTTGCAAGAGGATTTGCCTGCCGCACGGTTAACGGCATTACAAAAGCACGTTCATCAGTGCGATACCTGCGCGCAGGCGTTGGCTGAGGCGCGTTTACTGGATGGGGAACTGCGTATGGCCGCCAACCGGCAACCGACGTCATTGTCCCCGGAGGCGTCGCTGCGCATTCAGGAACAGGTTTACCGGCGGATGCGGCGGGCGTTGTGGTTTCATCGGGCACGAGATGCGACGCAGTTGGTAGGGGCCTTAGCGGTAACGGCCGTCTCACTCATCTTCCTCTTTCTCTTTGGCAGCCGTTGGGTGCAGTTTGTGGCTACGCCGTCCATCAGTGAACAGGCGATTGCGGTGGAGACTGGCGCAACGGCCGTTCCTCCCTCCATTGATCCTATTGAAAGCGCGTCCACACCGCTGCCACGCCCCACGCCGGTTGTGGAAAAGGTGGAGGCGGTGGGAGAGGAACGGCCGTATCCCCTCTACCTCGCCCGTTTGACGACCATCACCCCTGGCCAGACCCCAGAGGAAGTAGCCGCCACCCTCTTCGCCGTCACCTTCGCCGGCGACGCCGCCCGGTTGGAGCAATTGTTTGTTGCCATGCACGCCGCGCATGAACCGGCCATGCGCTTGTGGCTGCACGTACACAAACGCTGCGCCGCTCACATGGATGCCTCGATGATACGCTATGAGGTCGTTCCAGATGATTTGCAGTTCATTGCTCGTGTAGACGTGTATCAAAATGATCGCTACGTCGGCGAGCTGAAAATGCGCCGCCTCAATGGCGAGTGGTATACCGTGTTCACCACATACCCTTTGCTCACGGGATGTCGCTTGCCTTCACCCTAACCTGGGCAAGCCAGAAAAGAATTTAACGCAGCGCCTTTCTTCCTTTGCCCCTTTGCGTTAAAAATTCTTGTACATCATGCAAACATCTCATTGGAAAGG
>JACSRF010000394.1 GCA_014879875.1 Anaerolinea sp.
TGCCTTGCCCTGGCATCGGTCAGGCGTTGCGGTTTGGTTGGCCTGTGGGCGAGACGGTGCGGGCAGAGGCCGTTTGTTGTTGACCAGAACCTAAACGCACCGTCTCGCCCCTACCATAATTGGAATTGTTGGACAAAAGAAGGTGTAAACACAGATAGGAGAAACACGGATAAAGCCCCAAAAAACCGTGTTTTTCCCATCCGTGTTCACAAAATCGACAATTTTTTGTCGATCTTGGCGCTGTTAGCGCCTAAAGTGGCAAGGATAATACCACACGGGTTAGTTGTCCGGGAATGCTTGCGACAGCCAGTTCGCCGCCGATGACGGCCATCATGGTTGTGTGCAGCGCCAGTCCGTGACCGCTGCCTTGTGGGGTGGCGACGGCCGTTCCTCCCCCATCTGTCAGCCCCACCCCATTATCCTCAATCTGCACGCGCAGGCCCTTGTCCCAGGTGATGGCGATGGTCAGGCGCAACGGCCGTTCCATCGCTCCCTTTTCGCCACGTCCATACTTTGCTGCATTGCGTACCACCTCCCGCGCCGCATAAAAAATCACTTCAGCGGTGAGTGTGGGGATGGTTTTGGCCTGGGTAACGGCCGTTTCCGTCACCTGCCACACTACCTCGTCAAACGCCTGGGCAAACTCCTGGTCCACTGCCTGCTGCAACGCCTCCACCAACCCCAGCCGGGCAACTTCTGGCGCTTTCGTCGTGGGCATATCGCGCAGCAGGTTAGAGATTTGCTTGTGGGCGCGGGTAAGCGTGTGTACCGCCTCGCCAACAACGTCATTATGCACCGTCTGGCTGCCTAATGTGATAATCGCCATCTGGATTTCTGGCAAAATATCATCGTGCAGCACGCGGCGCGTTTGCTGGTCAATGATTTGCGTGCTTGCCAGCCGTTCCCGCTGCAAATCCATCAGGCGGCGCGCCATTTCCGCGCTCGCTTTGGTATCAATCAGCCGTTCACCACTGACCCGCGCCACGTCAATTTCCTCCTGCGTGTAGAGGCCGTTGCCCCATTTGCGCCCCAGCAAAAACAGACCGATCAGGCCGCGTTCGCTCCATAAGGGAACGGCCCACACCACGCCGCCATGCTGATCCGGGTCGAGGGGGATGGGCGTTTGGGGGTTTTGCAGTTGGTTGGTGATGTCGGCCAGAGGAGGAAGCGCCGGCTGGTGGGTGGGTGGGTAAACGAGCGGCGGGCCAACCAGGGGCGCTAACGGGCCAACGGCCGTCAGGTAAGCCATACGCGCATCAAGTACGTTGGCGCAGAGGGCGTGGAAAGGAGCGGTAATGTCTACCGCAGACAGGTCGGCCTGGGTGAGGAGTTGTTCGTAAAGACGCTGACTGGTGAGAAACGGCCGTAAACTGTCAATAGTCCGTTCCCTTTCCTGATAAGATCGCCAGCTAAACAGGGCATAAAAAAAGGCGATGAGTAGCGCCGTCAGCAGCAGGCTGTAAATGGGGCGCAGGTCGAGGAACATGCTGCCGCCAACGAGCAAGCTGTACCCGGCGGCCAGAAAAACGGCGCGCCGCCAATGCCGCCACAACCCGCGCCGGGGCAGCGTTTTGCCCGTAAACACTTCATAAGAAACGACCGCTTGCCCCAACAACGTCACCGAGACCCCGATCAGGCTGGCGATGATCAGATCGAGGCTGGCAATGAGGGTCATATTGGCGCCAATGATGTCATAAAAAGGGCGATGGCGCGCATCTTGCACAATCCAACCCATGACGCCAATCGTAAGCAGGCCGACGATGAGCAGGGTGAGGGAAACGGCCGTAAACCAGGGCCGCGCCCGTTGGCGCGCCATATCGCCCATCACGCGGCGCGCCGGGCCGGGCCGCCCCAGCGCATCCAGCGACAAGCCGATGCACAGCATCACGTACAACGAATAGCCCAACACCAGCATGGGGACGCCCAACACCGACCAACGTAGAAACAGGCGCATCTGCACGAACTGCCACGGCGGCGTCAATAACAAAAAAATGCCCAATGCCAGGCCGCCCAAACCAGCGCCGGCGAGCAACAGCATCAGGGCAAACCAACCGCGCTGCCGCCGGTGCAAGCCTGACGGCCGTTCCTCCCAAAACCCGGCATACCACAACACCACCAAATACCAGAGAAATGGCAGGGTGATGGCCGGGACCAACCCCACCGCCCACCAAAAGACGACATTCCAGCCTAAGCGAATTAAACCGAGGTTGAGCAGCGCCGAATGGCTGACAAAAAACGCGCCGCCCATCAGCAGCCCCAGCCCGCCCAGCCAGATGCCCCAGGCGCGGCGGTCGGAGTTGAAGAGCACTGTCAAGCCCAGCCAGGTGAGCAAGATGATGTTGAAAATGGAGACGGACATCGCCGCTCCATCGAGGAGGAGGTTGCCGGTCATATAGGATTTACGATTTGCGATTTACGATTTACGATTGGCCTGTCCCCTGACAAGCCATGGAAAAACCCCAAATCTTTTTCTTAACATCTGTCATGGGTTCCAGGTAATCCATTGGCCGCGTTCATCCAAAATACGCGGCGCGCCGTCTTCATCCCAGGTGATGAGCTGGTTGCTGCGCGTAATGATGGCCGCGCGGGTGCGGGCTACTTTTTCGTCGGTGGTCGTTTCGTTGAGGCCCCACGCGGTGTAAATCTGGCCGTTGATGCGGCTGATGGTGCGCTTGTCGCGGAAGCCCATGCGCGCGGCAATTTGTTCGTTGCTCATGCCCTGGGCCAGCATCTGCGCCACTTCGCGCTCGTTGGGTTCCAGCAGGTCCAGGGGGGCGTGTTCATCTTTGTGGCGCACCTCCTGTACACGAGATTCAATGTCTGGGTCAATAAATGAACGGCCGTTCACGGCATCCTTCAATAATGGCACAATCATATTTGGCAGCAAGTAGTTCGATTTGCGCACGTAAGCGTAGTGGCTGAGGATGCCGGAACGGCGAAAGGCGCGGTAATAGGCATCGTCGTCCTGGATGGAGTAAAAGACGACGGGAAAACGGGGGAGTTCGCGGCGCAGGGCGACGGCCGTTTCAATGCCATTCAACTGCCCCGCCAACTGCACATCCATCAACACGACATCGGGCTGGACGGCCGTGCCCTGAACGGCCGTTTCGGGAACGGCCGTTTCCAGGCAGTACGTCAGCGCCGCTTCGCCCGTGTCGCACTCAAAGACAACGGCCGTCACACCCGTAGCCGACAGTCCGGCAACCAGGGCGGGTCGTAATTTAGGATTATCCTCAACAACTAGCAGTTTTAGCATGGTGACGGTCATCTCCTATCTTCAATCTAATTGTAACATCCTCTAAAACCACCGACAGATCAAGCACTCAAGTGCGTGGTTTGCGGCGTTCACGGCGTCGTCGCCAGGGCGTCATCCCCTGTATGATAGGTTTCATGGTAAAACAAATTTCTATAACACGCACCCAGTTACACCTCTTGGCGCTGTTGAGCGTCGCCCTATTCCCGTATGGCTGGCTGGCAAATCATTCCCCGTTGTTTGGCTTGTTGGTTGACCTGTTGTTGCGCACGGAATTGGCGCATACTATCGGTCATTTTACCCTGTTTGCCCTGTTGGGGGCGACGCTGCTGCTGGTTTTTCCGCGCTTACGGCAGCAGCCACACCTGTTTCTGGCGCTGATTCTGCTGTGCGGCATGGCGCAGGAAACATTGCAACTGCTCACCTTCAAACACCACTTTGTCACCTGGGCCGAAGCCTACGACCTGGTGATAGACGTGATGGGCGCGAGCGCCGCGTTTATTTATTGGCGAAAATTGCCACGGTAGGAGAAGCCCCATGCACACAACAAATACGTTGCCCCTGGAAACGATACAAACGCCTGGTAAAGTGGCGCGTTTGCGCCTGAATCAGCCGCGTCGGGTTTTGATCACCGCATTGGCGCTGGGCTGGAGCGTGGATTTCTTCTTTTACGACAAGCCTTTGGGGATTTCGTTGGCGATTTTTGTGGCGCTGCTGCTGGCGGCGCTGTTGGGATTGGGTTGGCTGGAAGGAAAACGGCCGTCGCCACACAACTTTTGGCTCGTCATCCCCCTCATCTTCTTTGCCGTGATGGTTTTCATGCGCGCCAACGCCTTTTTGACGACGTTGAATGTGCTGGCCGTGCTGGCGCTGCTCAGCTACCTGGCGTTTTTTTATGCAGCGGGTCGTGTTGATCAATTGAACGTGCTGGGGGCGCTGCTGACGCCACTGCGCACCGGAATGCACAGCCTGGCATTATCTGTACCGCTGCTGCGTGAGTCGGTTGATTTGCAGAACGCGCACGCGCATGGGCGGCGTAATTTGTTTCCGCTGCTGCGTGGGCTGCTGCTGGCGCTGCCGATTTTGCTGGTTTTGGGCAGCCTGTTGGCTTCGGCCGACTTGATTTTTGCCAATTATGTAGAGCAGGCGTTGCACCTGGAATTTCTGGCTGACGTGCAGGCGTGGATCTGGCGCTTGTGCCTGATGGCGGGGGCGGCGTGGCTGTTGGCGGGGGGGCTGGTGTATGCGTTGGCGTGGCGGGAAACGGCCGTCACCGATAAAAGCGCCCTTGAAGAACTCGTCGAAGCTGTGCCGCGTTACCTTTCCCTCGGCTTTATCGAAAGCATGGTCGTGTTGGTCCTGGTGAATACGCTTTTCCTGACGTTTGTCAGCGTACAATTCGCCTACCTGTTTGGCGGCAAACGCCAGATCAGCTTAGAAGGCTACACATATGCCGAGTATGCGCGGCGCGGCTTTTTTGAGCTGGTAGCGGTGGCTGTGCTGACCTTTGCGCTGGTGATGTGGTTGAATTGGCTGACGCGCCGCGAGAATAAGCGGCAGCTGCGCCTCTTTAACTGGTTGGGCAGCGGCATGGTGGCGCTCGTGCTGGTGTTGTTGGCGTCGGCGTGGCAGCGTATGCGCCTGTATGAGCTGACGTTTGGCTATACCGAACTGCGGCTGCAAGTGTATGTGTTTATGGCCTGGCTGGCCGTCGCCCTGCTCTGGTTTTTGTTGACCTTGTGGGCGCAGCGCCGGGCGTATCACGTCGCCATTGGCCTGATCATCAGCGCCATTGGCTTTCTCGTGACGCTCAATGCCCTCAACCCCGACGCCTTGATCGCGCGGCATAACCTGCACCATTATCGGGAAACGGGTGAGTTGGATGCCGTTTACCTGAGCACGCTCTCCGATGATGCGGTCCCGGAACTGCTGCGGGCGCTGCCCCAGGTGGCCGGCGATGCGCAATTGGTGGCGACATCTGCCTGCCATCGCGATGGCGCGTACAGCGATGCGTATGCGGTGGAAGCGTGCGAAGCGACTTTGCCGCAGATTTTGACGGCGAACTTAAACGGCCGTTACCAGGCGCGCCTCAGCGATACAAGCTGGCAGCAGTGGCAAAGTTTCCACCTGTCGCGCCAGCGCGCCTTTGCCGACCTGGCCGCCTGGGCGGGTGACGATGTGACGACAAAGCGATAAGCATAAGGTGACTATTCAGGTGTTGTTTTTGGAACACGGAGATACACAGAGAGAAAGAAGAGGAATTGGAGATATGACGACGATGAAACAAAGAAAGAGCGTGTTTTTGCTGTTGGGGTTGGCGACGCTGTTTGCCCTGGCGCTGGTGGCCGCGCGGGCGCTGTATACGGGTCAACTTCGCTTTACCTTCCTGTTGTGGAATTTGTTCCTGGCCTGGCTGCCCTTTTTGTTTGCAGAAACGGCCGTGTTCTACCATCGTCGTCGCTTTTTACTGGCCGGCATGGGGTCGTTGTGGCTCTTGTTCCTGCCCAATGCCCCTTACCTGGTCACCGACCTCATCCATTTGCGCCCGACGCCCAATGCGCCGCTGTGGTACGACGCCATCATGCTCTTCTCCTTTGCCCTCACCGGGCTGTTCCTCGGCTTTTTGTCGCTGTACCGGATGCAGATGTTGGTGACGCGGCGCTGGGGTGTGCGTATTGGCTGGTTGTTTGCCGCGGCGACGTTGATGTTGAGTAGTTTTGGCGTCTATATCGGCCGTTTCCTGCGCTGGAATAGTTGGGACGTCTTCACCAACCCCCATTTGCTGCTGACCGATATTGCCACCAACTTGCTAACGCCGCATCTGATGTGGAAAACGGCCGTTATCTCCGCCCTCCTCAGCGCCGTCCTGTTACTGGCTTATGGCCTGTTGGCTGCCTGGCCGCAGGGGGTGAGCGGTAAACGGTAAGCCGTGAACCGTAAGCCGTGAACCGTGAGCCGTGAACCGTGAGCCGTGAACCGTGAGCCGTGAACTGTATACCAAATAAAGGGAGTTTGCCATGAATCGTGACCTGACCATGCAAGAATCTTATCCGCAAGAATTTCCTGCTTTAGGGGTGGTGTCTGCCTGGTTTGGCGCGGGGGTGATTGGGGTAACGGCCGTTGTCCGTGCCCTCTCCACCGCGCCAGACAGGTCACTGGCCGCGCCGCTGGTAGATGGGATGCGCTTTATTCTGGTCGCCTTCATTCTGGCTTCATTGCTCTACCTGACGGTGCGCGCGAGTGATGGGTTGGCGACGGCCGTGTTGCCCCTGTTCATCAACCTCAGCACGTTGATCATCGTCAGCTTTGTCCCCTTTGCCAGTTTGTGGCAGGAATTCCGCTTACAACTGCATTGGCCGGAGTATACGCAAGTGGCGCAGTTGGTGGAAAATGGCGAATTGCAGCCCGACGTGGCCGGATTTGCCCAACTTCCCTGGCGCTATCGTCACCTCTCGGCCGATGGCGGCGCCATTATGATTGACAAACAGGGCGGCGTTACGCGCATTTTCTTCTTCACGCGGCGCGTGTCGTCGTGGAACTTCGCCGGCTACATGTACCGCGCCGACGCCAACCCACCCGAGTCCGGCGAGTTTGGCGGACGTTGGCGGCAGGTGGTGCAGAAACGGCCGTTTTGGTTTTACTGTGTCTCTTATTGAATTGCCGCTATACAGGAGCGGATTAGGAACACAGAGCTACACATCTGTGAACTCTGTGTACCTGTATAGTTACGCTTTTTTTGCTATACTCTGGGGTGCATTAGATGATGATCTAACACCCTGGAGTCTGGCGTGAGCATTCAAGCATTACCATACATTACCTTGTTGGGTTTTCTCTTTGGTTCGACGTTAATCGCTTCCCGTTTCAGTGTGGGGCAGTTTGACCCCAGCACCTACGTTGGGTTGCGGTTGACAATGGCCGGTTTGGGGCACATTGCCCTATACACGCTGGCGCGTCACCGCTTTCATTGGCCGAAGGACAGGCGGTTGTGGCGACATGCCGCGTTATTGGGGGTATTGGGAACGGCCGTGCCCATGACCGCCATTGTCACCTCCCTACAATACCTTTCCAGCGGTATTGCCTCTGTTCTGGTGACAACCAGCCCTGCCCTGACTGTACTCATAGCCCATTTTTTGTTGTCTGACGAACGGCTCAATGCGCGTAAAACCATGGGCATCGGGTTGGCGTTGGCCGGCGCCGCCTTGCTGGCCCTCAGCGGTGAAAGCGGATTGCCCAACGTCAGCAGCGCCAACCCACTGGGCTACATCCTGATGTTTATCGCCATGATTACCGGCAGCGGCATGACAGTGTACGCCCGTAAATACATGAATGAGATGAACTCCTTCGACGTTGCCAGCATTCGCCTGTTTGTGGCCTCGTTGGTCGTCATGCCCCTCTCCATTTTGTCTGTGGGCATAGATTTACACGCCGTCACCGGTCAAGGATATTTTGCGTTGGGGTACGCGGCGCTAATCGGCACATTCGCCGGGCTGCTGCTTGCTTTTTACAACGTGAAGCGTTTTGGCGCGACGGCCGCTGCCATGACTTCCTATATTGTGCCGATGGTGGCTGTGGTTGGCGGCTGGTTTTTCCTGCACGAGCAGATTACGCCGGTGATGCTGGCAGGGATGGCGCTTATTGTTGGCGGAATTGTCATTCTCAATCAGCGGCAAGGGGGATAACGGCAATTGTGCGCCAGGCAGGATCGGCGGGACCGCGCTGTACCAGGTGTAGGGTGCCCATAGGTGCGGGAAAACGGCCGTTTTCCCATACACTTCCCCGTAAATCGGCCACCATGCGTTCCGTGTCGTGAAGGTTCAGCCGCATCGCCAGGGTCAGGTGCGGCGTAAACTGCTGTCCATGTTTGTCCATGCCCATCATTGCCAACAGCGCCCGGCGTGTGTCCAACAGCGTGGGCGTTGTCTGCACGCCCAGGTAAACGACACGTTCGCCGAAGGTGTGAATACCGCCCAGGATCAGGTCAAAAGGAGGGAGGTGGGAGGATAACGGCCGTAATCGCTCTATCAAGTCTGCTTCATTGGCGGCTGTTGCTGGCCCATGCCGCCAATACGTCCCGGCAAGCGTCACATGTGGCGCTGTGATGTAGGCCGTTTTCGCATCATACTGCACACGCACAGCCTGAATCTGCGCCGTCAGTTCCCCGATCGGAAATGCGCCAACAAAGATGCGGTAATCACCTGCTGTTTGTGCAGACATAGGAAATAAAAAGGATCGCCTTCCACCAGGAGAAGGCGATCCCTCGCTGCCATCCTAATTCAACTCGACCACGTACCCCGGCGGCACGTAGACGACAAGGACATCTGGCCTGTCGCCTGCTTCCGTTTCCACGCGCACACCTGCGGGGACGTTCAGACGGATGGTTTTGCCTGTGGCCGGCGTTTCGTCGCCCGGCTGACCACCTCCCGGATGGCCTGGCGTAAACCCGCCGCCGCCATCGTCAACGGCCGTTGCTTCCAACTTAATGCCATCCAAGAAAAAATCCTTGGCGCGCGGCCATTTGCTTTTCACGCGGATGATGATTTCGGCCGTACCGCTGCTTGGGACGGTGAATTCAACCACGTGCTCATACCAGCGCCGGTCACCCATATCGCCGCTGTGAACCCAGCGCCCTTCCCCATTCACCCAAACGCCCGATTCAGCGCCATATGGGTCTGGGTCCCCATGGCGATGCACCTGGATTGGCGCGATCAGTTTAGCGCGGCTGCCCGCTTGCAATCCGCTGACGATCTGTACAAGTTCGCCGCCAAAGGGGGCTGCGCCATGGAACATTTTGTAGGTTGTGTCACCCTCCAGAATCAACGCATTTGCCCCGCCTGACTGCTCATTTGGCGGCAGCTGCCGCGACAACTTATGCACACATTCGGGCACACCTGCTGCCTTGTCATCCGCGCCAAATAAGGATTCACCCGGCGGCAGCCAACGCAGCGTCCAGCCATTGGGCTGCTGATTGATTAAAAAGCCGGACGCCGGCGGCATATCTACCCAACCTTCTGTAAATGAACCATTGCGCAGCATGATTTACCCATCTCCTTGCGCCATTTCTGCCATCTTCTTACGCAGGCTTAACGGCCGCATATCTGTCCACACTTCTTCAATGTAATCCAGGCACTCTTGCTTGGTCCCGGATTTACTGACATCGTTCCAGCCCAGCGGGTTTTCACGATCAGCCGGCCAGATCGAATACTGTTCTTCTTCATTGACAACGACCTTGTAAATAGTCGTATCTTCTTGATCGTCCCAAGACATGTGCAAACTCCTTTTTTGTTGGGGAAAATTGTTTTGAATGTGGAAAGAACCAGAGATTGATGTCAAAACGATGGGTTCTGCCAACAGAGATTAGCTGCATTATAAACGTTCCTGGCAAAAATTGACAAAACTCTGTCACCCTGGCGGCCAACAAAAATCGCAAATCGTAAATCGCAAATCGTCAATTGCCACACCTGAACGAATGTTCTATAATAAAGGGCATGAATAGCCTGACAAAATTACACACGCTGGCTGAACATATGGGGTTAGAACCGTCCGAAGAGGTGGCGCCCATGCCGTCTGCGTCGGCGCAAGTTGCGCCATGCGGCCAGGTTATTGCGCCGGGCGACATCCCCGTCGCGCCGCCCAAAGCTGGCGCAGATGACGTGGCTATCTACCATGCCAAATTGCCCAATGGCAAAACCATCCCTCTGCTGAAAACGCTGCTCACCTCGGCTTGCGAGCGGGACTGCTTCTACTGCCCGTTCCGCGCCGGGCGCAATTTCCGCCGCGTCACCTTCAAGCCAGAGGAAATGGCGCAGACCTTCATGGATTTGTACCGCGCGGGCGTGGCTGAAGGGTTGTTTTTGAGTTCCGGCATCATTGGCGGCGGTGTGAAAACGCAGGATAAGCTGCTGGCGACGGCCGAACTGCTGCGGCAAAAGCATCGTTTTCGCGGCTACCTGCATTTGAAGGTGATGCCCGGCGCAGAGGACGCGCAGCTTGAACGGGCGATGCAGTTGGCCGACCGGCTGTCGGTGAATCTGGAAGCGCCCAATGACCGCCGCTTGCAGCAGTTGGCCCCCAAGAAGGTGTTTCTGACAGAGCTGCTACGGCCGTTGCAACACATCGAGCATATCCGCCAGACACAACCGGGGCATTTGGGTTGGAACGGCCGTTGGCCCTCCACTGTCACCCAATTTGTCGTTGGCGGCGTGGATGAAACCGACCTGGAACTACTGAGTGCGGCTGCCTATCTGCACAAGACGCTGCGCCTGGGCCGCGTCTATTACTCCCGCTTCAACCCCATCCGTGACACCCCGCTGGAAAACCGCCCTGGCGAAAATCCCTGGCGCGTCCATCGTCTCTATCAGGCTTCCTTTCTCTTCCGCGACTACAATTTTGACCTGGAAGAGATGCCCTTTGATCAGGTGGGCAATTTGCCGCTGGACACCGACCCCAAGCTGGCCTGGGCGTATGCCAATTTGCGTGAAAATCCGGTCGAAGTGAACCGCGCCAGCCGCGAAGAACTGCTGCGCGTACCCGGCATCGGCCCCAAGGGAGCAGACCTGATCGTGATGGCGCGGCGACGCGGCGCCCTGCGCGCCGTGCGCGACTTGCAACAGATTGGTGTACAAACCCGACGCTTGCAGCCTTATGTACTACTTGATGGACAGCGCCCGACGTACCAGCTTTCGCTTTTCGATAAACCGTGAAACGTGATGCGTGATGCGTGATGCGTCCTATCACGTTTCACGCTTCACGCCCCAAAAAAATGTCTGACTGGCAAACCCATTTCATCGGCGAAGCGATTACGGTGGCTTATGATCAGCCGCCCTTGTACAGCAAACGGCCGGACTGCCCGGCCCGTTTTACCTGGCGTGGGCAGACGTTTGTCATTGTGGCGATGCTTGAGAGGTGGCAGGATTACGGCCGTCGCGGACGCATGGCGCAAAACATGCAGCCGGAACACCTGGCGCGGGCGGCGGAGCGGGGCAGTTGGGGCGTGGGGCGGTTTTACTTCCGGGTGCAGGTGGAGGACGGCCGTATCTTTGAACTTTACTACGACCGCGCCCCCAAAAACGCCGATGACCGCCACGGCGCCTGGTTCCTCTCCCGCGAATTGGTCAGGAGAATGTAGGGCGAACTGGAAAGTTCGCCATCCGCGCCCCGTTTTCATTTACGTCCGACTCACGACTTCCCACGCCTCCTCCCGTTCACGCTGCGCCACGGGCTGCGCCAACCCCGCCAGCACATCATCTACATAGGCCGCCTGGCGCATCCCCACCAGGACAGAGGTTACGCCGGCCGTTGAACGCAGCGCGCGCACGGCCGTCTGGCTGAGGGTGTCGGCGCGCCAATCGGGATCGGCCGTTTCCGCCTTCCGCTGAATGTCCGCCGCCAGTTTGTACCCCTCTCCCTGGTAAAATGCCGTCACCGCCGCCAAAGATGTGTTCAGGGTGTTGATATACCCATTCAGCCAATCATCCACGTCTACGGGTGGATTTTCCAGGTTTGCCAGGAATTGGACGCCGCTTTGCGCGCGCGGCAGGATGAAGCGGGAGCGAATGTCGCGCCAGTTGTAGTATGTGCCAAAGGCGCGCCACTGCCCTTGCAGCATTGTGCCCACCGCCAGGTACTCCCACACCGTCTGCCGCGTCTCGTCGTCAAGGGGGAGCTGTGGCAGGATGTTGTTGTGCAGTGTCCGCTCGGCGCGCGCAGAAATGTCAACCGCGGTTGACACTTCCACCTTGCTGGCGGGGTAGGTAGGTTTGGGGACATCCGCCAGGCGGGTGAGGGTGTTGTCGGTGATGGCGTTGAGCGGCCGGTTGATGAGTACGCTCAACCCATTGGCCTGCGCGAATTGCAGCACATTTTGGTCGCCAGACAGATTTTTCTCGGTGACCGCTCCCGTTTCAAACAGATTCATGGGCAGTTGGATGACGCGAAAATGGCGCCGCTCCTGGTTGGCGGCGCTGGCTTCGGCCAGCCCGTAGACTGTGCTGAGCGAGGTGAAGTGGGGATCGTGAAGGGGCGCGGGGAAGCTGTTGCAACTGACGCCATATGCCTGGATACGGCCGTTCTCCACCTCCTTTTCCAAATATTGAAAAGCGAGCCGGATGCGTTGGTAATAGGTGCGCCACGCCTCCTCTAATGACACGCCATTTTGCTGCGCCCAACCCAGGTAATACTCCGGGTTATGCAGCAGGTAGACGTCGAGCGTCTCCAGGTTGAGACGTTCCAGGCTGCGCGTCAGTTGGTCGGCGAGGAAGTCGGGGTGGATGCAGTGCTCAAGCTCGTTGGCGTACTCCACCAGGTCGGGGAACGGGTTCCCGGCCGCCTTGCGCTGCTGGCTCAGGTCGTAATTGCTGCCTTGCAGGTAGCCCGCTTTGCTGACGATGACGACCTGCTCGCGCTGTAAACGGCCGTTTTGTAAACGGCCGTTTTGTAAACGGCCGTTGCCCGCCAACTCCCCCAACACTTCGCCAATGAGGCTTTCTGAACCACCATCGGCGTAATTGCTGCTGGTGTCAATCAGATTGATGCCCTGGCTGAGGGCGTGCGTCAGCGCCTCGCGGTGCCCCTCCTCGTCGGGGCTGATACGGTAGCCGCCAAACCCCGCTTCGCTCACCTGCCAGCCATTGAGCGGGCGGTAAGTGAGGTGGGGGAATTGGGCGGCGTAAACGGCCGTTGCTTGTGGGGTTGCTTTTCCGGGTATGGTCATGGGTAAATCCTTGGGCGTTGCCCGCCGGTCGTCGCGTCCCGCCGCACAACATTGATATGCCCACCAGTTTACCCCATCCTGTTGGGTGTGGAAAGTTCCCCGGTCATTCTGACGAGTCTTTGAGGAAAAATCCTGACGGCATGGGTATTGCGAAGGCGTTGGCGCGGCCAGAGGAACGTGGAACCGGGTCATTCTGACGAGTCTTCGAGGAAGAATCCTGACGGCATGGGGGGGGCGGAAGCGTTGGCGCGGCCAGGCGAACGGGATGCTTCGCTACGAAGACTCCGCTCAGCATGACCAGGGCGGCAGACTCCACGTGGAACCGGGTCATTCTGACGAAGGGCGAGGCAGGTGGTGACGATGCATTGAGGATCTGACGAGGTAATGCCCACCTGCCTCGCCCCTACCGAATATCGTGTGTAATGTGGTAGGGGCGAGGCGGCATGGTACGGCCGTGCCGCCTCGAGAACGGTCTTTGGCAGCATGCGCTAGGGAAAGTAACGGTAAATCTCTTTTCGATGCAAAAAACGGACAATTGTGATGGTATTGCCTTCTATCCGCAGGCCAAGACGATAATTGCCAATGCGAACGCGATAATAAAATTCGTTCCCCGCTAATTTTTTGAGTTGACGGATTTCATGCAGAGATGCGGCCGTTTCAATTTGTTCAATGGCTGTTTGGACGCGCTTTAGCAAAGCGCTGTCGCGCACCTGTTGCAAATCTTTAGCCAGGCTTTGCTTGAAGACGACGTTCAAGGCGCAGCCTCAAATAGTTGAAATAATTGTTCACGGCCGATGTCGGCCGTTTCTTCTCCTTCCTCAATGGCGCGCGCCAGGGCGACATCTTCCATGATCTCTGCCAGAGCGGCATACAATGTTTCATTTCTCTCACGCAACATCTCCGCAATCGCTTGCTTAAACAGCGTCCGCGTTGTGTTTTCGTCCAGATTTAGGGTTACTTGCATCATCATTGTGCCTCGTGTTTTGCCCGTATGTCGCCGGGGTAACTTGCCAGGATTATACCAGAGATTGGCCGTCGCAGGTTGCGCAACCTGTGACGGCCAATTTTGTCGCGCCGCCTCGCCCTTTCCCTGTAAGAATCTCTACGCCCCTTGTATTTAGACCCGATTAGGGCTGGTAGCGCCAGACGATAGTGGTGGGGAAGAAGATGTCGGGGGGCGTGGTGGGGTCGGCGCTATTAGAGCGGGCTTCAATGAGTAGGCCAAGATTTGCGGGACCATTGAGCTCGGCTGCTGTGAAGGGGATCGTGAGGGTGACGAAGCCAATACCGTGATTGATAAGGGTGGTACTGTCAGCAATGACGCGCATGGCGCTGTTGGGTAGCCTTTCGACGATTTTGGCAGTGACATACAGAGCAGCAGGATCGTCGAATTGGTAACGCAGGGTGATGGTGATGGGCGTGGTAGTAGTCAGGACGCCGCCGGCGGGTAGTGACAGCCCCGTAACGTGCAGGGTGTTGCTGTCATCCGACCATGATTCCGTGACGGGTTGTTCGGCTGGAGCAAGAGAGACTGTGCCGAGCAGTGCTGTGGCGCGGTTATCACCATTGGCGGGTAGGCGGTGACCACTAACTGCATCATAAATGCCGCTAACGATCTGGTAGACGCCGGGGTTCAGTCCGATTGTCGGCAGGGTGAAGGATTGGCTTTGCTGAAAACGGCCGTTTACCCACAAAGGTGCATCTACCTGCGCCGCTAATTGACCATTGTCGTCCAGCAGATGGACAAAGCTGTTCCATGCCTGCGATGGCCCTTCTTGCAACCAGATCAGATGGACGGTCAGGGGATCGCCGACGATCGGCTGAGGTGGGGCATCGGCAAAGCCATACAGCGTGACAACCGTGTCGTCCGCGCCGAAACGTGGGTCGCCGACACGCTCCATTACCAGACCAGACGGCAACGGTGGTAGCAGGGGCGTTGGCAGGGGCGTCGGCAGCGGCGTTGCCGACGCCGGCATAGGCGTGTTACGGGCGATGATGATAGGGCCGACGGCTGCCTCGCGCGGCGCCAGACTTAGCCAGAAGAAGGTGACGGCCGTAGCCAAGAGGGCGAATGCGGCCACGCTTCCGGCAAAGCGCCACAAGTTGGCAATGGCGCCGCGGAAGGGGTGGGGCGCGGTGTGTTGGGCAAGCAGGCGGTGGCGTAAATCATGCTTGAAAGCGGCAGGTGCGGGGGGAGTAACGGGATGGGTTTCCTGTAGGGCGGCAGCCAGGCGTAGGGTTTCGTTGGTTTGTTCTCCGGCTTCTAATTGTTGCGACCATTGGCGCAGATCAAATTTTTGTTGGGGAGACATGGGTTCCTCCGAATGTGCCGGTATTGCGTGATCGGCTTACCGATTACTGAATACCGATAATTGATTGTTGACGATGAGGTGCTGCTGCAGGCGTTTGAGGGCGCGGTGCAGACGCAGGTAAACGGTGTCTTTGGAACAGTTGAGGATGGCAGCAATATCGTCGGTGGGCAGTTCCTCAAAGAAGCGTAAAGTGAGTACGCTGCGGTCGGTCAGGGAGAGTTGGGCGAGGGCGTGGTGGAGTTGGTGGTGGCGTTCAGCGGTGAGGACGGCCGTTTCCGTGCTTCGATTCTCTGTACGACCCTGCCAATGCGGCCAGGGAGCGAGCCATTTGCGCTTACGGTGTTGGGACATCGCTTCGTTGTGGGCGATGCGGTAGAGCCAGGCCGCGAAGCTTTTACCTTGCCATTCATAGTGTTGCAGATGGCGTAACGCTTTTTCAAAGGTAACGGCTGTCGTATCTTGCGCCAGAGCGTCATCTTGCAACAGGCGGTAGGCGTAGCCGTAGATGCGGTCTACGTGCCGGTCGTAGAGCGCGGCAAAGGCTTGTGGGTTGTCGCGTGCTTGGGCAATCAGGTGTTGATCATCTATCAGGGTCATAGGCAATCCTTTATGTGTTTGGAACCGCGCTCTTGCTGAGAAACGCGGTTCTTGTTTTGCCTATTTAACGCGCGACTGGCAGAAATCTTGCAGAATTGGGTAAAAATTAAGGAGTTGGAAGTTCCGATGCTCGACGCCCGACCTTACTTCTCCTCCAGGGCGGCGAGCAGGGCAGCCACGTCTTGGGCGATCTCGCGCAGCAGGCGGCGCATCTCCTGGCGTTCGGAGCGCGCCAGGCCGCGGGTGGCGATGCGCGCCAAATGGTTGCGCACGATGAGCAGGCGGTGCGCGCCGGTGACGCGAATGCCGCCGGTGGGCGCGTCGCCCCAAGGGGGCGCGTCGCTACCCCATTCCACTTCGGATAGACCTGTTTCTTGGGAAACATTATGTTCAGGAACAGGGTCATCGCCACCCCAAACTTCGATCTCCTCATACGCTTCTTCACCCGCCTCGTCCTCGTCAAGGGCGGCGCTGATGGCACGGATGGGGGGCAACGGCTTTTCCAGGATGCGGATGGCTTCGTGGACGGTGAGTTCGGGCGCTTCCTCTTTGAGGTAGCGGGCGACCTGGCGGTACGCTTTGGCGTCTACGTCGCCCGCTTCGAGGGCGCGGAAGAGGGCGCGCTGCTGCGAGGGTTTGAGGCCGCGCAGGATACGGGTGTCGCGTTCGGAGATACGGCCGTCCCGCACCGCATCCTTAATCTCATCCGGCAAGTCCAACAGTTGAATGATCTGGCTGGCGCGTTGGCGCGTGAAGCCCAGGCGCTCCCCCACTTTGGCCCAACTGACGCTGTGGGCGTGGGGCTTGCCGGCGGCCATGCCCTCGGCGATTTGCGCGTTTAGCTCCGCCTGCATCAGGTCGCGCAGGCGCACCATGCCATAGGCGCGGTCTACGTCGTTGAGGTCTTCGCGCTGGATGTTTTCCACCAACTGGCGCACAAAGCGGGTGATTTCGTCGTAGTTACGGCGGCGCACGACGGCCGGAATTGCCTCCAGCCCGGCCAACTGCGCGGCGCGCCAACGGCGTTCGCCATGCACAATCATATATTGATTGGCGCGCACTTCGGTCACTTCAATCGGTTGAATCACCCCATCCTGGCGGATGCTTTCTGCCAATTCTTCCAGGGTTTCTTCAACGAAAGTGTTGCGCGGCTGGTTAGGGTCGGGCTGGATGGCGTTTACTTTGAGCGAAAGCAGGACCAGACCGGACGCCTGTTCAACGTCATCTTCGCTGCCAAACAATTTTTCCAGGTCCCCGGTCTGCGGCGGGATGCGGCTGCCGAGGCTGACTTTGGGTTTTTTTCGGGTCATGGGCGTGTGCTGCGTATTGCGTAATACGGGTAACGAATAACGGATTACGGATAACGGATAACGGATTACGGATTACGGATTACGGATTATGCAATAGTTCTTTTGCCACCTGCCGGTACGCTTCCGCGCCCTGGCTTTTGCCGTCGTAGGCGAGGATGCTGTTTCCGGCAGCGGCGCTTTCGGCGAAGCGGATGGAGCGTTTGACGATGGTGTCGAAGATGCGGATGTCGCTGCCGTACTGCTCTTTGATGGCGTCGTGAACGTCTTGGGCGAGGATGGTGCGCGTGTCGGCCATGGTGAGCAGGATGCCGGCGATGTCCAGGTCGGGGTTGAGCTTTTTGCGGCGCACGGTTTCGATGCTGGAGAGGATCATGAGGGCGCCGCGCGCAGCCAGATATTCGGCCTGGATGGGGATGATGACGTGGGTGGCGGCCGTGAGCGCGTTGACCACCAGCAGCCCCAGCGACGGGTTGCAATCAATGAGGATGTAATCATAGTCGCCGATGATCGGTTCCAGGATGGTGAGCAGGACGCGCTCGCGGCTGAGGGTGTTGATCAGGGCGAGTTCGGTCATGCTCAGTTCCGGTTGGGCGGGCAGCAGGTGGAAGCGTTCGGCCGTTTCGTAGATGGCGTTGCGGATGTTGTTTTCATAACCATCAATCTCTGCCTGGAAGGTGTTGTAGATGGTGGGCGAGACGTGGTCGGGGTCGAAGCCACAATGTTGGGTCAGGTTGCCCTGGGGGTCCAGGTCAACGGCCAGTACTCGTTTGCCCGTTTCGGCCAGGGCAGCGGCCAGGTTGATGGTGGTGGTTGTCTTGCCCACTCCACCTTTCTGCATAGCAATGGCGATAATTTGGGTCATCCAATTCCCCTCATAAAAATAAAGAGCATGGTTCATTCCAAGTAATCTGTGCTTTACAAATCTAGCAAGAAAGCATGTCATGCTGAACGGAGTCTTCGGAGTGAAGCATCCCGTTCACCTGACTAAACCATAGGGATTCTTCCCCGTTCGACTTCGCTCAGGGCCGAAGACTCCGCTCAGACCTGTCCTGAGTCTGTCG
>JACSRF010000084.1 GCA_014879875.1 Anaerolinea sp.
CGCTGCTGCGGGCGCGGCGCGCTGATTTGCCCTGGTTGGCGGGGATGGGGCTGGGCATGGGGATGCTGCACGTGACCTGGAATGTGTCGGTGGTGACGAATGGCATTCCGGTGGCGACGGTGATGCAGTACAATGCGCCGATTTTGGTGGCGATTGTGGCCTGGTTGTTGTGGCGGGAGGCGGTGAGCGGCCGGCGCGCGGCGGCCATTATCCTGGCGATTACAGGCACAGTTTTCATGACCGGGCTGCTGCGCAGCGAAGGGGGCCTGCGGTTGAGCGCGTTGGGGGTGATGGTCGGGTTGGGAACGGCCGTTGCCTATGGCGGCATGACGTTGTTCGGGCAGCGGTTGGCGAGCAGCTACAGCCCATGGACCATTAACCTGTACATTTTTGCATTTGCCATGCTCGCGCTGCTGCCGTTTCAAACGGCCGTTGGTCTGCCGGCGTGGCCGCTGCCACCGACGATCTGGCTGCCATTTGCGGCGCTGGTGGCGATTCCGACCATTTGCGGTTACGCGCTGTACACCTTGAGCCTGCGCTGGCTGCCGGCCGGTGAAGCGGTGATCGTCTCCGTGACAGAGGTATTGTTTGCGGCCGTGTTGGCCTTTTTGCTGGTAGGGCAGGTGATGAATGGCTGGCAAAGTGTGGGCGCGGCGCTGGCGATCAGCAGCGTGGTTTTGTTGTCCTGGCCGCGGAAGGAATTGGCGATTGACGATTGACGAGTGACGGGTGACGAGTGACGAGTGACGATTTGTGATTGACAGGTAAAAGATGAACCAACCCATAACCCACGAACCCGATTTGAACTATTTGCGCCTGTTGGCGCGGCAGTACCCCACCATTCAGGCGGCGTCTACGGAAATCATCAACCTCACCGCCAATTTGCACATCCCCAAGCGCACCGAGCATTTTTTGTCTGATTTGCATGGGGAGTATGAGCCATTTTTGCACGTTTTGAAGAATGGTTCCGGCTCCATCAAGCGGCGCATTGATGAACTGTTTGCCAATCAGTTGGCCGAAACCGAGCGGCAAAATCTGGCGACGTTGATTTATTACCCAGAGCAAAAATTGTCGCTGCTGCTGTCCCAGGCGGACGATACGGCCGAATGGTATCGTCTCACCCTCTTCCGCCTCATCAAACTGTGCCGCGCTGTCTCCTCCAAATATACCCGCTCGGCGCTGCGCCGGGCGCTGCCCGATGATTTTGCTTACGTGATCGAGGAACTGTTGCATGAGCAGGAGAGTATCCAGAATAAGCAGGCGTATTACCAGAGCATCATTGATACGATCATTGAGATTGGGCGGGCGCGCCACTTTGTTGTGGCCATGGCGGAGCTGATTCAGCGGCTGGCGATTGCCCATTTGCACATCATTGGCGATGTGTATGATCGCGGGCCGGGGGCGCACATTATCATGGACACGCTGCTGAAGTACCATTCGGTGGATGTGCAGTGGGGGAATCATGACATTGTGTGGATGGGCGCGGCCGCCGGCAGTGAGGCGTGCATGGCAAACGTCATTCGTATTGGCCTGCGCTACGCCAATCTGCACACGCTGCAAGATGGGTACGCCATCAGCCTGCTGCCGCTGGCGTCGTTTGCCGTGGAGACATATGGGGATTTCTTTGACAAGCAATTTGTCCCTAAGGTGAGCGGTGACGAGGAGTATACGGAGAATGAGCTGCGGCTGATGACGCAGATGCACAAGGCGATCGCTGTGATTCAATTGAAATTGGAGGCCGCCATTATCCAACGTCGCCCTGATTACCGCATGGCCGACCGGCTGCTGCTGCATTTGATTGATTATGAGCAGGGGACGATTAGCTTGCAAGGGGAGACGTATCCTTTGTTGGATACCCATTTCCCGACGATTGACCCACAACGGCCGTATGACCTGACCGATGGCGAGCGCGCGCTGGTGGAACGGCTGACGCAGATGTTCATGAACAGCGAACGGCTGCAACGGCACGTCCGCTTCCTATTTAATATGGGCAGCATTTACCTGATTTACAATGGCAATCTGCTTTATCACGGCTGCATTCCCATGAACGCCGATGGTTCCTTTGTGGAATACGAGGTGGGGGGGGAGCGGTTGGCGGCACGGCCGTTTATGGATTACATGGAACGGCTGGCGCGGCAGGGGTACTTTTCCGAAGATGCGGCGCTGCGGCAAGAGGGGCAAGACGCCATGTGGTATTTGTGGAGTGGGGCGCAGTCGCCGTTGTTTGGTAAGGATAAGATGGCGACGTTTGAGCGGTATTTTATTGCCGACAAGCGCACGCACCAGGAGCAGAAGGACCCATATTATCGTTTTCGCGACAGGGAGGAAACGGCCGTGCGCATTCTGCAAGCGTTCGACATGGATGTACAGACGGCGCACATTATTAACGGGCACGTGCCTGTGCGCGTGAAGCGGGGCGAAAATCCGCTCAAGGCGGGGGGCAAACTGCTGGTCATTGACGGTGGATTGTCTAAAGCGTATCAGGCGCAGACGGGCATTGCCGGTTACACCCTCATTTTCAACTCCTACGGGCTGCTGTTGGCTGCGCACGAACCATTTGTCTCTACGCAAACGGCGATTGCCGACGCGGTAGACATCCATTCGCAAACCCAAATTTTGGAGACGAATGCCCGCCGCCTGCTGGTGCGCGACACAGACGCCGGCCGCGCCATGCAGCTGCGCATTGAGCAACTAAAGGCGCTGCTGCGCGCCTATCGCGCCGGGTTGATCAAGGAGAACCAGTAAAGCCTGAGGGCTGCTTTCACGCCCATCCGAACCCATGTATAATTGAATTGGCAATACGTGATGGATGGAGGCTAAAACGATGAGTGTAACGCTAGAGTCCATACCTAAGACCGGCCATCTGGTCGTGGACATTAAGGTCAGCGCCGATGTCAATGTGTCTGCCTTTACCGCCAGGCAGAAAGTCAATAACTTTGTTTTGGGGGAAATTAGCTACATGATGCACGCCGGAGAACCCACGCTTGTTTTAGGGGAGCGCATTTATTGGCGTGTGCCAATTATCCTTTCCTTGACTTCCCGTGGTGATGTTGGCGAGGTGGGATACCTTGACGTTGACGTTGAAACCGGGCAAATTCAAATTTCCCCGCAACAAATAGCCGAGATAGAGAGCCGTGCCGCGACAATTGCTTCCCATACCTCATCACAAACAACAGGGTGATGGCGACTGCCTGGCTGCATGTGCGGCAATGATTCTGGACTACTTCGGTATATCCCTGTCCTACGCTGATCTCTTAAAACTGCTGAGAATCAAATCCTTTGGCGCACCAGCCAGCAACATTCGCCTGCTAGAGCAGTTATCGCTGTTTGTTTCTTACCAAGTCACCAACATGACTGGACTCGAAGGTTTGATCATTACTGGTCAACCTGTGATCGTTTTTGTCAGAACCGGCGAATTGCCCTATTGGAGCTATCAAACCGATCATGCTCTTGTGGTAGTTGGCTTCGATGATGCGCACATCCTGGTTAATGATCCCAATTTTGACGAGGCCCCTATTGCTATTCCTCGCGGTGATTTTGAACTGGCCTGGCTTGAGCGAGATTATTGTTACGCGACGATAACGCGCTAGCAGTCTGTTGGGGTCTGGTTTGTAGTAACGACTTTAGTCGTCCAGCGTGGGACCGCTAAAGCGGTTACTACAAACCCAA
>JACSRF010000265.1 GCA_014879875.1 Anaerolinea sp.
CATTGGGCGCGCCCAATGGCTTCAGGGAGGGATTTCCAGCCGTCCCAGACAGTATAGGCGGTATCATATGTTTCGCCCACTGGTTCAACGTGGGCGAGGGTTGGGACACGGTAAGGCGTCCGGGATGACTCGATTTGAAAGCCGGTCTTGGCGTTATTGACGTTGAATGAGATGGGAAAGCTGCAGGGCAGGTTCAGGACAACGGCGGTCATGTATCTTTCCAAGCCGTCGAAGGTGGCGTACTCTACCATTGCGACGGGGATGGTCTCGGTTAGCCACGCCCGCAGGCGTGTCTCCTTTTGGGCCAGTTCGTCACGTTCCGCGGCCTCTCGCGCTTTCATTTTTGCATTTTCTTGCGCCAACATTGTTTCGTAAGCCTGCAAATACTCGTCCATGATATTCTGTAAATCGCTCATTATTCCTCCTCGTCCGAATCGTCGAAAGATTCTTTTTCAACGGCCGTTGCCACTGGCTGCATTTCGATGCTGACAGCAAACCGGATCACCCGGTCGCCGTCGCGGACAAAAACCTCTGTCACATCTGACGCGCCATCGTACATGGTGTTTACCGCGTACCTTTCGGCCGCATCTTCGGCGCTGGATGCGTGTATTTGCACGCCGGTCTCAGTGCGCAAATCGAAAACGCTGCACTCGTACAGCGGGTTGCAAACGTGGCTGTCGCGCCAAAACATAAATTCCTTACAGATTGGACACCATTTGCTCATTGGGCCACCTCGGCGTGGGGCATGTAGCTGCGCACCTGCTGCCACATCGCTTCCAGGAAGCGGCGTTCGGCCGTCAGACGGGCATCCTCGGCCAAATAGCGCGCCCGGTTAACCTGGCCATGGTTGGTGTCTTTATTCACCCACCACGCCTGCAACTGCTCCAACTCCCGGCCGATTTCACCCCACCGCGCTTCCATGCGCGCTTCAATGTCCGCAAATCGCATGGATGTCTGCACCGGCGGCAGGTTGATGACCAGGCCGACAACAGCGCCGTCGGCATCTACAAATGGGCTGATAATTTGTGCATTTAACCAATTGTCAATCTGATTAGACTTAGACACTGCTTGCTTTCCTTCCCTTCAACGGCCGTTGGTGCAACGGCCGTTGCTATCACTACATTGACGAAAAAAATGCAGCCGCCAGCTCATCACCCATCATCGCCGGCGGCTCCTCCCCCAACTCCGCGCGCCACTCCTCCAGCTTGGCGCGCAATCCCGGTGACATCGGCTGCCGCCGCGCAACAATAGCAACCGGCGCATCAAAGCGGGCCGCCAACGGCTCACGCGCCACGACGGTTTCCGTAATGCCCAGTCCCAACGTCACATCAGCCGGGGCAATTACATACCGGCGCGCGCCAGTCACCGTGTCAGTGACAGTGTGGACAAAAAATTCGTTCACTGGTTACTCCCTCACAGTAACGGCCGTTGCCCCTGTGGACAACGGCCGTTACCGTCACAATAAAATTAGCCGAACAAATCCTCATTCACGCTATCAACCGGAGCAGCCGGAGCAGCAGCCCGACGGCCGTTGCCATTCCCATTCCCATTCCCGTTCGTCACAGGCCGAAACAGAATTTGCAACGCCGCAGCCATGTCCCTATATGCACCGGCATACAGTTCCAAGCGCGGCAACAACCCGACCCATTTCGCTGGATTCGGCGTATTTGTCAATTGTGTGGCAAGGGTACAACGAGTCTTATTTAGAACCAACGAAGGTACATTCTCAACAAACTCCATAACCAGCTTCGGGGTTTTGTCCTGCTGCGCTTCGGGAACTTCCGGATCAACAACGGTCTGAATAACAATCCGCGCCGGTGTCACCACCGGGTTGCCACCCATTGCCGCCGCCTTCTCCTCTAGCAAATCAAGATTCCAGTAATTAGCAGGCAATACGTCATGCCACGTAAACCCATCATTAAACGGGTCAAAACCCAGTGGCGCGGCGTCATTAGGCATAGCCACAACAAAAGTTTCAGCGGTTAAAATGTTTCTGTTCGTCATCGTCTATTGTCTCCTTTCGGTTTGTTTGAAGCCCGGCCGGTAAAACCGGGCAATTGTAAACGTTAAAATGGGGTCACATCCTCACCACAAAGCGGGCAAATGTCAACATCGCCGTCAACAAGTTTCGAGCAATGATAACAACGGTGCTTCTGTAGGCGCTGATAAAGCTGCCAGGCCAGCAAATGCTTGCACAGCCGTTGGCCGTTACTGGCCGCCACCGGCGCGCCAAAACTCGTGAAATCCGTACACGTACACGCCATCAATCCATCATCATCATGGGACACGGCATAAATGTCGCCCTGCCCCCTGACATAAGCAAAATACAGGCCATCAATCACCGGGGCCACATCGCCAGACTCAACAATAGCAGCCGCCTTCCATGCCCGCGCTTCCAAAAACGGCCGTCTGGACAGCAACTCGTCACGCACAATACGCACCAGGCGAGGATTAACCATAGCCAGCGCGTATTGCTCCGCTTCCAGCTTGTGTTTGGCCGGGAAAGTCTCAACCTCCCCGGTGGTCTGGTCAACAACCTGGTAAACGCGGGCGCTGCGATCATAAGTAATCATTGGTAACATGGTTAAATCGCCTCCCAAACAATCTCATCGGCGTCTACGCCAAACTCATGAGACAACTCGCCCACGTGGGCAAACGGATCATCGGTTTCAATAGTTGCCAGTAATTCGCCGTCAAGGGTGTAAAATTCGTACATGGTCAATTTCTCCAAGTGTTGGGGGTGGGCTGCCCCACCCCCAACCGTCTTAAAAGGGGTTGATTCTGCTGCGCGTCGCCATCTGCCAGGCGATCACATCATCGTCAGGGATACGGGTCTCTTCGTCACTCATGGGGGCGGGAGCGTAAAACCCGGCGGCAACGCCGAAAGCCCTCTGGTATTGCTCCCAAACAAACGACCAATCAGCATCGCCGGTCATTTCGACCAGGTTGTTATAGCACCCGACGGCGGCGGCATAGGCCGCCTCAAAGGTCTCTTCGGCTTCCAGTTCGGCGAACATGGCGATAAAGTCATTGGCCGGGTTGGCCTGGTTGACAACTTTTGGGGAACAGATTAAGATATTCATGAAATCTCCTTATAGGTTTCGCGCCACCGTCTGACTTTATCAGGGCTAGACGGTGGCTTTTTTGTTGTCTCAACTGCCATATATATTAGCACATCTGCTAACTAATGTCAAGCGATTGCGCTAATTTGGTGTTGACATCCGCTAATTACGTGCTATTATGTGTAAAACTAAGCATGAAAGGAGGTGAAACTACAGTGCAAATCGAGGTACGTCTTAACAATCTCTTGGCACAAGTTGAACTAGAAACAGGCGAGCGTCCCACGCAAAAGGAACTGGCGCAAGCCATCGGCGTAGCCGAATCAACCTTGTCGCGTTTGGTGCAAGGAAAGACCGGCCGGTTCGACGCCGACCTGTTAATCAAACTGGTTGATTATTTTAATCCTAAGCTGTCTAATGGTTGTACACTGGCTGATTTACTGGCCTACCCCCCCGTTCAAAGCCAAGAGTTTGATCTTGTCCCTGTAGGGGCATAAAAAAGACAAAGACCGCCCGGTTTGCACCGAACAGTCTTCGCCTTCCACCCGCCACCCCACCGGCCTCGGAAACCAGGGGCGGCGCATTCAGTTAAACGGCCGTATGGCCGCGAACCTTAAAAATCACGGGCAGGTGTAACTTTGACCACCACCCGCATAGCTGCATACACTGACCACCTGGTTGGCATTGTTGCGCAGCGTGGCCGTGTCGCCGGTATTGTTCCAGATAGCCTGGCTGCTGTTGTAATACAAATCGGTTTGCGTGTTGACGCCGACCTTTGTCCACACGCGCACTTGAGCGCCAGCGGCCAGCGTAAAGCCGGCCGGGAACGCGAACACGTGGTCGGATTCATCGGAAAGCGTCCAGCCGGTCAGCACGGCGGCCGTGCCACCAACATTGTCAATCCGCACGTATTCGCCGTCCACGTCGCCGCCGGGCGGATCGTAAAGAATGAAGGCGATGCGCACATTGGCGGCCGACGGGGTGCTGGTAGGAGTGCTGGTGGGCGGTACGGCCGTGTTAGTGGCCGTAGCAGTAGGGGGTACGGCCGTATTTGTTGGCGTGGCCGTTGGCGTGCTGGTAGCAGCGGCCCGGACGACCACCGGCAAATACGCCACCGGGGGCAGGTCGCCACCAATTGCAACGGATATAGAGACGGCCGTTAGCATGACCAGAACTATCAAAACTACCGTGACTCGTTTCATCTAATACCTCCTGGTGTGCGCCGCTCACGCGAATGACACACACCAGGGCGTATTAGCCCTATTTTCTCCTCTCCCTGTGGGTGGCCGGTGGCGTGTGGAAGCGCCACCGGCCAAGAGGGCGCACGTTAACAATTGAACGATCAGATGGATGTAAGAATGTAAGAGCGGGCAACGGGACTCGAACCCGTCATAATAGCTTGGAAGGCTATTGTGATACCGCTTCACCATGCCCGCGCAACATGGGCCTGCCAGGACTCGAACCTGGAACCCAGCGGTTATGAGCCGCTTGCTCTGCCATTGAGCTACAGGCCCGAAATTTTTGTAAAATCAGGGGTTTTTTGATCAGCCTAGACCGTGAGAACTGCTTGGAAGGCTGTTGTGTTACCCCTACACCACTGCCGCGTGGTCAGTAATCAGTCATCGGTTTTCTGTTCACTGATTCCTGCTTATAAAAGTCGGGGCGGCCAGATTTGAACTGACGACCTCTCGGACCCAAACCGAGCGCTCTACCAAGCTGAGCTACGCCCCGCAATCCCACAATATTAATTGACGGTAGTATACTTTTCATCAGAGTTAACGTCAACTAAATTTTGAGTATGCTCATTGGTCTGGTAGCAATGCAACTGCACCACACGCCGGGTAACGGCCGTCACCCGCGCCCGTTGATCAAGCTGATGCCCCACAACCCAAACGAGATGATCGGCCGTCGCCACCAGCGGCCATGCCGGCCGCAGTTGCGCCGGGATTTTGCGATTAATCATCACCTCCTTGACCTTCGCCGACTGCCCGTCCATGCCCAACGGCTGCAAACGTTCACCGGGCAAACGGGGGCGTACCTGGAGAGAGAGCGCAGCACCCACATCCACATACACCCGCCACGAATCCTGGTGATGTTGCAGCGTTTGTTCATCCAACATGGGCGCGACAGTTGCTGCCAACCGCCACCCATCTGCCAGCGGCAAAACCCCCGGGATAGGCAGCTCCTGCTCCTGTAAAGCGGGTAACTGGGGACCAGACACAGGCAAAACGGCCGTTTCCCGCAGCACATAAAACAAGTCATACAAACTACGCAGCAACAGCCCACCCGGCAAAGACGCCTGCGCCTGCGCCGTTTCCGTTTCCGCCACCTGCCGCGCCAACTCCAGCGCGCGAAACGTAACATCCGTTAACTGCGGCGCCATCTGCCACACGGCCCGGCGTAAAATTCCGCGGCGCAAACTAAGCGGCAAATCTCTCCACAGCGCCCGGTCAATGGCTAACCACCCCTCCCCCTGACCACGATACACCGCGCGCCATTGCGCCAACAGCGCCGCTTCCAGCACATCATAATCCGCCGCCACAATAGCAGCTGTCTGCTGCAAATGTGTCTTGATGGATGGATTATACGTCGCCAGCAGCGGCAGCAGTTCATGGCGCAGCCGATTGCGCAAAAATGTCATATCCTCATTGCTGGCATCCACAACTGGTTCCAGCCCATGCGCCTGGCAATACACCTCAATGTCCGCGCGGGAAATATCCAGTAATGGCCGCAGCAGCCACATCCCATTCCCCTCCGGCAGCGGGGACACCGGGCGCATCCCGCGCAGCCCTGACAAACCACTGCCACGCAGCAGATGCAGCAATACCGTCTCTGCCTGGTCATCAGCATTGTGGGCCACCGCAACGGCCGTTGCTCCAACTAAATGCGCCACACGGGCAAAAAATTGATAACGAACCTGCCGCCCCATCTCTTCAAGCGAACGCCCGGTTTGCTGCGCCAACGCGGCCACGGCCGCAGTTTCCACCTCGCAATGCATCCCCCAGGCCAGGGCGGTTGCCTGCACAAAACGCGCCTCAGCGGCGGCCGTCGGGCGCAGCCCGTGATCCACATGCGCCACCACCACCCGACTGGCCGGCAATACCGAGCGCAGCGCGTGCAGCAAGGCCAGCGAATCAGCCCCGCCCGATACGCCTACAACCAGCTTTTCGTCACTGGTCAGAAATGGCTGTTGGGGCAACGGCCGTTGGGGCAACGGCCGTTCATCCGGCGCAAACGCCTCTAAAAAACGCCACAAATGCTCATGCAACTGCATCATAAACAACCTGACAACAAAAGTGGCCCGCAAGCGGGCCACTTTCAAGTGTAGGGCGGGTGGGAGTCGAACCCACACGGAGTCACCCCCGGCGGATTTTAAGTCCGCTGCGTCTGCCATTTCGCCACCGCCCCACGACAGACATCATAAAAATTTCATCTATTGTATCCACAAACCACCATCACAAGCAAGAAACCCACGGACTCTCGACTGCCCTAAATCCAGAGAGAAAAAGCGCCCGATAAGAAAGAAGTATGTTTGACTTGACTTTTTACAGCAGGTATAATGCGCTTCGGGAATATAAATATGTAAAATAAAATTAATATGAAGTGCAGCAACCAGTTCAACGAGCAATAAAGCATTTCATAATTAAGAAAAACAACCCAAAAAAACAGGGCCAGTGGCAAATAACCTCAAGCCCTAAATCAAATCCAAACATTACAAGAATAAAACCATGGCCCTAAAAGGGAACTTGCGTGATTTTTCTACAACACAATTACTCAACCTGATCAATCTGGCGCGAAAGACAGGCACGTTAACCATACAGGGCAATGAAGTTGCTCACGTGTCTTTTCGTGAAGGCAAGCTGATTTATGCCCACATGGGCAGTGAAAACAGCAACCTGGCAACAGTGCTGCAAAATGCAGGCAAACTGTCAGAAGAACAGGCCAGAATCATCCAAACAAAAGCAAAAGGGACAAGCGACAAACAACTTGGTCACCTGCTCATTCAAGCAGGGTATGTCACCCAAAGCGATATCATTCAAAGTGTACGACAATACGTACTTGACGTCGTGTACAAGTTATTCACTTGGGCCGAAGGGCTGTTTCGCTTTGACGCCAACGAACTCCCGGCGCCAGATCGCATCACCATTCCTATTGATCTGGAAAGCGTGATCATGGAAGGAAGCCGGCGACTAAAAGAATGGGAAATTCTCCAGGAAGAACTGCCAGACTTAGACGTCTCGCTACGCTTCACAGACCGCCCTGATGCGCGACTACGAAATATCAACCTGACCGTTGAAGAGTGGCGGGTAATTTCCTTCATCAACCCACGCAACTCGGTCAGGCAAATTGCCAGAGCCAATAATCTGAGCGATTTTGAAATACGACGCATTGTCTATGGCATGTTACAGGCTGGGCTGGTCGAGTTTACTGCGCCACCACGCCCACAAACGGTAACAGCGACAGCCACAACAACTACAGCGGCGACAACATCACGGCGTGAGCGTGTTCCTGAACAACAGTCACCAGCAGAAAAACGCTCCGTTGTCATTCGTCTAATAGACCGCATCCGCGGTTTATAATCTCATAACAGGTTGTCACATCGGCCCCGATGTACATCAAAATATACGTAAGCACTCATTCAAACTGCTTAATCATCATGTAGTTGACAAAATCCGATACCGACCAGTTGTGGGTGACTTTGCTAACTGGGGCCGACAATATTTTTATTCACTTGATTGTGAAGGTACTTATTTATTATGCAAGCTGTCAAAATGGTTATCACCGGCCCGTTTTCAGCGGGAAAAACAGAGTTTATTGGCACAATCAGCGAAATTGACGTCGTCTCCACAGAGCGGAAGATCAGTAGCAGTGCAGAAAAGATCAAAGACAGCACCACAGTCGCTATGGATTTCGGTCGCATCACCGTAGATGATGACTTGGTGCTATATCTGTTTGGGACGCCAGGCCAACGCCGTTTCGACTTCATGTGGGATATTTTATCTCAAGGCATGCTTGGTTTTGTTGTCATGGTAGACAGCACCAAGCCAGAGACCTTCCGCGAAGCCAAACGTATTCTGGAAACCTTTGAAAGTTATGCTTCGACGCCCTACGTGGTTGCCGCGAACAAGCAAGACCAAGAAGATGCCTGGGACCCAGAAGATTTGAGAATCATTTTGCGCCTCCGCGAGGATGTGAAAATCCTCCCTTGTGTTGCCGTTGACAAAGAAAGCGTCAAAAATGTGCTGCTGGAGCTACTCTACTCAATATTAGAACAACTAGATCAAGACGACAACGTTGATTAACGTACAAACAGTAGTTAACGTTTCATTTACAGCACCTTAACCTGCTTTTCACGGTCGGTTTTTCAGGGTGGTGCTAGTATTTTTAACATAGACAATACCTGTTGTGCGCATAAGCCACTCTTGATCGTCGGGTAAATTGAGGTTAGTGTGAGTTCTATCGTCACAGAGCAAGGCATTTTGCATTATGAATCTATTGGGCGTGGTGAGCCTGTTATCCTCTTACATGGGTGGATAAACTCATGGGATGTATGGCGTGAACCGATGATCGCTCTGGCAAAAACCGGGTGTTATCGTGTTTATGCCCTTGATTTTTGGGGGTTTGGCGATTCGGCAACAGGAGTCAGAACATCCTCTGCATCATTTCGCATTGACAGTTATGTCGAAATGGTCAATCAATTCATGCAGGTTCTCGGTATACAGCAAACACCTATTTTCGGCCACTCGATGGGGGGGACAGTTGCGTTGCAGATGGCCCTCACCTACCCACACAGCGTGAGTAAAGTGGCTGTGGTTGGCTCTCCCGTTGTTGGGACTTCTTTAAATCCTTTTCTCCAATTAGCAGGATATGGTTCCATAGCCAAGCTTATTTGGCGCTATCCGATCATTCTGCATTCTCTCATGCGCATTCTGCTGGCGCGTGATTCCAAAAAAGTACGCAGCATGATCTTTCGCGACGTGCAACGCACAACGATCGAGTCCTTCTTTCGCAGTATTGGTGACTTGCGTGACACAGACCTCCGTGAAGACCTGGTTCATCTCAACATCCCAACACTTGGCATTTATGGGACAAAAGATAATATTGTTTCGCCCAGTAATGCGCATTTGCTCAACAAGAACACACATCTCAACCAGGTCGCGCTGATGGCGCATTCACGTCACTTTCCCATGATTGACGAACCGGAAGCGTTTATGCAAACGTTGGATACTTTCCTACAAAATAGCCATGAAGAAGAATTGGTAAGTAAACCCGGTGGATAAAATAATACAATTCGCAACAGATGTTCAGTATTTTTACCCCAATAAAATGGGACGCATTATTCTTACCGCGATGGAACAAATCATGGGGCGCCATGGCGTCAATGCGGTTTTGAATCTTGCGCATCTTTACCCGTTGGTTAACAATTATCCACCGAACAATTTAAATTTAGAGTTTTCCTTCGCGGAAGTCAGCGCCATTCAACAAACATTGGATGAAATGTACGGGGTAAGGGGAGGACGTGGGCTGGCTCTAAGAGCCGGACGCGAAACGTGGAAATATGCTTTGCAAGAGTTTGTCCCTGTGCTGGGCATTACCGACCTGGCCAGTCGTATTTTGCCGCTTGGGATTAAAATTAAAATTGGCCTGGAAGTTTTTGCCGAAACATTTAACAAGTTTACAGATCAACGGGTGCGGTTGGGTGAAGATGAGCGCGGCTATTTGTGGATGATTGATCGCTGCCCTGTGTGCTGGCAGCGGTCTTCAAGCACACCTTGCTGCCATCTGGCGGTTGGGCTGCTAGAACAGAGCATGAATTGGGTTAGTCGTGGCCGGCGCTTTCACGTGGAGGAAGTAAGTTGTATCGCTTGTGGAGATGATACCTGTACAATTGTTATTTCTAAGAAGCCGATTGTTTGACAAAGGACAACGGTTTTATTGACTACTTAAGTTGCAAAATTATGCGCCGCATTATTCTAACAGAGACCACGCAAATCGCGCCTTTTAATGAGCCGGCCAGAGATCTGCGCGTGCAAAACAAACCGCTTTGGCTGTGGCAGCGCGATATTTTAGCTGAATACACGACGGAGGAGCGCGAATACCCGAACTGGCAGTTTGCGCAAACGATTGAGAATGAGCCGGTTGAGTGTCTGGTGCATCGCGATAATTTATTTTTTAACAAGGAATTGGTTGATGAGTTTATTGGCCGTGCCCGGTCTGGTGGTAAACCTGTTCGTCTTGCCTTTCGTATTGATGATCCGGCTATTGTGCAGCATGTCAAACCGCTTGCCGGTTCGCTGTTTCGGCAAGGTGATTTATATCTTTTAGATATGTGGTATCTACCGCAGGGGGTTTCGCAAAGTGTGATTGCGGAACCATTGATGGTGGATACAGAATCACGGGAACGGGGTTATTATCATGTCCCACCTTATATGGCGACGGAAGTAGGGGATTTGCTTTACCAACTGCCGCGTAAAGCAATTGTGGTTGTAGAAAATTGGGTGCATTTGTTTGTCGCTGATATTTTGTTTGGCGTGTTTGCGCATGGAGCAAAGGTCGAAGATCGTATCAATGAGGAGTGGCGTTACAAGCTCAAAGTGCTTTTCCGCTCGATTTTGGAGCAGCGCCAGGTTTTGGCAAGTTCAACGCTGGTGAAGATTGGGAAGAATGTGACCATTGACCCATCGGCTATTATTCATGGCCCCACGACAATCGGCAATAATGTGACCATTGGAGCAGGCGTGGTGATTGACAATTGCATTATTGGCAACAACGTGAATATCTCGCAAGGGTGCCAACTGCTGCTGAGTGTGGTCAGTGATGGTTGTTTTTTGCCGTTTCGCGCCGCTTTGTTCATGACGACGATGATGGAAAATACGATGGTGGCGCAAAATACGTGTTTGCAGTTGTGTGTGATTGGTCGTGATTCGTTTATTGGCGCGGGAACAACGTTTACAGATTTTAATGTGTTAAGTGGTAGTATGGAAATAGAGGGGGAGCAACATGCCAGTGCGGTGGGTGGCAAACCCTTACAAACGCTGAACAAGACCGGTGAGCTTGAAGAGACGAATTTGCTGATTTTGGGTGGATGTGTGGGGCATCACTGCCGGTTGAGCTCGGGTTTAATTGTGTATCCGGCGCGTACCATTGAATCTGATGTAGTGCTCTTAGCGAGCCAGGAAAGGCAGCATATCACGCGCAATGTGAGTTATGAGCACAGTGACCATCATACGCATCGGGTGCGGTATCCTTACCCACGACTGTACCCACGCGCTAAGGAAACGAGCTGATAAGTAACGGCCGTCTCCCATCTTTTGCGGCTAACAAAGAAACTATGCAGCAAGACACCTTTGCGTTTATTATCCATCCCATTGACCCGCAACGGGATGTCAGTCGTAAATATCCTACGCTGGGCAAACTGCCTGTGTGGTTGATTGATTTTTTGTCGCTCTTTTTTCCTCCCGTTTATATTTCTGAAATCACAGGTATTCAATCGCAGGCAAACGGCCGTTCCCTGCAAGGTTGGTTTATTGCCTGCCCCCTCACACCCAAGCGCATGATGAGCCTGCCCCCATCGGTTGTGTATCGCAAAGTTGTGCAAACGGGGCGTCTGGCAGAACGACTGGGCGCTAAAATTTTGGGGTTAGGCGCTTTTACGTCAGTTGTTGGGGATGGGGGCCTGACAATTGCCAAACAGTTGCACATTCCGGTGACGACAGGTGATAGTTATACAGTGGCAACGGCCGTCCATGCCATTCGCCATGCCGCTCACCTGATCGAACTCCCCCTCAACCAGGCTACTGTAGCCATTGTCGGCGCTACGGGGGCCATTGGTTCTGTTTGCGCCGAAATGATGGCCGGGCACACAGCACGGATGCTGCTCATCGGACGCCAACAAACCAGGCTGGAACAAGTGGCCCACAACGCGCGGGCGGCCGGCGCGTCACACATCAGCATCAGCCAGGACATGGACCAACTTGCCCAGGCGCACCTCATCATCACCGTCACCAGCGCCATAGACGCCATCATCGAACCGCACCATCTGCGTCCAGGCGCCATTGTCTGCGATGTAGCCCGGCCGCGAGACGTATCCCAACACGTTGCCGCGCAACGCGCCGACGTGCTCATTATTGAGGGAGGCATGGTCAAAGTACCAGGCAACGTTGACTTTGGCTTCAACTTCGGTTTTCCACCCCAAATGGCCTATGCCTGCATGGCCGAAACAATGGCCCTGGCGTTAGAACAACGTTACGAATCTTTCACGCTTGGAAAAGACATAAAATTGTCACAAGTCTTGACAATTGATAAAATCGCAACAAGACATGGCTTTACATTAAGTGGGTTTAGAAGCTTTGAAAAAGCTGTGTCCGATGTAGAACTGGCTAAAATCAAAGCTTATCATCAGGCTGCCAGCAGTAACCTTTTGCAAAACACGCCTGCTTTTGTGGATTCTGTTCGATTGTAATTAGCTAAGGAAAAAGCTCATGAGCAACGGCCGAATTTTAGTAGTAGAAGACGATTTCGATATCTCCAACATGCTGCGCATATTTTTCACTGGTCAGGGGTACAACGTAGAAGTCGCAGCGCGCGGGGGTGATGCTCTGGAACAATGTCGCAAACAGTTACCCGACCTCATTGTTCTCGACATCATGCTGCCCGATATGGATGGGTACGCCGTCTGCCGTGAACTGCGCACCAACACGCGCACCAGCCACATCCCCATCATCTTCCTCACACAGCGCGACGAGCGCAGCGACCGTATCGCCGGCCTGGAATTGGGGGCAGACGACTACATTACCAAACCATTTGACATTGAAGAACTCAAGCTGCGGGTGCGTACCGCCATTCGTACCCACCAGCGCCTCAATATGACCGATCCCAAAACAGGTCTTCCCAGCGGCCGTCTCCTTGAAGACCAACTGCGCGACCTGATGCGGTCGGCAAATTGGTCCCTCATATTGGTTGGGATCGATCACCTGCGTCCCTTCAATGATGAATACGGTTTTGTCGCCGGTGATGAAGTTTTGCGCTTCGCGGCCATGATGATGAATGAGGTAATGAACGAAAAAGGCACATTAAATGACTTCATTGGACATCCTGGTAATGAAACCTTCATCATCATTACCAAAGCAAACGACGTCCCAGGGATGACCAAACTGCTAAGAGAACGCTTCGATGAAGGCGTCAAGTCACATTACAACTTTATTCACCGCGAGCAGGGAGGTATTGATCTGCCAACCGGAGAAACAGCGCCGTTGATGCGTCTTTCTATTGGCGTTGTTTCCGATAAGACGCAGCGATTTACAGATATTCGTGAAATCACAGAAACGGCCGCAGAATTTCGACGCATGGACCAAGAAAAATCTGCCTAACCCATCGCATCCACCAGGTATGACCCTTGAATTGTAGCAGATCAGTGAATGCAAACCTTGTTTTATCGTATTGGTAGTTGTGGGTAGGGTCACAACAGGGCAATGGAAAAAGAATCAGTAACATCACCTGACGATGTCCTTCAACAACTCACTGCGCTGACGCGCATCAGCAGTGAACCTGATTTTGATAGGAAACTTCAACTCATTGTGGACGGCTTACAAATGACAGGGTGGCGGCGCGCTGCTTTAACCTTGCGCAATCACACATTCTATCCCACCAAACTCATTACCGCCGGCTTTTCCGCCACCGAAAGAGCTGAGCTAGAGACACGTATGCTGCCTGTTGAGCAGTGGAACGCGCTTTTTGACGCCGCCGCAGGGCAGCAATCCTATCACGGGTCTTGTTTCCTGGTACCAGGCGATACAGAGTGGTCGGATACGCAGGTTGGCGACACACTCATCTCGCCTATCGGTGACACGTCTCGTCCACGCACCTGGCGCCCGCGCGATATGTTGGTTGTGCCTCTTTTAGATCAGCAAAAACAAAAGATCGGCCTGATCAGCCTGGATGAACCGCAACATGGCATGAGGCCAACGGTCGCAGCGTTGCAAACGATTGAAATTTACGCCCAATACGCGGCCTCAATGATCGAAAACACACAGCTTGTCGCCGAAACACTCGCCCGCAGCCGCGAATTGGAAATTCTGGTGAAGGCCAGCAACGAATTATCCAACACCCTGGAAAAAGATTTAGTGCTTTCCCTGATGGGGAAACAACTCATGAACGCCGCCCAGGCCCAGGGGTACACGATCTATCAATGGCGCGAAGAGGATAGCAGTCTTGTTGTCCTGGAAGATTACACGGCCGTGGAAACGGCCGTTCCCACCACAACCACCCCTGCCGGCGCACGCCTGCCCATCACTCCTGCACATGAAGCCATTCACAAAGCCCTCATCACCGATCAACTGCAACTCACACATGTCAACGACCGCACCCCTCACGTCCACTACCGTCCTCGCTGGCTGCTCGCCAATGAGCCTTATACCAGTATCTTACTGCCCATCATCTTGTCAGAAACCACCTTCGGTCTGGTTGAACTGATCAAACGTGACACACAGCCCCTAAGCGACCGCGATCTGGCACTGCTCAATACCTTAATCAACCAGGCGAGCACCACCCTCGAGACAGCCTTCATTTTCGAGGAAACCTTTGAACGGGAACGCTTTTATAACGCTCTTGGCGCTGTCAACCTGGCCATTAATTTCACCCTCGAACTCGATACGGTTCTCAATCTCATTTGTAGTGAAAGCCTGCGCATCTTCAACCTCGATGGCGCTTACATCTGGCTGCGTGAAGACAATCAATTCATCGGCGCCGCCGCCAAAGGTCACGCCGCTGACCAATTTGCCGGCAAACTTGTCAACGTTACCGAAAAAGATGTTTTTGTCACCCTCGTCGCCCAGAGTGGTCAGGCGCAGTACGTCAACGACATCAGTCAGGCGCAAAATATCCACTTCAGGCTGCCACAACGCGAAACCATTCAGGCGGCATTAGGCGTCCCCCTGGAACAAGAAGGGGATGTGGTTGGCGTTTTGATCCTCATTGACAAAACCAACCCCCATCGTTTTAGCGACAAAGACGTTGCCCGCGCCACCACATTTGGCGTACAGGCCGCCATTGCCCTCCAAAATGCCAGGCTGTTTGCCGAACTACGCGACCTAAACGAAGACCTGGATATGCGCGTCGCCAAACGTACCCAGGCGCTGCACGAAGAAAGCAATCGCGTCAAAATCCTGCTGCGCATTACGTCTGAATTATCTGCCAGCCTGGATCAGGATCGGGTGCTCAACCAGGCGCTCCATCTGGTCAACGAGGTAGTCAACGCCACCCAGGGCGTCATTTTGCTGATTGATCAAGAAACCGGCGAGCTTGTCTTCCGCGCCGCCTTTGGCGTTGACAAAAAACCAGGGCCACGCGGTCTTCCCAGCGGCCTGATGCGCAATGAAGGACTTGCCGGCTGGATGATTGAAAACCGCTCTTCGGTCATTGTCCATGACACGCGCCAGGACCCACGTTGGGTCGAACGCTCCACCAGCCGCGATCATCGCTCTGTTCTGGCCGTGCCCCTCATGACCGGGGAAGAAGTCATTGGCGTGCTCATGCTCTTTCATGCCCGCCCCAATGCCTTCACCATGCAGCAGCTTGACCTGGTAGAAGCGGCGGCCATCCAGGTAGCCAACGCCATCAACAACGCCAACCTCTATCTGCTCATCCGCGACCAGGCAGAACGGCTGGGACAAACACTGCACCTGGAACAAATTGAAACCGCGAAAAATCAGGCCATTCTGGAAAGCATTGCCGATGGCGTTATTGTCGCCAATGCAGAAAACAAGATCACCCTGGCGAATTTACCGGCCGGCTCCATCATGGGTATTCCACGTGAAGACTTGATTGGTAAATTTATCAATGAATTCTTAGGTCTCTATGGCCAATCACGCCATCCCTGGCTCGCGGCCATCAAGGAGTGGTCAAAAAACGCCGACCGGATTGAAGAATGGACGTATATTGATGAACAACTCCCTATCGAAGACAAAGTTGTCAGCGTCCACCTCTCGCCTGTGTTGGCCGGCAAACAATTCTTTGGGACCGTCTCTATTTTCCGTGACATCACGAAAGAAGTAGAGCTTGATCGGCTGAAAAGCGAATTCGTTTCCACGGTGTCGCATGAGCTGCGAACACCGATGACTTCGATCAAAGGATATGTAGACCTGATGCTGATGGGCGCTGCCGGACAAATGAGCGCCTCGCAGGTACGCTATCTGCAAGTGATTAAAAATAACGCAGAACGGCTGCACATGCTGGTCAATGACTTGTTAGACATTTCGCGCATTGAGACGGGTAAAACCACGCTTGATCTGCGCCCGGTAGACATTGCCCAGTTAGTCGAACAGGTGGTGGAATCGCATTTACACGGCCGTATCCAACACGAAAACAAATCAATTACAGTGCTGACAGACACGCCACCTGACCTGCCATTAGTCAACATTGATCACGCACGCATTACCCAGGTGCTGACCAATCTGCTGGATAACGCCTTCAATTACACACCGGCAAACGGCGAGATTCGTGTTAGCGCCCGTGAAAATGGCAATTATGTCTATATCAGTGTCAGCGATACAGGCATTGGCATTTCCAAAGAGGATCAAGCTAAAATCTTTGATCGCTTCTATCGTGCTGAACATGAAGCTGTGCAAAAGGTCTCTGGCACAGGGCTTGGCCTGGCAATTGTCCGCAGCCTGGTCGAAATGCATAATGGACGCCTGACCGTTAACAGTTCACCGGGGATAGGCAGCACGTTTACCTTTAATCTGCCAGCTGTGGCGAAAGAGGACGAAGCAGCTTAATCAAGGGATATAAAAAGCAAGATGACGAAAATTCTCATTGCTGAAGACGATCAAGATATACGTGAACTCATCGTTTTAACGCTGCAATTCCATGGTTTCGACGTAGTCAGTGCCGAAGATGGCAAAGCGGCTGTGGAAAAAGCGCCAACCGGTTCGTTTGACCTGATCTTGATGGATGTGCGGATGCCGCGCATGACCGGATACGAGGCGTGCGCCCAACTCAAAGCAATGGAGACAACCAAAGACATCCCTATTGTTTTCTTATCCGCCAAAGGGCAAGAGGCGGAAATTACGACTGGCCTCCAGGCAGGCGCAGCAGATTACATTTTGAAGCCATTTGCTCCTGATCAATTGGTAGCAACCATCAACCGTGTCTTGAAGCAGTAAGCAGTAAGTAGACGGCGCCATGAGTATTACGACTGTCGGCAGCAACCTTGTTCATTACGAAGTCCTGGGACGTGGCAACCCATTGGTGTTCATTCATGGGTGGCTGGGTTCCTGGCGGTATTGGTGGCCTGCCATGCAGGGGCTGTCGGCGCGTCATCGGGTGTTTGCGTTTGACTTGTGGGGATTTGGCGACTCCAGCAAGGCGCTCAGCATGTACTCGCTCGATGCTTACGTGGATATGCTGGATCAATTTATTGATAAGCTTGGGATTGCCACGCCGGTCACGCTCGTTGGACATGCCCTGGGTGCGGCCGTGGCGCTGCGCTATACCAAAGACAATCCGGAACAAGTCAATAAATTGGTAACGGTGTCGCTGCCCATCAATGGCGCGCATATTCATGCACGGCTGACCAATTCAGAGCCAGATTCTTTTGTTAACAAAATCCTGGGCAAAGCAAACAGTTTCTCTGAAATTGATGCGGAAGTACGCAAAACAGATACGGAAGCGATGAACGCATTAGCAAAAGAGCTAATGGGATGCAATTTTGCCGAAGATTTGAATGATTTTCCACGCCCCATCTTAATGGTGTTTGGCGAAGAGGACAGTGTGATCAGGCCGCCATCAGGGGATTACTACCACTTGCAAAAATCTGGCAACAACCGGTATTACGTCGGCATTGATAATTGCAGCCATTTCCCCATGCTGCAAGAGACAGCCAAGTTTAACCGGCTGCTGCTAGATTTCCTCTCTTCTGACGGTGACATGACGGCGCTGACGTTAAAAGAGTATTGGACACGGCGCACGCATTAAGATCAAGGAACCGCGTTCCTAAAAAGGAACGCGGTTCCTCTGGTAAGCAGCAGTATCCGGTGATCAGCAAGATGTGCTTATGGCAAAAAGCAATGGCGCGGATAGGGATCGTGCTATTTATCATTCTGATGGCGTGCCAGGGTACAACGGCCGTTTCCACCCCCACCCC
>JACSRF010000156.1 GCA_014879875.1 Anaerolinea sp.
GAGTGATGCGTGTGGTCTCTCTGGTCACGCATCACGGCCTGTCAACCCCCTGAGTTCCCAAAGAGCCAATGTTTAACAAGAACGCTGTATCAAACGAAGTCAGGCCAGCAAAAAGCGGGAAATAGAATAGAAGATAAGGCTGCGCCAGCGCCGACGGCGTACAGCCGTTGGTAGGTTCCAGCCCTACCCAGGTCACGACGGCGTACAACTGTTTCCAGGGTACGCCGCCAAACCGGGGGGTAGACAGGGCGAAGCGCACGTCTAAAACAAAACTCTGCCGCGCCGCCGCACGGATGGAAACAAATGGCCCCAATAGATGGCGCAAAATCTCGGCGTCATCACCGCCCTGTTGCGCCAGGTCGAGCAAATAAGGGATGGTAACGCGGGCAAAATAAAAAGGCGTCTGGTTGAAGCCGGCAGTCGTGGTATCCACCGTCAGGGTGTAACTGAGTTCGGCGCTGTTGGATGGGTGTTGGAGCTGCTGCTGTATCTGATCACCAGCGATATGTGGCCGTACCAATCCTTGTGCATTACGCCGCACGCTAAAGTCAGGCGCGCCGATTTGTGGCGCGGCCGGCTGGATGAGGAAGCGGGCCAGGGGAATCTCTTCGCCCAAGCGGATGGGGTCGGGCGCTGGCATTGGCGCGCCTGCCGGATCGTCGGCCTCCCCGGCAAAACGCCAGCGCCACAACGGCCGTTCTTCGTCCGGGTTGACGCCGCCCAGGCAAACCAGGCCACCGTCGCGGCGGCCTGGTCCGCGCTCGTCATAGCGAATCACCAGGTCAAACAGCCAGGCGTTTCCCTGGCTGCTGACGGGCGGCGGCGGTGGGCCGACCAATAAATCCCGCGCGGCGAAGATTTCACGGCCGTGGCAGTCATAGGCAATGCCCGGACTCACTTTGACGATGACGTCGTTTTGCACCGTGACCTCGAACCCCAGGGCCACGCCCCAGGTGTTGTGCAGCGCCCGCACGTGCAAGCCTCTCATGCGGGCTTCGTAAGCCACGTCGTCTTGTAAATCGCGGGCGGTCAATAACTGCCCGTCAAAATAACGGATGCGCTGCGCGCCGTTCTGCCGCTTTTCAGTCATGGATTAAACCTCTCTCTGCCCGCCCACTACTTGCAAAACGTGGGCGCCCGGCGTCGTCAGCGTCGTGGGGCCGAGGCACAGGTTGCCGCACTGCGCTTCGCCCTCATCGGGAATTAGCTCCAGGTTCAAAACGTGATCCACGCCAACCACCTGATCAATTACCTGTAAGATTTCCGCGCGGTACACGTCCCGGCCGAAGGGCCAGCCGCGCCCTGTAGGCCCGCCCACCAGTGGGTCCAGGAAGGTGTCCAGGGCTTGCCTGATTTGTGTTTGCACGCGGGCCAGGTCGGCGCCTGCTCTGGCGCGTACCGCAGCCCGGACGGTCACTTCCAGGTAATCTGGCGCAACGACGACCAGGCGCGTGCCCACGATGCGCCGCCGGTTCAGATAGGCGAATATGGTTTGCCGCAGCCCCGTTGTCGGCTCAGGGCGGCGCAGCGGGAGGCCGGGCACGACGACGACCGTCACTGTGCCGGGGGCCTGGAAGCAGGCAAATTGGGCGTCTAGCCCCCCCCAGGCTCTAGCTCGTTGCACCTGCGTGCCCGGTACGTCCAAAGCCAGCCGTTCGTAATCCAGGAGGGTGACGGCTCTTTGCGGGGCGGGCAGGGCGAGAACGGCCGTTTTCTCTACCTGATCCAAAGTGGCGCGCGTCCCGGTCGGGCATAATTCCACCAGTCGTTCGTGCGCCCACACGGCCGCTGCCGCGCGCCCGGCAGCGTGGTTGAGCGCCTCCTCGTCGGCGCCATCTGCGGCCGGGCGCCGGTTGGTGATGGTCAGAACGTCGGCCAGGGGCGTCAAGTCGCCGCCCAGGAGCGCCCGGTTGAGCGCATTGTCAGCGCCGGCCAGTGTCCAGGCGGCCGCGGCGGCGGCGTTACCGTTGGCCGCGGCGGTGACGTCGTAACTGGCGAGGATGAAAGTGGAGAGGGGGGCAACACGGCCGTGTTCGCCATCGCCAAACCATACCCGGCCGGCCGTGCTGTCCAGGGTGAAATCAGCATCAATGCGCCGCGAAGCGTCCAGGTCTGGCCGAAGTTGCCACGGTTCCAGGCCGACGGCTGCTGTCGTCCACAAGGAAATCCGGCCGTCGGCCAGGGGCGCGCCGGGTAAAGTGACCACCTGCCCCGGCAGCCCCGTTCCCCGCCCTACGACCTGTAAGGTGACGGTTAACAAACCGTCGTCGGTGGCAGTGGCCGGTTGATAATCCAGGATGAACAGTTCCGGCCCGGCCGGGTCTAGCGCCAGGGCGGTAATCTGCCCGGCGTCGTTTAAGGTCATCTGCAAACGTTGGATTTGCCCGGCGATGGGGGCTTGTCCGGGCGGCGGCGTGACGCCAGGAGCGATGGTCAGGGCGCTGCGGACCGGGCTGGACTGGGCGGCCAGGACGGTGTTGAGGGCCAGGTCGGCCAATTGGGGCGCGCTGTCGGGACGGCCGGCCGCCAGGCGGCAGCGCAGGTAGTAACAAGCTGCGCTCACGCCCCCCAGAGGGGCGGCGGTCATGGCGGCGGGCAGGGTGACGTGAACGGGGCCATCCAGGCTAAAACCTCGCGTCGTGTCAATGAGTTCGGCGTCGGGTTCAAGGGGCTGCCATGCTGCGCCGTCAAAATATTCCCAGACCATGCGCGCGGCGTGATGAGGCAAGGTGGCGGGTGCTGCTGTTTCGGCCGTCTCCGGGGCGGGTTCCACTGCGGATGGACACCAGGCAGCGGCGGGTGGCGGCGCAGGGATGCAGGTGGTTTGTGGGCGCAGCGGTTGGCAATGCTCCTGCTGCGCCTGACGTTCGGCGATCACTCTTTGGTGTTCGCTGGCGGCGGAACGGCCGTTACCCAACCAAAACCACATCGTCATCCGCTCACCGTGCGGGAAATTCTCAGCAAGCGGCGCCAATCCCAGGTACAAGGCTGGCTGTGTCGCCGGATCGTTGGTCGCGGCCGGGTTTGGGCCAAACAGGGGAAATGGCAGACCATCCCGCCATAACCGGGTCTGGTCGGTGAACGTTTGCCCATCAAACACCTGCACCGCTTGCACGGTCAGCGGCAGGACGGGCAATTCGGCCAGGGTGCGGAAGCGTAAACCGTGAGACGTGACGGCCGTCAGGCCGGCCGGCAAGGTCTGCGGACCGCCGCCGGTCAGGGCAAACGTCAAGGCGACCTGGGCCGGGCGGGGCGGCTGCGGCTGAATGCCCGCCAGCGCCAAAAACTTACGCCGATGTCGCTCTGGTATCCGATTAACGCGGTAAATGTCTTGTTCTACCAGCCAGGCCAGCAGTTCCAACAGCGTGATGCCGGGATCATGGATGTTATGGTCGGTCCAGCGTGGCGCATAGCGGGGAATTAATGCCCGCCCTTCTTCCACCAGATCAGCCCAGCGCCGTGTATCCAAATTGGGTAATGGTAATGGCATGTCTTACAGTCCGTTCAGCAATCGGTAATCACTGCTATGGAACGAGAATTAAACAACTTGCCCATTTAGAAGTTCAACTTCTCCGAAGAAGTTGAACTTCCCCCGTAGTTTACTGATTGTTTGACAGAATTAACCTTTTGCCCCGATGACGACAACGAATTGGAGTAAACAGCGAATT
>JACSRF010000642.1 GCA_014879875.1 Anaerolinea sp.
GGGGGAGGAAACGGCCGTTTCCTCCCCCATTCCTCTCCACTCGCCGCAGTGGGAGGAATGGCTTACCGGTCATAAACAGTTCCAATTCAAAGGGGCCGCCGGGCATTTCTCCGCCCGGTGCGAAACCCGGCATGGCGGCGATTACTGGTACGCTTACCGCCGTCGCCGTGGCACGCTCAACAAAGTCTATTTAGGGAAAGCGGAGGAGATCACCCTGGCGCGGCTGGAACAGGCGGCGGCCAACCTGTCCGGCCATACCATGTTGACGCAGTTGACTTTGTCTGCCGAAATGCCAGGCAACTTCTCCCCAAACGCCTGGAACCACAGCGCATCTCCCGCCCTGACAAAAATAAGACCCCCCATTTTGCCGCCCAACCTGATCACACGCCCCCGCCTGAGCCAAAAAATCAACGCGCCGGTTACTTTTATGTGCGCGCCCGGCGGTTTTGGCAAGAGCACGCTGTTGAACGCCTGGCAGCAAGAGCGCCGCGAGATGCCGGTGGCCTGGGCCACTCTGGATGCCGACGATAACCAGTTGTCCCGTTTCTGGACTACCGTTCTCATGGCGCTGCAAGCGATAAAATCTGGCCTGGGGCAAGAGTTGATGTCCCAATTTCAGTTATCGCTGCCCATTAGCCCTGTTGAAATTGTCACCCGACTGACAAATGAAATTGCCTGTATAACCAGCAAAACGTTTTGCATGGGGTTGGTATTGGATGATTATTATCACATCCAACATTCGGATATTCATGCTTCGATGCAAATCTTGTTAGAACGTTTGCCACCGGGTTTGCAGCTCGTCGTTGCCAGCCGCACCCGGCCGCCGTTGGCCCTGGGCCGCCTACGGGCCATGGGGGCAGTGACCGAGTTGGAATTGGAGGATTTGCGGTTTACACTAGAAGAGGGCATTGAGTTTCTCCAGCAGCACATCGCCGATCCGCCGCTGGCTGACGGGGATATGGAAGCTTTGGTTAAACGGACGGGTGGATGGGCGGCCGGTCTGACACTGGCCACTCTGGCGTTGAACAAGCAACAAGACCGGCGTCGTTTTTTGGACACGTTCAGCGGCGCGCATCTTTATCTGCGCGAATATTTTATGGAGACGGCGTTGCAGCAGCAGCCAACGGCCGTGCAAACCTTTTTGCTGCAAACCTCAATCCTGAAACAGTTAACCGGTGGGCTGTGCGACGCCGTAACCGGACAAACCGATGGCGCGCAGATGTTGGACCGCCTGTGGCAGGAAAGTCTTTTTATCGTGCGCTCTGAAGAACCGGCCTGGTATCGGTATCACGATCTGTTTGCCGAAATGCTGCACGGCCAACTGCAACTCCAGTTTCCCGACCAGATTCCCCACCTTCATCGCCAGGCAGCGGCCTGGTATTGCCAGCAAAATGCCCTGGCCGATGCCGTGCGCCATTTGCTGGCCATTGAAGATTGGGAAGGCGCCGCTTCCTTAATAGAGGATGTAGCGCTGCGCGAATTGGCCGAGTTTGGCGAAGATTCGCGCCTGCTGCGCTGGCTGCAACAACTGCCAGAAACCGTCGTGCAGCGTCATAAAACGCTCTTGTTTGTCTATGTGCGCCTGGCCCATCTCGCTTTGTCGGCAAGTGAAGTAGAACGCTTCCTGCAACGTGTCGAGGCCAACCTTGGCGGCAAGCCTAATGCGGACATGACGCCGGATGAGCGGGAAGTTCTGACCGAGGTCCGTCATATTCGGCAGCGCATCGTAGCCGGCGACACGGCCGTATCGCAAATAAACGTGTCCGATTCCCGCTGGCAGCTGCTGGATGCCTTGTGGATTATAGAGGCAAGCTATAGGCCACAAACGGAGGGAGTAGGGGCGCGTCTGTGTGAAATTTACGCGCAGGCGCGGGCGCAAGAGAACCTGTTTGTTGTATTGATCGTCGGCGCGGACTGCGCTAACCGGGCATTTTTACGCGGCCAGCTGCGGCAAAGTGAAAGATTTATTTATCAGGTCTTACAGCAGGCGTTAACACAGCGCGGTAAATTGCCAGAACCGGCCAGCATTGCGTTGGTTACGCTGGCCCAAATTTGCCTGGCGCGCAATGAATTGACCGAGGCTCGCCAACTGTTACAGCGGGCAACGGCCGTTGACCCCAACCCAACCAGTTCCAACATGCCGGTGAATATTGCCATTGTGCGGGCCAGGCTGCAATCGGCGCTGGGAGAGCATGAAGCGGCCAGGGCGACGATTCAGGCCGCGCGCGTGCTGAATATGCAGCGACCTTCTGGCGTGTGGCGCGACCGGGACCTGGCGGCAAATGAAGCCAGGTTTTGTGTCCGCCAGGGGAATTGGACTGAAGCCGAGCAGTTGTTGAATGAGGCAGAAGGAGGGGAAGGCCAGGCGCTGGCGGAACTGGTGCGGGCCGAGATGCTGCTGCGGCAGCAGCAGGCAGCGGCAGCCGAAGGAATTCTGAACCGTTTTGTCGAGCAGTACCCGCATGGCTTTCCCAACGAACCCTCACCGGATGCCCGGGTACTCCTGGCGCTGGCCTTGTTTGAGCAGCACAAAATGAACCAGGCGCGGCAGGTGTTGGTCGAGGCCGTGCGGCTGGCGGCTCCGGAGCGGTTTATACGGCCGTTTCTCAACCACGACAGCCAACTCATCCCGCTGCTGGCGCTGGCGCTGCACACCCAAAATCTCACCGCTGAATCTCAAGGGTTCATCCACCAGATTTTGCGGTTGTTAGGGCACACCGGCAGCGCGGAAAATATACTGCCCAAAGGGACACTGAAAGCGCTGGCGGCGACCGCATCCATAACCCCGCGTGAACAAGATGTACTGCGGTTAGTACGCGCCGGGTTATCTAACCGCGAGATTGCGATTAAATTGTGCGTCTCGCCCGGCACGGTAAAGACCCACCTGACCAACATCTACGGCAAACTGGATGTAAACAGCCGGATGCAGGCCATGACAGAGGCGCAATTGCTGAAGTTGGTTTGACTCAGTTTCTCGACCATTTGCGTCACCTCTTCGGTCAGTAATAACGTCACCAGCGCGGTCAGGGGCCGCTGTCGTTCTATAGCTTTTAAGAAAAAGATTTTGGGTTTGTAGTAACCGCTTTAGCGGTCCCAAGCTGGACGACTAAAGTCGTTACTACAAATTTGTCTGGAATTGCAGCCGATTGCCGGCCGTGTCGTACTCATAGCCGTAGTTCCCATTGAGAATCCCGCTGTAGGCCGCGTTTACCAGCCGGTACAGCGGGTCGTAGGTGTATGCGATGCTCGTGTTGACCACTACCTCCTGCCGGACCAGGCTGGCATACACATCCAAATGCCCACCCCGGCTATCCTCCCAGGCCAGCAGGTGGGTTCCCTCGCCGGCCGCAGCCAGGGTGGGCGCGCCGCGCGCGGCCAGTGGTTCCTCGGCGATGGGGAAGCTGGCGTCTTGTGGGCCGGCTGTCATGACGGCGCGCCCCAGGATACGGCCGTCTCCATCAAACCCAGATTGGTTCCAGACGACCAGGAAGGTAGACGCGCCAGGTATGGGGGCAACGGCCGGTTGCGTGGCCGGCGCCGCGCCGCTGGCGGTGGATACCGCGAAGGCGGGGTTGAGGGGAGAGCCGGTGGATAGGAACGGCCGTGCCCACACATTCCCATCACGCTGCCACACCACCAGGTAGGCGTTGGCGCTGCTGTGCCA
>JACSRF010000501.1 GCA_014879875.1 Anaerolinea sp.
GGTCGTAAGCCAGGTGTGGTCTGTCGTCGTCATCGTTCCTCCCCTGTAACCCAGGTTGCTAACCTGGGTGACATCCTCCACCGAGCTGCTGTTCTGTTCTCGTTCTGCCATACGCCTAACCTGGACAAGCCAGAAAAGAATTTAATACAAGGCACAAAGATAGAAAGAGACTAAAGAAAAAGAAAACCCTTTGCGTCTGTGTTTCTTTGTATCTTTGTGTTAAAAGTTCTTGCGCAACGGGTAAGCATCTGACTTGAAAGGTACTAATTGTAACGCTGGTTTAGAATGGTTCAATTAGTAATCGGAGTCAGTCACCGTAACGCGATTTGGTAAAGGGTGTGTTTCAACTGAGTCGAGCGTTTGCCCGATCCGTCCAATGATCAATCATCGGGCTACAAAACAACGCCGGATAAATCCGGCTCGAAGCACAGTGTACATCGGTTCAGCCCGGTTTACCGGGCATCGTTAAGTAGTCCGGTCATTGATGACCGGGCGAGCCTGGCCAGCGACAAACTGAAATGAAATACACCTTTTGGTAAATCGCGCTACACGGGTGACGGTAAAAAAATGCCAGTGCCGAGCCGGTAAGATCGAACCAACCTGAACCGGTAAAGCCGTTTACTATTTTCCTTTTTCCCAATTTCGTATTATCATTAACGTAAGTTTTGCGCAATCAGCGTACAAATCGTGAAAAAAAAGAATTTTTTGAAAGCCCGAAAATGTTCCAAAGATATGCTGGACTGTCACGTGAGGGTAAGGTCGAATGAATTGAAACCAAATTCTCACCAAAGCGCACAGGAAAAAGCTGCAAAATTGCTTTTTGTGTCACAGAGCTTGGTTTCAATCGCAATTGAGGGGAATAAAGCCAACTTCCAGGCATTTCCCGTCCCTTGCACTTAATACAGCATATTTCAGCCCTAATTTTGAACTTTCACTTTTTCAACTTTTTCGTGATTGCGCCTCCAAATTGTGTAAAAGTTACGTTAAGGATGTGTGAAAAGAATTCGTGATTGATCTACACACTCTGGCAGCGCGTACAACTATATTTGTATTACCCACCGTTTTCTAAAGCGAGGCTGATATGCTTAAGGTTACTGTCAAGTTCATCTACGACCAACCAACAGCGACTTCACTTCGCTTTTTTTTGTTGTTAAGAGGGGAGCGTTAAAGAGCATAGTTGTCCATGAACCTGGGCAATTCAGGGCCATATTCATGCCATTTAGCGCAAGCCTCACCTTTTTAACTGTTAGGAGGAAAAATCCATGAGACGTTCAAAGTTGTTTCTTGTTTTTTTGACCTTGACGTTAGCCCTGACTCTCATGGCTGTATCCCTGGCCTTTGCCAATGCCTCTACCGCGGTGGGGCAGGCGCAGGATCAGGTTGATGCAGCCGATAACAGCAGAGAGACGGCGGGCCGCGAGGCAAATGGCAGCGAAACGGTGGAAATCCCGGCCGTTTCCTTAGGTGGCGGCGCGAACACCGCCACGCTTTTACCAGCCGCTCCATCGGGCGCCGTGGCGGTGTACGAAGTTGAACCCAACGACACTCCGGCCGCGGCCAACTCCCTGGGCGGCAGCAGCGCCGTTGTGCGCGGCAACACGTTCCCCGCTAACGACATAGACTTTTTCTCTTTTACCGGCCAGGCTGGTGATCGCGTTTATGTCGCTACGATGACCGCCTTTGCGGCCGGGAGCAGCACGGACAGCACCCTGGCTCTCATTGATACCGATGGCGTCACCATTTTGGAGACTGACGTCAATGATGGTTCATTTGCTGCTTCTTCCTCGAGCATTGCCGGGACAACCCTGCCTGCTGCCGGCACGTACTATATCCGTGTTCGCGCCACCTCAACAACCGCAACAATGCGCCCCTACGACCTGTACTTCCAACTGCAAAGTGGCAGCCCGGTCGCCGAGACCGAGCCAAACGACATCTCTGCTGGCGGACAGGCGTTACCCCCTTCTGGTTGGGTTAGTGGGGCCATTGATCCGGCGGGCGACAATGATGTTTTCTTGTTTGCCCTCAATGCTGGCGACACTGTTTACTTGAGCCTGGATTTAGACCCGGAGCGAGATGCTGTTACCTGGAACGGCCGTGTCGGTCTGGGCGCCTTTGGCAACCCGGCAAGCATCTTGCTGGTCAATGACACCAGCACCACCTCGCCCAACTCGGAAGCTTTCTTCTTCACCGTCAAAGAAGCGGGAACCTATTACGCCTATGTGGATCCTTCCACAGCGGGCACGGGTGATCCCACCTGGACCTACCATCTGTCCGTCTCGGTCTTCCCTGACGTCCCGGCGACGGCAAGCTGTACCACCTATACCAGCGCCGACGTACCTAAGACCATTCCCACCGCCGCCACCGGGCCTGTCATTGTCACCTCTACCCTGACCATACCGGGCAGCCCCCGTATTGCCGATCTGGATGTATCCATTGTCCTCACCCACACCAACATGCCTGATCTGGACGTGGTACTGGTAGCGCCTGGCGGCAATCAGGTGGTCTTGTTCAACGACCGCGGCGCGTCCACGCAGCAGGAGATGAACCTGACTCTGGATGATGAGGCGGCTATTCCGATTACCAGCTACAGCATCATGAGCGGTATGGTCTATCAGCCAGCATCCAGTCACCGCCTGAGTTGGTTCGACGACCAGAATGCTGGCGGCGACTGGACGCTAACATTGTATGATGACGTTGTAACAACCGGTGACGGCGTGCTGCAAAGCTGGTCAATGACTATTTGCGAAGCGCCGCCGCCACCAGCCTGTCCGGCGGGTTACAACCCGGTGACGGTATTCTCCACAGATTTTGAGGCCAATGATGGTGGTTTCACCAGCTCTGGCACACAGAATGAGTGGCAGTGGGGGACGCCCAACTTTGCTCCAATTACCACTTGTAACAGCGGCGCTAACTGTTGGGTGACTGACCTCACTGGTACGTACAATGCCAGCAGCGATCAGGATTTACTCTCGCCGTCCATTAATCTGTCCGGACTGTTCGGCCCGGTCATTATGCAGTGGGCGCAGAAACACCAGATTGAGAGCGCCAACTGGGACAATGCCTACGTACAGGTGCAGCAAGTGGGCGGCGCCAACCCCACCCGTTTGTGGCAGTGGATGGACGCGACCATGAGCGCCTCTGCTGGCAGTCCTGCAGTGACGATTCCCATGAGCGCCGGCTGGAGCGAGCGCTGGGTGGATATCAGCGATTACGCTGGGCAGAGCATCGAAGCGCTCTTTAATCTGAGCAGCGACTCATCCGTCAATTACGCCGGCCTGGCGATTGATGATGTGACCATTACCGCTTGTGCGCCGCCGCAAGGGACGCCAATCATCAGCTTGAACAAGACCGTAGGGACAGATCCCTCTGTTTGCGCTACCGGCAGCGCCATTAGCGTTGGTCCTGGCGATGAAGTGACCTATTGCTATGAAGTGACCAACACCGGCACGTTAACCCTGACCCTACACGACCTGGAAGACGACCAGTTGGGAACCATTCTCTCTGGCTTGGCCTACACGCTAGATCCAGGCGACTCCGTGTTTATAACAGACACGACGGCTATCACGCAGACCACCACCAACGTGGCTACCTGGACGGCATACAACCCAGGGCCAAGTGGCGTTATCAGCGATACAGACAGCGCAACGGTAACGGTGGTGCAGCCAAGCATCGCGCTGGATAAAACCGTTGGCACGGATCCCTCGGTCTGCGCCACAACAGATATCATCAGTGTGCTGGCAGGTACGACGGTTGTCTATTGTTATGAAGTGACCAATACTGGTCTGACGACGCTGAATCTGCACGACCTGGTAGACAGCGAACTGGGGACGATCCTCAACGGGTTGCCTTATGCCCTGGCCCCGGGAGCGAGCGCCTCCGTGACAGAGACAGCGATCATTACGGCCACCACCGTCAATACCGCCACCTGGACTGCCTATAATGCCGGTCCCATGTATGTTTCCACGGCAACCGATGCGGCGACAGTGACCGTCGTGACGCCCTCTAACGGGCTGCCATTGGAAGACTTCAACGCCGGCACGGCCGGGTTCCCGCCCGCCGGTTGGACGATCCTCAACAACGGCGGAACCTGCGTCTGGGAAAGCACACAGACAACCGGAAAAGCTAACCTCACCGGCGGCGATGGCTTTGCCGCCGAGGCGAACTCCGACTGGTGCGGGTCCGGCACAACGATGAACACCGAACTGCGCACCCCCTTCTTCAACCTGACGGGGGGTACCAGCCCGGTCTTGCTTTATCGTTACGATTACCGTGACCTCGGCGTGGCCGACCAGGGTACGGTGGATATCTCCACCGATGGCGGCGCAACCTGGATCAACCTGGAAACTTACCTGGTCAGCGACCGTGGCCCGGCGCAAAACATCGTAGATCTCTCCGCGTACATCGGCCAACCGATGCTGCAGCTGCGCTTCACCTACTTTGCCCCCGGTTGGGATTGGTGGTTCCAGATTGATGACGTTGAGGTATTGCTGGATAGCACACCAGAGATTGTCGTCACTCCCACCAGCCTGACCAGCAGCCAGCCTCCCAATACCACCAGCACACGGAACTTGAACATCGCCAATACCGGTTCCGGCGAGCTGACCTGGGATATTGTCGAAGCGCCCACCGCCTGCGCCACACCTGGTGACGTGACATGGTTGAGCGTTACGCCTACCAGTGGCGTCACGCCGGTTGGCGATGACGACGATGTGACGGTAACGTTCGACTCGACCGGACTGACCCCAGGTAATACATACAACGGCCTGCTCTGTGTGGAGAGTGATGACCCCAGTATGCCAGTTGTTGCTGTGTCGGTGGAACTGACGGTCGAAATGCAGCCAACCATTGTCGTTGATCCGACAGCGGTAGATGTGACGTTGGATTATGGCGCGCAAACCACGGCCCCGCTGACCATCACCAATGCGGGGACTGGCGACCTGACCTGGAACATTGTGGAAGCGCCGCCGGCCCGTACCCCGGAAGACGTTTTGTACGATAACGGACCATTGGTTACCCATCCTGGCGGTGGCGCGGGTGGCGCGGACGACTCCCGGCTGCAAAACTCCACCTTGCTGATGACCACCCTCGGCTTTGGCAATCAATTCGCCGTTGGCAACCGCATGGCCGACGACTTCACCGTCCCTGCTGGCGGCTGGACGTTGGACAGCGTGACCTTCTACGCCTACCAGACTGGTTCGACTACGGTCTCCACCATCACCGGCGTGTACGTGCAAATCTGGGATGGCCCGCCGAACGATGCTGGTTCCAGCGTCGTCTTTGGCGACCTGACCACAAATCGCATGACGTCTACTGCCTGGTCGAACATCTACCGTACGTCGGAAACTTCGATTGGGAACACGACCCGGCCGATTATGGCCAATGTGGCGGATCTGGGTGGCCTTAACTTACCGGCCGGTACCTATTGGTTCGACTGGACGACGGATGGCTCGCTGGCTTCCGGCCCCTGGGCGCCGCCGGTGACGATCATCGGCCAGACGATAACGGGGAATGCGTTGCAGTTCACCGGGACCTGGGGTCCGGCGAATGATGGCGGCACGCTGACACAGCAGGATATGCCCTTCGTCATTGAAGGCGGTTCGGCTTCTGCCTGTGCCTCACCGCAGGATATCGCGTGGTTGAGCGTGACGCCGGACAATGGCAGCACGGCCGCCGGCGCCAGCAGCAACGTGACGGTGAGCCTGGACAGCGATGGTCTGGCTCCCGGCGACTATGGCGCGACGCTGTGTGTCTACAGCAACGATCCTGTGCAGCCGCTGGTCGAAGTGCCGGTGACGCTGACGGTAGAGGATGTATATGGCGTGGAATTGACCGCCGCGGAGACGGAACTGTCTGGCGCAACGGGTACAACAGTCACGTATACACTGACGCTGACCAATACCGGCACGGATACGGATACGTTCGACCTGGCCGCGACTGGCGTCTGGGTAACGACGTTGTCTGACAGCAGCGTGACCCTGGCAGCCGGTGATAGCACGACGGTAGCGGTCACTGTCGCTGTGCCGGCGGGCGCCGCGGATGGTGACGATGACGTCGCTGTTGTGACGGCAACCTCGCAAACGGACCCGACGGCTGCAGACAGCGTGACGTTGACGACAACGGCCGTTGTCACGCCGGTCTATGGTGTCAGCATTTCCCCAGAGGCGGCCGCTCTATCTGGCGCGCCCGGTACGGTGGTTACGTACACGCTGACGATTACCAACAACGGTAACGTGGTGGACACCTTCAACTTCTCGGCCGGGGCCAGTGACTGGAGCGTTACGCTACCTGCTTCGGTAACGTTGAATGCGGGTGCAGCGGGGAATGTGACCGTGTTGGTGGCTATCCCGGCAAATGCCGCAGATATGGACACCGACAGCGTGGTTGTGACGGTTACATCGGCTAACGACGCCACGGCGACTGCTGACAGCACGTTGACGACGACGGCCGTTGTCACCGCACCACCGATGTCCTACATCTACCTGCCGTTCATCATCAGGCAACCGTAAGAATATGCAGGTGGTGTTCCGGGTTGCCGGAGCGCCACCACGCATTGTTCGTTAAAGCGTCGGCAGTATAACACTGCCGACGCTTTTTGTATGTGTTCGTGTGCCACGTTCCTGAAATCTCCTGTATAATCAGCGATAGACAACGGTAAAGCAGTAATAAGAGGTGACATCGTGATCAATTCTGTAGACTTGACTTTGCTGGAACCGATACTGGCGCAGTATCACGGCCGTTCCCGTGACGCCCTCCTCCCCCTCTTGCATGAAGTCCAGGCATTATATGGTTGGCTGCCCCGCCCGGTGCAAGAAGCCATCAGCCGTACCTTGCGCGTGCCCCTGGCCGAGGTACATGGCGTTATTGAGTTTTACACCATGTTTTACAACGAACCGACCGCCAAACGGGTGATCCGCGTTTGTGATGACATTGCCTGTCGCCTGCGTGGGTCGGCCGATTTCATGGCGGCGTTGGAGGCACGGCTGGGCTTACAGTCTGGCGAAACCAGCCGCAACGGCAGCGTGACTTATGAGCGTGTCCCCTGCCTGGGCATGTGTGAGCACGGCCCGAATGCCTTGCATGGCAGCAACCCCGCCGGGAACCTGACGCCAGATGATGTGGATAACTTTCTTGCCAACGCGCACCCGGAACCCCGTATTCAAAAATATGGCGGGCCAATGCTCAAGCTGGCACGCGCGGGCAAAGTCATCCCCTGGAGCCTGAACGACTATGAGCAGCACGGTGGTTATGCCACACTGCGTAAAGCGCTGACTATGACCCCAGAGGAAATCATCGCCACCCTGGAAGCGAGTAAGATTTTGGGGCGCGGCGGGGCGATGTTCCCCACCGGCTTGAAGTGGAAGTTTACGCGCAGCGCCCCCGGTACGCCGGCGGAAAAGCATGTGATCGCCAACGCGGATGAGAGCGAGCCGGGCACGTTTAAGGATCGCGGCTTGCTGGAAGAAGACCCCTTTGGCATGATTGAAGCGTTGACGATTGCCGGATATGCCATTGGCGCGGAGAATGGCTGGATTTTTATTCGCGGCGAGTATCCGCGTGGGTATCGAAGGTTGCTAACGGCCGTTACCCGCGCGCGTCAGGCTGGTTATCTGGGGCAAAACATCCTCGGCAAAGAAGGCTTCAACTTCGATATTGAAGTGCGCCTGGGGGCTGGGGCCTATATTTGTGGTGAAGAGACGGCGCTGTTTGAAGCCATTGAAGGCAAACGGGGCTTTCCGCGCATCAAACCACCGTTCCCTACCACGCATGGCCTCTTCCAACAGCCGACGGCGATCAACAATGTGGAAACGTTGGTGGCGGCCATGGCCGTGCTGACCGTAGGGCTGGAGGAGTGGCTGAAATTGGGCACGCCCGATTCGCCAGGCACGAAATGGTTCTGCCTCAGCGGCCACATCGCCAGACCCGGCGTCTATGAACTGCCCTTTGGCCTGACCATCCGCGAACTCATTGAGCTGGCCGGCGGCGTGCCCGGCGGCAAGGCGATTCAGGGGGTGTTGATGGGCGGCGCGGCCGGCGTTTTTCTGCCGCCAGATAAATTAGATATGCCGCTCACCTACGAATCGTCTAAAGCGAACAACTTCCCCCTCGGCTCTGGCGTGGTGATGGTTTTTGATGAAACGGCCGATCTGCGGCAGTCCCTCTACCACCTGGCGCACTTCTTCGCTCATGAAAGCTGTGGCAAATGTTACCCCTGCCAGCTTGGTACGCAGCGGCAGTTGGAAATTTTGGCGCGCATCGCCCACAATGGCGGGCCGCGCCCCGGCGACAAGGCAGCGTTGGAAGATATTGGCTATACCATGACGCATACCTCGCTTTGCGGGCTGGGGCAGACGGCGGGAACGGCCGTGCTCAGCGCCATTGAACTGTGGCCGGAGTTGGTCGCTCCTGATGTATGATACAATGACGGCAAGGAGAATCCGTAAATCCTGCCAATCCGTTGTCAAACTGACAGTCCATGGAGAAGATCGTGAGCAATACCGTAACATTAACCATTAACGACCAGGAAATCACTGTTCCGGCCGGGACAACTATCCTCGACGCCGCCAAACAATTGGGCATCGAAATCCCCGTTATCTGCTACCACCCCCACCTCACAGCCAATGGTCTGTGCCGCGTCTGTTCCGTAGATACCGGGGGGCGGGTGCAGGCGGCCGCTTGCGTCACCCCCTGCAACAACGGCATGAAGGTGCAAACGGACAGCGACGCAGTACAGCGCGGCCGGCGTACCATCCTGGAAATGCTCGCCGCCACCGTAGACCTGGCCGAAGCGCCACAAATTCTCGAACTGCTGGCCGAGTACGGCGCGGACGCCGACCGTTTTGCTGGCGGCGCGCGCCGCGAAGCGCCCATTCACGACGACAACCCGTTTTACATCCGCGATTACAACCAGTGTGTCAACTGCTGGCGCTGCGTGCAGGTCTGCGCCGAGGATGCGCAGTACGCCTTTGCTCTCAGTTTTGCAGGGCGCGGCTTCCACACCAAGATCGCTACCTTTCTGGATGACCCCATGCCGGACACGACCTGCGTCTTTTGCGGGCAGTGCGTGGGCGTCTGCCCCACCGGCGCGTTGAAACCAAAGCGACAGGCGCTGTTGGAGCAGGGACTCAGCCCCGATGAAGTGTTTGCGCAAACGCGGCAGAGTCGGCGTAAAAAGCATATAGTTTCATAAGATGGTGCATGATATGACGGCCCATTCGCATCTCATCGAATCGTTTTATACTGCATTTCAGCATCGTGACTATGCCGAGATGATTGCCTGCTATCATCCTGACGTACACTTTTCCGACCCCGTTTTTACCGATTTGCATGGCAAGCGGGCCAAAGCAATGTGGCACATGCTTTGCGAGCGCGGCAAGGATTTACAGGTGACTTTTTCTGACGTGCAGGCTGATGGGGCGACGGGGCGGGCGCATTGGGAAGCAACGTACACATTTTCTGGCGCCGGGCGCAGAGTTCACAACATCATTGAGGCCACTTTTGTTTTTCAGGATGGCCTGATCATCCGGCATCAGGACAGTTTTGATCTATGGCGCTGGACGCGCATGGCGTTGGGGCCAACAGGCATCTTACTGGGTTGGAGTCCGTTGGTGCAGAGGCGGGTAAGGGAAACGGCCGTTACCGGCCTCACCAAATTCATTAACCAACATCCCGAATATCATTAAAATGAGAGATCTGAAATGAAACTGGCAGAAGCATTAATCAACCGGGCTGACGCCCAGAAAAGAATCCAACAATTACGCGAGCGATTGACGCGCAGCGCCAAAGTTCAGGAAGGAGAAACCCCGCCTGAAGATCCGACTGAACTCCTGTCTGAAATGGAGCGAACCCTTGCCGAGTTAACCAGACTCGTCAAGCAAATCAATAGGACAAACGCTGTTACCAAACTGGAATCGGAGATGACAATGACAGAAGCTCTGGCGGAGCGGGACGCATTCGCCCTTAAACGAAATGTTCTCACTGCGCTGGTCCAGGCCGCGACTGTCACCCAATCCCGTTTCAGCCGTTCTGAAGTCAAATATTTCAGCACAATCAATATTCACGACATTCAGAAACAGATAGACGATGTGGCCCGGCGATACCGCGAACTGGATTCGCGCATTCAAGAGATGAACTGGCAAGCAGATTTGATTGAAGATTGAATAAGTTGGTAACTTTTTATGGGCAGAGGCGAGCGTAACCCGCCAACTGGGATAAGTTGGATTGGCCTGTAAAGCCACCTCTGGTTGGCGTTAGGGGCTGCGCCAATGGGTTCGATTCCTGTAGCACAAATTACGCCCAGCAATGTCACAAGCGTATCGGGCATTGTTATTGTTAGCACCACGCGCTGGTCTGTCTACGAAAAGTGAGGGTGGGATAGGGGTTTATTCAGTTTCGGAGTTTATATGGAACAGTTTACGGCCGTAGCCAAACAACATGAAATACCGGATTTGGGTACGCTGCTGCCAGGCATCTCCTCAACAACGCAAGCGGCCATCCGTGATTATCTGCAACAAGTGATAACTGATTTCGGCAATGAAGTTGTTGCCATCATGTTATACGGTTCCTATGCACGAGGCGTCGCCACTGCTGAATCGGACATAGATCTATTCATTCTTATTCGTCAAGAAAGCCCTACCCTGTGTGACGAACTGGCGAACCTGGCCTGGCAAGTGCAGTTCGACCATGATGTCGTCATTTCAGATGTTATTTACAGCGTTGAGCAATACCAACGAATGCAATCCAGACTGTTTCCGTTTTATCAAAACCTGAAGCGAGACGGCATTCTGCTATGGAAGAACAAATCCGAGCCTATGCTCAATTACGCTTAGAGCGCGCCCGTGAAGAACTAGAAACAGTTCGTCACAATATAGCTTATGGGCATTTTCGAGCGGCTATCAGTCGAGCATATTATGCCATTTTTTACATGGCTTCGGCAGCGCTATTTAGCCACTCAATTCAACGGGCCAAACATGCCGGCGTAGAAGCAGCCTTTTCACAATATTTGGTGAAGACAGGGCAAATTGAACCAGAATTTAGTCGCCTGTATCAACGAGCGCGTCGTCAACGAGAAGAAGTTGATTATGCTGATGATTTGACCGTTGATAGGCAGTCAGCCGAAGAAATGTTGTTAAATGCTCAACGCTTTGTTGATCGAATCGAGCAATATTTTCGTGAAACTGGTGTGTTTGAAGAGTAGGACAAATGAACAGTAGCTGGAAACTCAACTCGTTATCTTAGAAACGCGCCGTAGCGCGTTTCATCATTTATAGTCACCTTGTGAAAAATTCCGCAAAACATTATGAACAAGTGCCCAGTGTGTAAAAAAGCAACTTTAAAGCAAGTTTTTCTTGAATCCGAATTGCCAACCAGGCAATGTGGCGACTGTGGCGGTATCTGGATATCGGCCAATGATTATCTGGTGTGGCTTAAAACTTTGGAAAATGAACCGCAGCAAGAGCCTGTTATCAATACACAAATACCACAGACCGATTCGCAAGTGGCGACAATTTGCCCTGATTGCGGCCGTTTCTTACGCCGTTATCGTATTTGGCCTCATGTAGAATTTCACCTGGACCGTTGCGAAACGTGTAACGGTATCTGGTTTGACCGTCATGAATGGGATGCGGTCAAAGGGATGAACTTACACCATCAGGTGAATGCCTTTTTCACACGAGTCTGGCAGGATAAATTGAAAGAAAAAGAAGTGCGTGATCGGTTGGAGCAGATGTATGTGGAGCGGTTTGGGGTGGAGGATTACGGCCGTGTCCAGGAAATCCGTCATTGGCTGCAAAACCACCCGAAAGGTCACTATTTGCTGGCCTTCCTGACCGACAAAGAGCCTTACCGAATTCGCTGAATTTAGATTAGAGGAATCAGAACTTGATTAGATTATGATGAGCTTACAAGCAGCGTATTTACAGGCTATTCAAGCAGCCTATCCAGACTTGTCCATCCACAATAGCTGTTTGCATAACAAAGATGGGCAGTACAATGACATTTTGATTGTCAACGATGAAATCATCTTCCGTTTTCCAAGATACCCTGAAGGCGTCCAATCCATTCAGAATGAGATACGCATCCTCAGCCGTATTCAAAATCACACAACGCTGCCCGTTCCCAATCCTGTTTACACAAGCACAGACACAGAAAAAATAGGCGAGGTGTTTATGGGTTATGAAAAGATTCCAGGTGAACCACTCTGGCGGGAAACGCTCCACAGCATTGAGGATGATGAACATCTCCAAAACCTGGCTACACAATTGGCAGGATTTCTCAAAGAACTGCACAGCATCCCTGTCGCGATATTCGGAACAGATTTGCTCATCAACGACAGCCGGGAAGAGTGGGCAGCGCTGTATGCGGAATTTCGGGAACATCTTTTTCCCTTTATGCGGCCTGATGCCTGCGATTGGGTTGTCAATCACTTTGAGACCTATTTGGATGAGCCAAGATTACATGCGTACAAACCGTCTCTTCGGCACGGTGATTTTGGCCCTGGAAATATTTTGTACGACCGAAAAAACCAGGTCATAACCGGCATCATTGATTTTGGCTTTGCCGGTCTGGGCGATTCGGCGCTTGATATTGCGGCCGCGATGAGTTATGGAGAATCGTTCTTTGCCCGATATATCCCCGCTTACCCCAATATCGAGTCCACGTTGGAGCGTGCCCACTTTTACAGGGGGACGTATGCTTTGTATGAGGCATTGCACGGCATCAAACATGGTGATAAGGAAGCTTTTGAGAGCGGAATAGCGGCATACATTTAGTTGTGTAGAGCGGGCTGGTTACGGCCGTTACCCACCTGACTGTTTCATAAACCCGGCCATCTAACTTCTCCAAACATGCTATGATTCAGAAAATCTGATTTTCGGAAAATGTGATGAGCGAGTACGAAATGACCAAATCATATACCGTTCGCTTAAACGAGCGCGGCCAAATCACCATCCCGCAGGCGGTGCGTGATCAATGGGCCAAAGAAGCCGACAATCTTGAAATGCTCAATCTGGTGCAAATTGGCGATGCGCTGTTCTTGTCGCCCAAGCAAACGCTTTTGCCGGAATTATCCAAGCTGTTTTCGGCGATCATGGATGAAGAAGGTGTGACACTGGTTGATTTGCTCGAAGGATTAGCCGAAGAACGAGAAGCGATTTATACGGAACACGGAATATGGCTCACGGAGGCGCCTGATGATAACACCTGATAAAACAGTCCGCACAACCTGCCCCTACTGCGGGGTGGGTTGCCAGATGAATTTGCACGTCAAAGAGAACACCATTTACGCCGTCGAAGCGCCCTTTGATGCCGCGCCCAACTATGGCATGTTGTGCGTCAAAGGGCGCTTTGGCACCGATTACGTGCGCCATCCGCGCCGCGTCAAAACCCCGCTCATCCGCGCCAACCGGCAAGAGGGGCGCAGCGCGCCGCCTGTGTGGCGTGAAGCCACCTGGGATGAGGCGCTCGATTACGTGGCGGACGAATTGGTGCGCCTGGTGCAGACGCATGGCGGCGACGCCATCGCCACCTATGCCAGCGCCAAAGCGACCAACGAAGATACCTACGTCTTCCAGAAATTTGTGCGTGCGCTGTTGGGCACGAACAACATAGACCACTGCGCCCGCCTCTGCCACGCCGGGTCGGTGACGGGGTTGCAGTTATCCCTGGGAACCAGCGCCATGTCCAACTCCATTGCGGAGATGGAAAACCTGGATGTGTTCATCGTCACCGGCTCCAACACCACCGAGACGCACCCGGTTATCTCCAATTTCCTGAAACGAGCGGTGCGCAAAAATGGGGCCAGGTTAATTGTGGTAGACCCGCGCCAGGTGGAGATGAGTGATTTTGCCACGCTCTGGCTACGGCAAAAGCCGGGTACGGACGTGGCTGTTTTCCAGGCGATGGCGCACGTGGTGGTGCAGGAGAAGCTGCACAACCCGGACTTTATTGCGCAGCGCACGGAGGGGTTTGCGGAGTATCTGGAATCGCTGGAAGTGTACACGCCGGAATGGGCGGAGGCAGTCAGCGGCGTGCCGGCTCAGCAAATCAGGGAGGCGGCGCGGCTGTACGCCAGCGCGGAGCGCGGCGCTATTTATTGGGGCATGGGCATCAGCCAGAGTACACATGGCACGGACAATACGCTGGCGTTGGTGAATCTGGCGCTGCTGTGTGGGCACGTGGGGCAGCCGGGCACGGGACTGAATCCACTGCGCGGACAGAATAACGTGCAGGGGTGCTCAGACAGCGGCGGGCTGCCAGGGGTGTTTACGGCGTACCAACCGGTGACGGATACGGCCGTTCTCTCTAAATTCGCCCAATTTTGGGGCGCGCAGCTCAATCCTACGCCGGGGTTGACGGCCACGGAAATGGTGGATGGCGCCGTGACCGGGGCCGTGCGCGGCATGTACATTGTCGGCGAGAACCCGATGATGAGCGAACCGAATCAGGAACACACGCGCCACGCCCTGGAGCAGTTGGAACTATTGATCTGCCAGGACATTTTTGTGAACGAGACGGGCGAATTGGCGGACGTGATTTTACCCGCGACCAGCTTTGCCGAGAAAGATGGCACCTTTACGAATACGGACCGTCGTGTGCAGCGCTGCCGCACGGCCGTTTCCCCCGTCGGCCAGTCGCGCCCTGATTGGGACATTATCTGTGACCTGGCGCAGCGTGTGGCGCAGCGGCTGGACGTGACGTTGGCCGCCAGCTTTACGTACAGCCATCCTGGCGAGATTTGGGAAGAGATGCGCCAGTTGACGCCCGACTTTGGCGGTATTGATTATGCGCGCATTGAGCGAGAAGGGGGCGTCCATTGGCCCTGCCCTAGCTTTGACCATCCCGGCACGCCTTACCTCTTTGCCGAGGAGTTCCCGCGCGGGCGCGGTAAGTTTTGGCCGGTGGAATTTGGCACGGAGTCAGAGCAGCCGGACGCGGCGTACCCCTTTAACTTGAGCACGGGGCGGGTGTTGTACCATTGGCACGGTAACACGATGACCGGCAACTCGAAGCTGCATGAGATTTATCCGGAGGCGACATGCGAGATGCACCCGGACGACGCCAGAGAACTACGGCTGGAGACAGGAGATTGGGTGGAGGTGAGTTCGCGGCGGGGAGCGATTCGGCTGCGGGTATTGGTGACGGGGCGTTCGCCGCGCGGTACGGTGTTTATCCCGTTCCATTTTGCGGAGGCGGCGGCGAATTTGTTAACGGCCGTACAGCTAGACAAACGCGCGAAGATACCGGACTATAAGAATACGGCCGTTGCCATTTGCAAAACCACGCCCCCGGCCGGGTGGCAGCCCATCCCGCTGTTTGCCCAGGGGGCTATTAAGGAGCCGGTACAAATACATTGAGGGAGGACGGCCGTGCCTTATCTTATGCAATTTGTAGCGCAAACTTTCCAGTTTGCGCGGGCGAACTGGAAAGTTCGCCCTACATTCATATAGGAGATTTTTTGTGAGCGAAGCAATGCGTTTTGACCGATACTACCGTTACGATGACCTGACCGCACACCTGCAAGCGTGGGCGGCGCAGTTCTCCAACTTGTGCAAGCTGGCAAGTTTGGGTAAAAGCTATGAAGGGCGCGACATTTGGGTGATGATGGTCACCAATTTTGCCAGTGGTCCCGACAGTGAAAAGCCGGCCATGTGGGTAGATGGCAACATCCATGCCACCGAAGTTTCCGCCTCGACGGCCGCTTTGCACCTGCTGCACAAACTGCTCACCACCTATGGCGCCGATGAAAAAGTCACCCATGCCCTGGACACCCGCGCTTTTTACATTGTGCCTCGCCTCAACCCCGATGGCGCGGAGTGGGCGCTGGCCGACGTTCCCCGTTACGTGCGCAGCAGTACCCGCCCTTACCCACGCATGGATAAGCTGGATGGACTGCACCAGGAAGATGTGGATGGCGACGGCCGTATCCTGCAAATGCGCCTGCCAGACCCCAACGGCGCCTGGAAAATTCACTCCGAAGATCCCCGGCTGATGATTCTCCGCGCCGCCGACGAGCCACCCGGCGGCAATTTCTACCGCGTCCTCCCCGAAGGCAGCATCCAAAACTACGACGGCGTCACCATCGCCTCCGCGCCGACGCAGCAAGGGCTAGACCTCAACCGACAGTTCCCCGTTTTTTGGGAACCTAACGAGCAAGGCGCCGGGCATTACCCCGGCAGCGAACCAGAGCCACAAGCCGCTATGCGCTGGATTGCAGACCATCCCAATATCACCGGTTCCATCAGCTACCACACCTTCAGCGGCGTCTACTTGCGCCCGCCAACAAAAGGCAGCGACGATACCCTGCCCACAGCAGACCTGTACACCTACAAAAAGCTGGGCGCCAAGGCCAAAGAACTGACTGGCTATCCGGCCGTTTCCGTTTTCCACGACTTCAAATATGACCCGAAAGAGTTCATCAAGGGCACATTCGACGATTGGATGTACGACCACCTGGGCGTTTACGCCTGGACCTGCGAAATCTGGAGCGTGCAGCGGCAGGCAGGCATCACCGACTACAAATACATGGATTGGTTCCGCGAACATCCACTGGAAGATGATCTGGCGATCATGAAATGGAACGATGACGCACTTGGCGGCAAAGGATGGGTGGACTGGTACGAATTTGACCATCCGCAGTTGGGCAAGGTGGAACTGGGCGGTTGGGATTTTTTCAATACCTGGCGCAACCCGCCGCTCTCCTTGCTGGAAAAGGAAGTAGCTCCGCTCACCGATTTTGCCTTGTACCAATGCCTCACATCACCTCGACTGGAGTGGTATCAGGTAGATGTACAAACGACGGGCAGCCTGCATTGGCTGTGCGTCGTCGTCCACAACACCGGCTGGCTGCCTACCAACGTCAGCAAGCGAGCGCTGGAGCAAAAGGTAGTGCGTGAACTGGAAGTAGACCTGACGCTGCCCGAAGGGGCCAAACTGGTTACAGGCAAGCCGAAGACGATGCTGGGGCAGCTAGACGGCCGTGACCAGCAGCTCAGCAGCCCACTTTGGGGCAATGGCGCCACCAAAGAACGGGTTAAGATAGAATGGGTGATTGAGGCTGCGCCAGGGTCGGTGGTGACGATAACGGCCGTTCACCCCCGCGCCGGCACGCTGCATAAAGAAGTGACCCTGGGCGCATCGGCATAACAATTTAACAGGGTGACGACGATGGCGTGTAAGCATTCTGCTCTGGCCGGCCTCCTGACCGTGCCAGTCGGGTGGTTCGGTAAAAGACCGCCACAGCGAAGACTTACCCTGTCAATTGCAGATATTCAGCCAGCGCATCTTGCCACGGCCGTAATTCAATACCAATCGCTTTGCCGGCAATGTTGTGCAGCGCCGCGTAAGGGGGTGGGGTGGAAGCGCGTTGGAACTCCTTACCCAGGATTGGCGTGTTGACAACGCCGCTCAACCTCGCCTGGCGCAAAATTTCGTTGGCAAATTCCCAACGCGACACCGCGCCGCTGTTGACCAGGTGGTACGTGCCATATTGGTGCGTCTCAATGAGCTGGGCAATGGCGGCGGCCAGGTCGTTGGCATAGGTGGGGTTGCCCACTTCATCTATCACGACGCGCAAACGGCCGTTGTCGCGGGCGCGGTTGAGAATGGCGTGAATGAAATTACGGCCGCCAGGGGCATACAGCCAGGCCGTGCGCGTGATGTAGTGACGGGGCGAAATGGTGCGTACATGGAATTCGGCGGCCGCTTTGGAACGGCCGTAAGCATTCACCGGATTTAACGGCATCCACTCTTCATACCCATCCAGGCGATCCCCGGCAAAGACCTCATTGGTGCTGACGTGTACCATCGCCGCGCCAAACTCCAGGCAGGCCAGCGCCACATTTTGCGCGCCCAGGCCATTGGCGCGGTATGCCAGTTCCGGGTCCTTCGCGCAGCCATCCACGTTGGTGTAAGCGGCGCAGTGGATGACGACGTCGGGCGCGGTGGCGGCAACGGCCGTAAACACCGCCTCCTTCGTCGTGATATCCACCTCCGGCAAATCAAACCCGGACACCTCATGCGCCGTTAACATGGCCTGTAGAGCGGTTCCTAATTGTCCCCGATTCCCCGTAATCAAAACTTTCATGCAGCGTCTCCTCTTTCTTCCTCTCCGTGTAACCTCCAGTTACACGGAGTTGCACGGAGGATACACAGAGTGACACGGAGATCAGGAGAAATCAAGCGT
>JACSRF010000083.1 GCA_014879875.1 Anaerolinea sp.
GAAGGGTTCAGCATGACGCGCTTTCTTGCTAGATTTGTAAAGCACAAATTACTTGGAATGAACCATGCCGTTTGTTTCTAGCCAACTAACCAACTGGGATCAAGAACCGCGTTCCTCGAAAGGAACGCGGTTCTTCTGTTGAGGGATACCATGCCGCTGGCAAACCGCTTCCATGTCACCATGCGCTGGCTGTTGCAGGCAGACCAACCTGTGCCCGCGCGCACCGATAGCGAAATCGTCGCCGAAGTTGAGCAAAATTACCGCTGGAACTTTGCCGTTAACCTGCTCGATGGGGCTACGTTTTGGTTTGGCTTGAGTTTCATCTCTTCGACAACCATCGTGCCCCTGTTCGTCAGCAAACTCACCCCCAGCCCGCTGGCAATTGGCCTGGTGGCGATGATCGCCCAGGGTTCCTGGTTTTTACCACAGCTTTTCACGGCCAACGTGGTGGAACGGCTGGCGCGCAAGAAGCCGGTGGTCGTCAACCTCGGCTTTTTCCTGGAACGGCTGCCGATGTGGGTGATGGTGTTAGCGGCCGTTGTCGCCGCGCATTCGCCACTGTGGGCGCTGCTGCTCTTCTTTTTGGGGTATGCCTGGCATGGGCTGGGGGCAGGTATTGTAGCGACGGCCTGGCAAGATTTGATCGCCCGCTGTTTTCCTGTCAACCGGCGCGGCCGTTACTTTGGCACAACTATGTTTGTGGGGGCGGGCACGGGGACACTGGCCGCCAGTTTAAGCGCCTGGTTGCTGCAAGCTTTTCCCTTTCCCACCAATTTTGTGTATGTGTTTCTGGGAGCGGCCGTTTTCATCACCTTGAGCTGGTTTTTCCTGGCTTTAACGCGGGAACCGGTGCAGCCGATCAGCGCGCCGCGCCAGAGTACGCGCCATTTTTGGGCCGATTTGCCCCGCCTGCTGCGGCGTGATGACAATTTTCGCCATTTTTTGGCGGCGCGGCTGACACTGGCGCTGGCCGGTATGGGCACAGGGTTTGTGACGGTGGCTGCCATACAGCGTTGGGACATTGCGGATAGGACGGTGGGGGTGTATACGGCCGTTCTGCTCATCGGCCAGACGGTCGGCAATCTGCTCTTTGGGCTGGTGGCCGACCGCATGGGGCACAAGATTGTGCTGGAAGTCGGTGGGGTGGCGCTGCTGTTGGCCTTTACCACGGCCGGGTTTGCACCCACGCCTGTCTGGTATTACCTGGTCTTCGTTTTGCTCGGCGTCTACAGCAGCGCCTTCCTCATTTCCGGTATTCTGGTGGTCTTGGAATTCAGCCCGGCGGATAAACGGCCGACTTACGTGGGATTGTCGAATACGGCCGTTGGGCTGGTCAGCGCCACGGCCCCCTTGTTGGGGGCCGGGCTGGCAAATATCGGCTACGGCTGGCTCTTCGCCACCAGCGCCGTCATCGGGTTAGCAGGATTTGCCCTCATGCGCTGGTGGGTACGCGAGCCACGGCAGCAGGTCATTATCTGAACGTATTCCCTAACCGCGTCACCATGCTGGAAACGGTAAAGCTCGTATAGTTACTGCCAGGCGTATAACTCCCGCCCTGGTATAGGCCATCGCTGGCAACGCCGGTTGTGCTGCCGCCGTAATACACATCATACGTCGTCCCTTGCACAAGCGCCGGTGATGAGAAGGTGATGGACTGGTACTGCCTGGCAGGCGCAAAGGTGAGAATTTCCTGCCCATCACGGCTCTGAATGTGCATCAACGCGCCCGCCTCGGCCGTGCCATTCAAATTGAGCAGCAAGACGGGCTGCGTAGACGAGGCGTCTGGGGCTTGCGCCATGCCCGCGCTGCCGGCAGTTACCAGCAAGCCACCCGTCATGGTGAAGGAGACATCATAGTCTAACGCGCCATTCATCTGCTGTGTCGGGCCATGAACAATGACCACCCCGTCGGTCATGACGATGGCGCCGTTGACATCAATACCATCCCCGGCCGCATCCACCACAATGTACCCGCCATGGATATACAGGTATTGGTCATTGGTCGCGGCAAAAGTATCTTGCCCAACCCCCTGCCCGGCCATGCCGCCGCGTCCCGCACGGCCGCCCGACCCGCCGCCAAAACCCGGCCCCATCGCCATACCGGAACCATCATTCCCCCCGGCAACGTTCAAGCCATCATCGCTAGAGACAATGTGAATGTCGCCCCCATTAATGGTGATGACGGCGCTCTCGATGCCCTCAAACGATTGGGTGACGCGCACATCGCCAGCGTTGATGGTCAGGGTCGCATCGGCATGAATGGCGTCATCGCCGGTAGCGATGAGGAACGAGCCGCCATTAATGACCAGGTTGTTGTTGGAGTGGATGGCGTCATCGGCCGTGTTGATGGTAAAGGTTCCGGCATCAATGACCACATTCACCGCGGCCTTGATCCCTTTGGCGGAGGTGGTTGCGGTGATACGGCCGTCACTCCCCCCACCGGCCGTTAACACAAATTCCCCACCCGTGATCAGCGCATCTGTTTGCGCCTGAAGCGCATCCCCGCCAGCGGTGACGTTGATGACGCCGTTCTCAATGGCGATATATCCCAGGGTCGCGTCTTCCTCATTATCCGCTTTCAAGCCGTCACCCTGCGCCGTCACGGTGATCACGCCATCTTTGACGATCAGGTAATCTTTGCCGCGAATACCATCATCTACTGCGTTGACGGTAATCGTCCCGCCGGCGATGACGAGTCCATCTTTGCTGGCAATGCCATCGTTGTAATTTCCGGTCACGGCCAGGGAACCGTTCCCATAGATGGTCAAGTTAGCCTTGCTGAAAATGGCGGCGTTGGGTTCATCTTCTTCGGCATTGGCAAAGGTATAGGTCTGGCCGTCGGCGATGGTGTTGATGCTGTCATCGGCCAGGAGAATCACCACTTCCTCCGCGTTGATGATGTTGAGCGGCGCACTCGTCGCGCTGTGGATGTCCACGCCGGCGAAGATGATCTGAACGACCCCGGCATCGGCCGTATCCACAATAATTTGTCCATCGGTGAGAGATCCGGCGAGGTTGTACGTACCGGCGGCGGTGATGGTGGCTTGACGGCCGTTGACGGTAACGCCAGCGCCGGTTACGGTAAGCGTATCGCCTTGTAAACTGATTTGGGTGACGGCGGCGCTGTCCTGCACAGGGTCGGCGTCAGCATTGTGCGCCACGCTGTTCGCGGCAATGGCTGCGGCGGCCGATGTGGTTATTATCTCGGCGTTCTCTGTACTGGCCGTAACCTCATTGGTGATGGCTGCGGCAGCCACCTCCACTTCTGCGCCGGTCACAGGCAATGTTGTCTGCGCACTCGTCACGGCGCTTGCCGCTGCCGGGGATGAACTGCCACGACAGGCAGCCAGCATGGATAGCAGCAATATGCCAACTAACCATAATATCATTGTTCTCTTGCCCATTTTTGTCTCCTAATTGCCCCTGCTGTCGTGCCTGCGCACGCAGGGGGAAGTTGTTCTTGAGATGAACTATAGAACGAACCTGTTTAGAAGTTGTTAAGGGGCTGTTTATTTATCTATATCTCTGGCATGGTTCAATATTGTTAAAATGTCCTTTGCAAATGAAAAGCGTCATGCTGAACCCTTCGCTGCACTCAGGGCAGGCTGTCTTCGAAGTGAAGCATCCCGTTCACCTGACTAAACCGTAGGGATTCTT
>JACSRF010000082.1 GCA_014879875.1 Anaerolinea sp.
TTCAACTAGCCTATTCTTGTTTGCCCTGAGAGTCAAAAACTGATCACCTTGAAATCCATATTGAGCCTTCGCTAAATTGCCTGGCTACAATACTGCTAACAAAGATTCTTCATTGCGCGGCGACAAGTCGAGTAGCAGAAAGCGATCTGTCGTGTATGCGTAATCTTCGCCGCTTTCATCTATGACTCGCATGTAACCATGCATGGCTGCTTTTTCGTCAGGTACAAGACGATATAGCTTGCCCACTTCTAAAGAAGCCTCATAACCCTCGTTATTCAAACAAACAACAAAACGCTGTGTTCTTACATGATTTGTTTTCATAGTCAATCGAGTAAAGGAAACTTGATCTTAAACTCTTTGCGGCCAATCCCATGCGCTTCGTACCAATGAATTTCAGCTAAATGTATTGTATCATCCCGCAGCAAAACTGAAGCGACTCCTTTCAATTTACGCCAACTGCCTGATCCATATTTGCGCTGCAACCGCCCTAAGTCGCGAATGCCGCTGCCGCTGGCAATCACTTCCACATTTGTAATATCGCTTAATATCTCAAAATCCATCACAATGTCATTAGATAGTAAGGATGTCCGCCGGAATGAAGGCTGTTGGCCCTGCCAATAGCTTCTCCGTGACCTGCGCCATGGCGCTGTCCGCTTCCATCAAATAGGCGCGGGCAACGGCCAGTTGCATAAAGCGAAAAGTCGGCTCGTCAATTTCGCTGGTGGTGGCTAAGACAATGACTTGCTGCGCGACCTGCGGCATGAATTCGGCCAACATCGTGCGCCGGTGTTCATCATCCAGAAGACGACTGACGTAAAGTTGCATGTCGTCGTGTTGTCAGTTCTGCGTGAAACGTGATCAGAGAGGCTTCACGTTTCACGCATCTCAATTTTCCCTGCCTACTGCTCTACCACCGTCACTTTTACCATCATGTCGCCCTGGCGGATGGCATTCACCACACTCATGCCACTGGTCACTTTGCCAAAGACAGTGTGCTTCCCGTCCAGGTGCGGCTGCGGCGAATGCGTGATGAAAAACTGGCTGCCATTCGTATTCGGGCCGGCGTTGGCCATCGAGAGATACCCTGTGCCATGCTTATGCGGGTTGCCGCGCGTCTCATCTTCAAAGCGATAGCCGGGGCCGCCGCTGCCCGTACCGGTGGGGTCGCCCCCCTGAATGACAAAATTGCTGATGACGCGGTGAAACTTCACGCCGTCGTAAAAGCCTGCGCGCGCCAAAAAGACAAAGTTGTTGACCGTTTTGGGCGCATCGGCGGTAAAAAATTCGATTTCGATGTCCCCTTTATTCGTGGCGATAGTCGCCGTATACGATTTTTTCAGATCAATTTGTAACTCTGGCGCTTTTGACCATTGTTGTGCCATGATAAAACTCCTTGTTGTGAATTTCGCCTATTGTCGGCAGGCATGGCATAATTGTCAATGCCGCCACACGCCAAATTCACCAAGTCATCACCTGCGCCGGCCGCGATTATCACTTGCACCTGAATGAAAATGGAGGACAAAACCATGTCAATCAGTAGGCGACATTTGCTCAAAATGCTCCCGGCAACGGCCGTTACCCTCGCCGCTCCTTCCCCCCTCGCCCATTTGGCTGCGTCAGCTACCAGCAGTGGAACGAGATTGTACGAAGGCGCTGATTTGTCCGGTTGGGAAGTTGGCTTGGGAGATGCGCTCTACGCTCGCGACGGCGAAGTGCCTGTTTCTTTGGCCGACGTTGAAACCATCCATCACGGAACTTACAGCGAACTACGCGCCAATACCCTCTACCGCATCATCATGGCGCACAACATTACCTTCAAGCGTTTCATTGACGATGCCGCTTTCCAGTACGTGCATACCTGCGGTTACAAGTTTCGCCTGCCCTATCTGCTGGAACCAGATGACACCACTACCGAAAATGCGCAATCGTTGGAAGGAGGTATTTTCACTTGGGATGGCGGTAATACGCGGCTTGATTACGGCATTGCTTTCCAGTGGAGCCTGAACCCCTGGAGTGAGTTTGGCGTTATTCGCACCTGGACAAACAACGACCCGGCCGGTGAATGGACGAATGTTAGCTACCTGGAGCCGGATACAGCCTGGCATGAGGTGAAGATGGTGATTGATCACCCGCGCCAGACGACGGCGCTGCTGCTTGACGGCCGTCACGTCCTCACGCAATACACCGGCATCACAAAACCGGCGCACTGGGGCACGGAAACGGCCGCGCGCCTGCAAACAGAAATCGTCAGCATCTATCCCGAACCATCCGGTATGCGGGCCAGGCATCGCGCCGAATTCAAGGATTGGACGTGGCTGTGGGAACCGGCCAATGCCTGCCAGGTGTATTTGCCCATCATCAAGAATTAATATCACTACTTTGACAATGTTAAATTAGCTACCTCTGGTCGCTGCCGAATGGAATTCGGTGGCTGAGACAGAAAACGCGCTGAAAGCGCGTTGAGAAGGGCGTTCCCAGTGCGCTTTAGCGTACTCCACGTTTCAGCCTGTGAATGGAATTCACAGGCTTCCCCGTAGGTTGCGCTTGTCGAAACCGGTCCCCCTTCGCCAAGACTTCGGCGTGAGCTCAGTCGAACGCTCAGGGGGCAGGGGGTGAATGATTACCTTGGCGATCAGTGTGCCGTATTCTGCGCTGCTTCCCAACCCAAAATCGCCTTTTTGCGCGCGCTGCCCCAGCGATATTGATGCGCCTGCCCCACTTTGCTGATCACGCGATGGCAGGGAATCAGGTAGCCGATGGGATTGTGCGCAATGGCATTGGCGACGGCGCGGGTAGCGCTGGGCTTGCCCACCATCTGCGCCACGTCATGGTAGGAGACCATCGCCCCGGCAGGGATGGATAAAAGCGCCTGCCACACCTGCACCTGGAAGTTCGTGCCACGCAGCAGGAGATGAAACGGCCGTTCCCCATCCCACAGCTCTCCCGTAAAGATACGCCTGACCGTGACGGCCGTCGCCACGGCCGCCTCCACAAACTGCGCCGCGCCCCACTCCTGCCGCAGCGCCGCCAACGCACCATCCCGTTCCCCCTCGGCCACAAAGCGCAGTGCGCAAATACCCCGTTCCGTTTGCGCCAACAGGCACTCCCCAAAGGGCGTCGGGTGAAACCCATAGGCAATTTCCAGCCCGGCGCCTTGCTGTTTATACTTGCCAGGGGTAACGGCCGTAAACGTCACGAATAGATCATGCAGCCGCCCCGGCCCAGACAACCCGGCGTCCAGCGCTGTGTGCAACACACTCTCCGCCGCTTGCAGCCGCGCCTTGGCATATTCCACCGTCAGGTAGTGCATAAACTGCGATGGCGAAATGCCCGCCCACCGCTTAAACAGCCGTTGAAAATGATATTGGCTCAAATGAACGCTGGCGGCAATTTCCTCCAGGCTGGGATGGCCGCGGAAATTCGCCTCCATAAACTGAATCGCTTGTTCGATACGCTGATAATCCTGCACTTGTTGGGAAGTGATTGCGTTATTCATGCCGTTCAGTGTACGCCAATTCGCCGGCCCATTCCACCCGTATCTTGCGCAAACCCGTCTCCCACACAGACGTACAAACTTGCTATAGATGTTAAGGAATGGCACTTCAATAAGTTGGTCTAGATTGGTTCAATCTTCGGAGATTGAACCAATCTAAATG
>JACSRF010000538.1 GCA_014879875.1 Anaerolinea sp.
GTAATCGGTAATCGGTAATCGGTAATCGGTAATCGGTAATCGGTAATCGGTAATCCGTAATCCGTAATCGTCACTCGTCACTCGTCACTCGTCACTCGTCAATCGTCACTCGTCACTCGTCAAGTCTTACCGGGTGGAATTATACGGTGTCGAACTATTCTGTCAATGGCGTTTATACTTCTCTTACATAAAGGAGGTACAGATGAAAGGTAACGTTTTGTGGTTGTTATTGGCGTTAGCGTTGCTGATGGTAGCTTGTGGCCAGGTAGAGGTGATTGAGGGGACGCGAGGGGTAGGAGAGAATATCACGCTGACAAGCGTGGCGATACCCAGCCAGGTAGCTCCATCCTCCGACACCCCCATCGTAGGAGAGAATATTACGCTGACAAGCGTGGCGACACGCCCGACAAAGGTGACGCCCGAGCCGACGCTGACACCTGAACGGACGCACAAGGAATTGATCATCTGCCAGGTGGGTGAGCCAGATTCACTCTTTCTTTACAGTACGCCTATGCTTGATAAGACCAATATTCACCACGCCATTTACGAGAACTTGATCACGCAGCGCCATTATGCTTATCAGGCGCAGGGGATTGAGAAATTGCCTAACCTGGACGATGGCGACGCGACGCTGCAAACGGTTAATGTGGAGGCAGGCGCGCGAGTCGTGGCCGCCAACGGAGATGTGGTCACGCTGGCTGAGGGGGTGACAGTGGTCAACGTTAAAGGGGAGCATGTTGTTTTTGACGGTTCACCGGTGACCATGGCGCAACTTGTGGTCAACTTCACGCTGAAACCGATGGTCTGGTCAGATGGCGTGCCGGTGCGCGCAGCCGATTCTGTGTTTAGCTTTGTGGTCAATCGGGATGTGACTCTACCCTCGACCATTGTAGACACTTTCCGCACTGACCGTACCGCTCGCTATGAAGAGACCGGCGACCTGACGCTGCGTTGGACGGGGTTGCCTGGCTGGCTGGATAACGTCTATTTCTTAAATGTGTGGATGCCGCTGCCTGCTCATCAATTACAGACATATGACGTGCAGGCATTGCCAGAGTTGGACGAGGTTGCAAGACGGCCGTTGAGCAGTGGTCCTTTTGTGGTAGAGAAATGGGAACCTGGCGGCGAAATTCAGCTTGCCCCGAATCCATTCTATTATCGCCGGGATGAAGGGTTGCCTTATCTGGATCAAGTGACATTCAAATTTTTACCTGCATTAAATTCTGTCATTTCTCAGGTTATGTCCGGTGTATGTGCGCTTGCTCCACAAAGCACAGTTCATGTGGATCAAGCGCCATTTTTGCTGGAAGCAGAAGCGATTGGCTACTTAAAAGGGTACTTTACGCCAGGTATGGTGTGGGAACATTTGGATTTTGGAATTAATTCGCATGGGGAATATGGGGATGGCAACGGCCGTCCCGATTGGTTTGACGATGCGCGCACGCGGCAGGCGTTGGCGATGTGTACTGATCGTCAGCGTATCAGGAACGAATTGATGCCCGAATCCTTTGTCGTGTGGGACACGTTTGCCACGCCTGATCATCCATTGACGCCGCCAGACGTGGCGCAACGGCCGTATGACGTCGCTGCGGCCAATGCCCTGCTAGATGCAGTTGGCTATCTGGACAGCGACGGTGATGGCCTCCGTGAAGACCCGGAAACGGGACGGCCGTTTGCTATCACGCTCATCACAACCCAATCTGACCTGCGCAAAACCATCGCCCACATCGTCAGCGAAAACTGGTATGAGTGCGGTGTGGCGCTCACTGCCGAATTCCTGAACCACGTCGAGATGTTCGCTCCCGGACCCGATGGGTCGGTCTTTGGACGGCAATTTGACGTGGCGCTGTTTGCCTGGAGCAGCGCCGCAATCCCCCTTTGCCAAAACTGGCTTGCGATTAATGTCACCGGGCCACAGAGTGAAGGGTTTGGCGGTTGGGATAATCTCAATAACACTGGCTGGGTCAACAATGATTTCGACGCGGCCTGCCAACAGGCGCACGCTGCGTTTTACGGGTCGCCGGCGTTTGTGGCCGGTCATCAAACCGCGCTGCGCATCTTTGCCACAGAAATGCCGGCCATCCCCCTCTTTCCACGTGTCAAAGTCGCCGTTACTCGTCCTGAAGTCATCAATTTCGACCCGGACGTGACGCAGCCATCGGAGTTGTGGAATTTGTTTGAACTGGATGTTGAGTTGGAGGAGGACCCATAATCGATAATCGTCAATCGTCAAGTCTTACCGGGTGGAATTATACGGCATCGAACTATTCTGTCAATGGCGTTTATGCTTCTCTTACAAAAGGAGGTAAACAGATGAAGGGGAAAGTTTTGGGGTTGTCGTTGGCCGCGCAGCCGCTTTTTTTGCTTCCATCTCTACTTTAGGGTTCAATTCCCGCATGGCTGAGACAACAAAACGACCGGAATGGACGCCAGAAAACGCCAGCGATGCGTTTGCGACGCGGGTGATGCCCGGCGTTGTGGGTGGGCATGATGGTCTGCCAGCGGCGAAAGGGAAAGAGGGGACGGCCGTTGCGGTAACGGCCGTCCCCTCACGCCGCCAACTTACCACCAACGAATACGTACAGGGCGTGCTTACCGGTGATCGCGCGGTTCTCGCCCGCGCCATCACGCTCATCGAAAGCAATGCGTCGCACCACGTTGACCAGGCGCAGGAAGTGCTGAAACAGCTGCTTCCACACACCGGCCGCGCCACGCGCGTGGGCCTTACCGGCGTGCCCGGCGCAGGCAAAAGCAGCCTCATTGAAACGCTTGGCGTTACGTTGGTGGCCCAGGGACACAAAGTCGCCGTGTTAGCCATTGATCCCACCAGCAGCGTCACCAGAGGCAGTATCCTCGGCGACAAAACGCGTATGGAAAAGCTGGCGACGTTGCCGGCCGCCTTCATCCGTCCATCCCCCAGCGGAGGAATACCAGGGGGCGTTGCCCGCAAAACCCGCGAAACGATGCTGGTGTGCGAGGCGGCCGGTTTTGACGTGCTGTTGGTAGAAACCGTTGGCGCCGGCCAGAGCGAGATTGCCGTGCGCGCGATGGTAGATTTTTTCCTATTACTGCTGGTCCCCGGCGCAGGGGATGAATTGCAGGGCATTAAAAAAGGTGTCGTGGAGCTGGCTGACGCCATTTTCATCAACAAAGCGGATGGCGATAATAAAATACGAGCTGAAGCATCGCGCGCAGAGTACAACCGCGCCTTGCATTACTTGCCCCCGGCGACAGCAGGTTGGCGCACGCAGGCGGATACCGGTTCGGCCGTTACCGGAGAGGGGGTTGCCCATCTATGGGAAGTGATCCGCCAGTTTCAGGAAACGACGATGGCGTCTGGGGTATGGCAGGCGCGCCGTCGTGAACAATCGCGTGATTGGTTGCACACGTTGATTGCCGAGCAGCTGCACGCCTATTTTTATAATCAGCCACAGGTGCAGGCGCAGCTTTCTACTGTGGAACAAGCGGTGATGGACGGGGAGATGCCGGTAACGGCCGCTGCGCGCCATCTGTTACACTTATTCAACACCGAAGCGCATGAAACATTTCGTAAAACGTGACCAATAGACATTATCGGAAATAAGCAAAAACAGGAACACAGAGATTCACAGAGTTAAAGATGGAGCTTCACAGAGAGATAAAGAGATGTTTTTGT
>JACSRF010000540.1 GCA_014879875.1 Anaerolinea sp.
CGGGGTGGGGGGAACGGCCGTTGCAGTCACCGTCGCCGCTGGTAACAACGCCACCGGAATTAACGTGGGAATTTGGCCTGGCTCCTGAGTTGTACAGGCTGCCAGGCCGCTGCCGGTAATCACGGCCAGCAGCAATAACACAAACCATAAACGTCGCATCATAATTTCTCACCAAATAAACGTTCGCTGCGCGTAAAAATAACGTAGCTAATGATCAAGATGATGACCGCTTCAATAAATGTACGCAGCAAAAACACCGGGTTCATGCTGCCCGCCCCGCTGCTGCCCATCGTCCCCCACAGCACCGTGCGGTAGCCATCAATAATGGAGGCCATCGGGTTGAGCCAGCGCATGACCTGCGCCGGGTTAAAAGTGATGCCGAGAAAGGTGGTCTGCACGCCAAATAAGGTTTCAAAAGAATAGAAGACGGGGGTGAGAAAGAACCAGGCTTGCAGCACGACGTCCAGAATCATGAGCACATCGCGGTAGAAAATAGTCACGGCGCTGAGCAGGAAGCTTAAACCCAACGAAAGAATGAGTTGGGTGAGCAAGATGAGCGGGAGCCAGAGCGCATTCCAGGTTAGCCCCAGACCAAAGGCGTAGAGAAAAACAACCAGGACGATTAAGCCAAAGAGGAAGTTGACTAACTCGGAGAGTAAGGTGGCAATCGGCAGCAGTTCGCGGGGGAAATATACTTTTTTAACCAGAGAGCCGTTGTTGAGAATGGCGACGCTGCCGCTCATGAGGGAGTCGGAGAAAAAGCGCCAGGGGATGATGCCGACGAGGACGAAGACGGGGTATTGGCGCGGCGCGTTGTCGCCGCTGAGGATGGAGAAGACAACGGTGAAAACGAGCATTAACCCCAGCGGATTAAGCAGACTCCAGAGAATGCCGAGGGCGGAGTTTTTGTAGCGTGCTTTGATGTTGCGAATGATCAGGTTTTGCAGCAGGTACCGATAGCTTTTCAGTTCAAGCAGACGGCCGCGCCAACTGATACGACTATCCGCATCATATATGTAGATGGGTTCAGATGTTTGCATGGTCATTTGTTACAGAGTCCTCAGATTATTTAACAACCGAATGCTTATTATAACGAGGTGTTGGGAAATGGTCAGATATGACGGGTGCGGGCTGCCAGCCGCCAGGGAGGGGTGATGGGGCTGAGGGGAACAGGAGGAACGGAAGACGGCCGTTTCGCCAAAGCAAGGTGACGGTAACGCAGGGCATCTACCCGGCCGCGCAGGGCGGCCGTTTGCCGCGTGCGGCCGGTCTGGTAGACGGTTGCCAGGACGTCGTAGGCCAAAATCGCCGGCAGCGCCGTCCACAGACTGGCGACGGCATAATTTTTAAGCAGCGTCCAGATTTTATTGCGGCTGATGAGGTACAGTTTCCGCGCCGGCATGGCGGCGGCCGTCGCCGAATGCCAGTGCTGCACCTGGGCAGCCGGGGCATAGCGGCAGCGCCAGCCCGCCTGCTGCGCGCGCCAGGCCAGGTCTACGTCTTCGTAGTAGGCAAAATAATCGTCATCGAACAGGCCGATGTCGTCGAGCATGGCGCGGCGGTAAAGGGCCGCGGCGGCTGACGGGCCAAAGACGTCGGCAGGGGTGGTCGCCGTCGCCACCGTCTGGTTCCACCCGCGCTGCCACGCAATGCCGGCGCGGTCTACTTCAATGCCGGCGGAATCAAGCAAGTGGGGCTGCGACCACTGCACGATGCAGGCCGCGACCATGCCCACATCTGGCTCGGACATGGCCGTTACCATTTCTGCCAGCCAGGTGGGCGAAACAATCGTATCGTTGTTCAGGGTCACGACATAGGGCGTGGTGGTAGCCTGAATGCCGACGTTGTTGGCCGGGGCAAAGCCCGTGTTACGACTTTGGGTCAGCAGGCGCACCTGGGGCCAATGGCGGGCCAACCAGACAGCCGAATCGTCGGCGGAGCCGTTGTCAACGACGACGATTTCAAAATCCTGGCAAGTTTGGTCCTGAAGGGCAGGGAGACAAGTTTCTAACCAGGAACGGCCGTTCCAGTTGACAATGATGATGGAAGTTTGATAGCCGCGTGGTTGCATATTCAGACAGTCACATCATACTACTAGTAACAAGAGACCAACTATACATCATATTCATAAATGTAATTGACCGGCGTTTGCCCCACTTTTTCGCCAAACAAGCGCACGTTCAGATAAGCCGGTTCAGCAGCTAAGTGCGGTTCACGTGGCGCTTGGATATTGGCAGGGAATTCGTAATCAGTAGCAATGACATTAAACTCCATTTGCGTTCCAAATAATCCCGCTAATGCTTCTCGTGAAAAGCGAAAATAATCATATGGATACGCATGAATGGGAAAAGTTTGATGGGTCTGGATAAACAATATTCCACCAATCTTGAGCGCCTTCATCAGTTGATGCGCTGCCACATGCGGGTATTTCAAATGTTCAAACGTCGAGCAAGAGATGATGATGTCAAATCGCTCACTCCCTGTAACATCTGCCAGTTGGTGCAAATCAGCGACAATGTCTACATCAATTCCTGGTCCTATATCTGTTCCCAAGTAACTGGCAGCATGAGGCACCCAGGCGTTATGCTTGGTGGAACGATCAGGAATCGATCTCATTGTACCCAGTTCAAGGACATGAGGATTTTCAATACGCTGGCAGCGATCTACGAAATTGTCCATAAGCACGTTACCATCTGGTCGTTCCGGTTTCAACTGATCCAGTTCTAATGGTGCTGGACGGGACATGTTTTGTGTTAGCCTGTGATTAAGAAACTTAGACAATCTGCCAGGTAATTTCATTGTGTGTTGTGGAATTCCTATGTAAATGCTGTTCTCATATGTGCGAGTTAAGTAGCTAAGCAAAAGTAATCAGGTATTGCTCCAGGGTAAGGTGGCCCGAAAACAATTGCTCAGGTACTTAGACATCCGATTGCTCGGAGAAATTCGATGTCTGAATGGCCAAACTTATTACGATGAACTGATTGGCGGTTACTGGATGCGCACCGGCGCATCGCTGCAGCGGTAGCTGCTGTTGTAAGCGTCATTAATCTGGATGCAAATGTAGTAATCGCCAGGGGCGACGCCGCCGGTGTTCCAGATGTAACAGGAGTCGGGGTCACAGTCACTGATGTAGTTGTTCATGACCAGGGGCAGGTAGATGAACTGGTCGCCCCCGCCAGACGGTGTGACCAACGCCGACGCGTCGGCCATGTCCATATTGTTCACGGCGCCGATGAGGGTACGGCCGTTGCCCGCATTCGTGTCTGTGTCATAGTAAAGGGTCAGGTTAGCCGGCAAATCTGCCGCAATCTGGTAGCGGATGGGGAAGACGCTGTTGCGCTGCCCTTCATCCATTGCCGTCAGCTTGATCCAGTCCAGTTCAAAGTAAGCCGGGAACAAGGCCATGTCTAGTTCAGAGGGATCAAAGCGCAAATGATTGGGTGACGAAGCGCGCCAGGAACGCTGAATGGGATGCGCTTCATCTACCACATCTGCCCGCCATAAATCGGCGCGATACTCCGTCCACTCTTCAAACAAGATAATGTCGCGGCTCATCACCGGCGCTTCCAATACGCCTCCTGACGTTGCGTTCCACCAGCCCCAGCGCGCTACCCAGCCAGCGTACACGTTTTGCGTGCCAGAATGTCTGTAGCGGAAAGAGAGGTAACGAAAGCGATCTGTGTCAATGGGGGCAACGGGAACGCCGTTGGGGTGCATATGTCCCAGGATCAGCTTGGGATCACTGTATTGCTGGGCGTCGTTACAAACCCGAAAATCGGCATGATAAATGCCGCCAATGTAACTTTCATTGGTGAGGCAGGTATCCCACCAGGGGTAGAGCGTGTTATTGAAATCGGTATCGTTCATATCCCAGGCGTTACCGAGCACGCTGGCGGCATAATCTTCGCCGCTGCCCATGCTTGGTTTAATGATTTCTATTTCAGGCACGGTATTTAGAATGAGCGGCCCCTGGCTCCAGGCTACTTCACTGCCCATTTTGACAGCGATGTAATAGGTTCCGGCCTGCATGACGCCTGTCTGCCACTCATAGGATGTACCGGTGACGTTAGCGGCGATCAGCACATCGTGGTCTTCACCCAGGGTGGTGTTGTTGGGGCTGGCCCAAATTTCAACCTCGCCATTGTCATTGCCATCCCAGGTGATGGTGTACGGCCGTGCAGTGCGGGGATCGGCGGCCGTCAGCCGCGCCCAATCTAGTTTTATCGTCGCATTGAGCGCGCCCGGCCCGGCGAAAGGATGCAGGAACAACTCGCGGATCGTGCCGGTCCAATTTTGCCCTCCTGATTGAATGCCAATTGTTTGCAAGTCCAGCGTATAAATATCCCACCCGGCGTCTGGCCCAACCAGGTAGGAGTTAGAAGCGCCCATAACGGCATTGGTGTAGGTGTCATCAGCAAACCAGACAGCCACGCCAGAATTGTAGCCACTGTTGCTGCGATACATGCGGAAGGTGAGGTAACGGTAATGATCGGCGTTGATGGGGTAATTGTAGCCAATGCGGCCGATGCGCATGGCCGTGTTATTCGCCGCGCCGGCCGCCAGGAGATTAACGCGCTCACTACCACTGTTGCTGTTATTCATCGTCGCGCTGAACAACCCATTACTGAAAACAGGATTGGTCATGGCGCTCTCATCCCGGTAGTAAATCAGATCCGTTGCCTGGTTCATGTCCCAGGGATCGCCTATGACGGTGGTGGCGAATTCGTCTATCTCGGCCAGGGTGACACCGGTACGGCCAGGCGCAGTGACAATTAAGGTGACCGGGCTGTTACTGGATGCGCGAGAATGGTTGGTGATGAGCAGCAGCACGGCCGTTAACCCTATGCCCATCCATATGTGTAAAAATCGCCTCATCATGTTTACCTCCGCAAACAACGGGTATAAAAGGGGAGCTACTAATAAAATGAGGCTCATTTCTGCAAGAGCCTCATTTAGAAGTGTTACACAATACATGCCGGATTGTGAATATGCTAATTCTCCTATTACCTGGTTGTTAACGAGTGGAGGTACACGGCGCGGAATTTGTCGGCGACGATGTCCCAGGTGTACTGCTGGCGCACCTTTTGGTAGCCGGCCGTTCCCATTTGCTGTCGCAGTTCCGGGTTGGCGAGCAGTGTGCGGATCGCGGCGATGAGTTCGGGCACGCTGCGGTGGGTGATGAGCAGGCCATCTTGCCCTTCGCCGATAACGGCCGCAACCGCGCCAACACGCGCCCCAATCACCGGTTTGCGCGCTGCCCACGCTTCCAAGAAGACAATGCCAAAGGATTCGTGGGCGGATGGGTAGAGAACCATGTCGCTGGCGGCGTAGAGCGCCGGTTTTTCTGCTTCGGGGAAGTTGTTGATGATGCCGACTCGCTCTTGCAAAACGGGGGGAAGGCGATGGCGCCACTGCTGCACGATCTGCGAATAGGTGGTTTGCGCCCCGGCAATGAGCAGGCAGGCGGTTGGCGTCTCTTGCCAGATTTGTTCCATGGCGGCCATGATCATGTCCAACCCTTTGTGCGGTACTTGCTGCCCAATAAAGGCCACCACCGGGTCATCCGCCTGCCAATGAAAGCGTTCACGGATGGCACGGCCGTCTGCCGCCGCAAATGGCTCCAAATCTACCCCGACCCCGGTAATGGCGATCTTCTCCGCCGGAATGCCCCGTTCCTGTACCAGGTAATCCCGTTCAAAGGTGGTATAGGCCACGTAAGCATCCGCTTTTTTGATCGCCTGGTAAATCATTGGGCGGTTAAAGCCAAAATCATCGGCCGTGTGAATGCCCCCGTAAAAGATGACCGGGACGCCGGCGCGACGGCCGCCGCGCAAGGCATTGTGCATGTGCAGCAGGGGAAAGGACGACGCCGCCACCACGTCAGCGCCCGACTGGGCAATCGCGCGCGTCAGCGCGGGGATGATCGGCCCGTTATACAGCGCCCGCAGCCGGTCATTCAACGGCAGGCGTAATTTGTATGACCCCCCGGCCAGCAGCCGCCGCGCTTCATTGAACTTATTAAAGACGCGAAAACGGCGCACGGTGACGCCGTTAATCGTTTCTATACCGGCGGGCAGTTCTGGCTGATCGCTGCGCCAGAACAACTCGCAGTTATAAGCGGTGGTGGTGAAGACCGTGACCTCATCACCGTGCCGCGCCACCAAATTTTCAGAGACTTTTTGCACCAGGCGTTCGGTGCCGCCGATGGCCGGGGTATACCCTTGTACGACGTGTAGAATTTTCATTTAGATGAATCCTAACCTGGACAAGCCGGAAAAGAATTTAATACAAAGACACAAAGATAGAAAGAGACAAAGAAAAAGAAAATCCTTTGCGCCTTTTCTCCTTTGCTCCTTTGCGTTAAAAATGCTTGCTCGTTGCGCAAGAATATGACTGGTTAAGGTACCAAAGTTTATAGTGGGAACAAGCAGTTAAGGATGACGGCCGTTTCCATCTACCTCTACAGCCAACGGGAGAGCGACCCAATCGCTTTTCCATCTTCTCTGTTGTGCATCATAAGCAGTGAGTTGTACTCCTATTTGAGGATTATACCATCCCACCATTATTTGGTATTGGCCCGCAGGAATTGTTTCTAAAGGAAGAATAACTGGATCTATGACAACTTCTTGTTCCAACCATGATGAAGTGGGATATTGCCCGTCTAATGGCGCTAAATCATTCTGAATGACGATGCGGTTCGGATCGTCATCGTCAACAAGCTGGATAAGAAATTTGTAATCATCTTGCATCTTGCCTGAACTGCGCCACACAAATTGTAAATGAACGGCCGTATCATCCTGCACCGCATTATATCCAAGTAGTTCAATATGTTCGCCAAATTGGGAAACAAATACGACATCCATGGCAGGCGCCTCAAAAACGTGCGAATCTATTGCCGCCCACCAGACAGGCGGTTCTAAAACCGGATTGGTTGAAATGAGGCATAAGGGTTGCGTACCTATACACTTTGCTGTCTCCTCTGCCCAATTCATGTCTGGGAGAACTTGATTTTTGCTGCCTGGCGTTAAAAACAGGAAAGCAATAAACGTGGCAAACAGCGGCAGCCACTTTCTGGTATCTGTGACGAGAAGCAATGCCCATACAAGCGTGACTGCCGGAATATAGAAATGACGCCCCGCAGAATACATAAGACCGCTTGGGTTATAACGCATGACGTACAATGATAAGGTAGCTGACAGAATACCGCCCGCCAAAATTGTTAACACGGGCCAGTTTTTTTGCTTCATGGCGTGCCACAACAGATACCCATATAGTCCAATCATTGCTGCCAGGATCAAAGATCGAGAAATGTTCGTTAGTGGCACACCATAGATCGTCTCTCCCAAAAACAGAAAACCAAAACGATAAAGTATTCCATCTCGTAACACAGGGAAGGCGAGGACGCCGGTTTCCGTGGCCGCTCGCGCGAACATATGCCATATCTGGATCAGTGCAACGAGGAGGCTGGCTAACCATAACTTTAAACTGTGGTCAGTCCGCCGTATGATCCATCGCAGTAAAAATAATAACCATAGAGAGATAGAAAAAGGAGAGTTTAGCCCGGTTAGAAGCAGCAATGCGGCATCAAAAATAGCCTGCCGATGGGAATCTGGTTCATTGGATATGGCTAATAAAAGCCAGATGATACTTGTGATCGTAGCCCAATTGGCCAGATTAAAATAGACTTCGTTATCGGCCGTTGTCACTACTAAAGCCAGCCCCAGTAAAAATTTGAGATTGTTCTGAAACGGAAATCGTGCAGAAAAGAGATACGTGATTATGAAAATAAACATGCCCCAGGCGGCAGCTGTGTACCAGTGTGGCGCATATTGAACAGGCAGATAGCTCCCTACCCAGGCGACTATACGCGCCAGGGTATGAAAATAGCCGGCATAAGGTGTTATTAATGATTTATCCCCAAGAAAATAAGCATTGGTAAAGAAAATGTTGCCATCTTCAGCCCAGAATTGAGGGTTATAAAACGCATCTGGTCGCCGCCAATATAAAACGGCCGTTACCCCTCCTACACAGATCATCCACCACAACCATGTGGGCCAGCGCATCACATATTTACTCATTGCGAACGATACATTAGCATGGGGGCATGATGGTTGACAACGTTGTTACCGTTGCTGAACCCAGCGTAAATATTGTTGTACATCTTGCACCAGACCTCCCAATCCCCGCTGCCGGATGGCGGTTACGACTTTGCCCGGCAGTTCCCTGATAGGGGTAGCCGGTGGCGTCAGGCTAACGGCCGTTCCCCCGCCCCCTCCCTCATTACGCCACGGCCCCTGCACGTAAGCCCGCAGCGGCGCAGCCACCTGCGACCAGCGGAACCGGGCAATCACCGGTTCAAAGGCGGCTCGGTCTACTGGGTTTTGTAATAAGTGAATGATGGCTTCGGCGACGGCCGTTTCATCGCCCACCGCCACCGCCCGCCCTAACCCGTGCGCCTCCGCCAGGTCGCCCAACACGTCGCCGCCATTGACCACCATTGGCAGCCGCGCCCACAAATAATCCATCAGCCGCGTGCGCACCGCAAAGCGCGTTTCCACGTGGTCGCCGTGCAGGCTGACGCCAACATCCGCTTCACACAGGTAGTTTACGCGTTCCTCATAAGGCGTCCACTCGTTGAAGAAGATCGCTTTGTCTTTCAACCCCAGCGCCTCCGCCTGGGCCAGCGCCTGCTGCGCCATGCGCGCCAGAGGTACATCTGGATTAGGGTGGCGCGTGCCCAAAAAGAAGAGGCGCGCGTTCGGCCTCTGCGCCAACACGGCGGGCATGGCGTTGATGACCGTGAGCGGGTCCAGCCAATCCCACAGCCCGCCGCCCCACAAAATGACCTGGTCGGCGGCGGCGATGCCCGGCCAGACGCCCTTCAGCGCCCGCCCGGTATGCTGTGGCGGGGCGTCGGGCAGGCCGGTGGGAACCACGTCCAGCAGGCGGCGCAGGGTTGGATCGGCTGTATACACCAGCGGGTTAACGCGGTTAGCGGCCGTCAGCGCCCCCAGCCAATAGTCGCGCTGCTTTTCGCTGGCGCAAATGAAAAAATCGCCCATCGCCAACAGGTCGTTGAACGTGGTCACGCCCACGTGATGCAGTCCCAGGCGCTCGTGCATCGGTTTGCCGGCGAAACGTTCCAAATTCTCCAACACCATCGGATCGTAGAGGTCAATGATTTTGTAGGCGGGGAGGGTGCGCAGGAACGGGTGGTGGTAAGCGGTGAAACCGGACAACAGGATCACGTCGGCGTTGGCGGCCAACGGCCGTAAACTCTCCCCATCCCCCTCTGTGTACTGCCGCATGGTAAACTGCTCTGGCGCTAAATCAGTGACGTGCGGCGCTGCCAGGGTCACGTCGGTCACCTCGGCCAACTGCCGCGCCAATTCCCAATAGCGAATGCCCACGCCCCCCATGCGGCTGTGAACGGCGTCCGGGCTGATGATCAACAGCCGCTGCCGCCCGCCCGCGCCCGCCGCCTGCAAGAAGGGGCGGTACTGTATCGCCACCATCCCTTCGGTGAGGTAAGGCGTCTCGCTGAGAATGGCGGGCGGAGGGAATAAGCGTTCCAGTTCGCCCAACCGCACTCGCTGGCGGCGCGGCAGGCGGTGGCGGGCGGCGAGCACACCCGGCAGCCCAACGTAAAATTGCAGCCAGGCCAGCAGGATCACGGCCGTTACCCGCCATTCTCCCCGCCACAATGCCTGCCATGCCCGCCACATGTCGTCCAGCCGATAAAACCACAACTGCCACGGCGCTGCCCACCAGGGGAAATTCTTCGCCACAAACCAGAGCCGGTTGCGCGTCGCCAACCGCAGCTTAAACGTAGAGGGCTGCGCCTTCATGCTGGCGCTAAATTTGTGGTACACCAGCGCGCGCGGCGCGGCGGCCAGCGGCAAACCCAACAGCCGGGCGCGATAGCTCCAATCGGCGTCTTCGTAATAAAACTGGTAACGCGGGTCTAGCGGCCCCACCGCTTCCCAGGCGGCGCGCGTCACCAACGCCGCGCCAAAACAGAGCGCCGGGACTTCGGCCACGCCGTCAAACTGCCCCACGTCCAGGCTGCCCATGCCGATGTCATAGCCAAAGCCAAAGCGACGCTGCCGCCCACCCAGACCGTTGATGAAGGCGGGGTGGTGGTACAGGCGCATCATGGCGGCCACGCCGGCGGCGCTGCTGGCCTGCTGCGCGGCGACGAGTTCTTGCAGGCAGTGGGCGTCGAGCACCGTGTCGTTGTTGAGAAAGAAGTAATAGTCGCCCTGCGCGTGCTGCGCGCCCAAATTGTTGCCGGCGGAAAAATTAGGGCCATCCGGCAGCCGCACCAGCCGCGCCTGTGGGAAATGGGTTTGCACGTAGACGGCCGTATCGTCGCTGGAAGCGTCGTCCACGACAATGATCTCGACGTTGGGGTAGGTTTGCGCCTGGATGGAGGGCAGGCATTCGGCCAGGTGGCGACGGCCGTTTTTGCTGAGAATGATCACCGAAACCAGCGGCGCGGGGTCGGGCAGCGGCGGATGAGGGCGCGTCTGCGAGATGGGCGGCAGCAGCAGCCCCGCCTGGCGCAGCGCCTGCACCGCTTCGCGCCAATACGGGGTGACGGCCGCTGCGCGCACGCCCAGTTCGGCCAGCGTTACGCCGTCGGCCATCTGCCACAACGCGCCTGACACATCATCTAGTCCGATGGCCTGCGAACCGGGCACAGTGACCGCGCGGCCACCCTGATCATCCTCATGGCTGGCGCAGCCGGGGGGATGGCGTAAAGTCAAAGCATTGGCGTCAGGATTGGTTGTCATCATGGTATCCCTCTTCCCACTGGTCAATTTGCTGCTGCAAATAGGTCAGCACCGTGCGTAAGTCGCCGTCGGGCAGCTTCCACAGCCAATGGTTGGCGTGGGCTAACAAGGCGGCGCAGCGGTGCGGCACTGCGTAAACGGGTTGGGGCGCAGCCCCGGTGAGCCGAAAAGCGTCTTCATCCGCCTGGCTCAGCGCAAACGCCTCGTCCATCAGGCGCAGCAGGCGACGGGAAAGCGCCAGGCTCAAGGCTTGTACGTCCGGCGACGGCGGCGCCCACTTCTTATGGCCGGCAAAAAGTTTGACCAGCTTGAACTTGGCAATAACCTGGTTCATGGCGTAAATGAACTGCGCGTCGCCAAAATTGGAGAGGAGCGGCTGCTGAAAAAGGGGGAATATCTCCTGGTCGCGCCGGCGGCGGCGCGCCTGCACGGCCGCGCGTTTGCTCAGGGCAGCGTCCCACTGCCGCAGCACGTCACGCCCGGCCAGCAGGCGGCTGAGGGCGATGTCGGGCATTTGGAAACGGCCGTCTGCTGTTGGCTGCTGCCACGCTTGCGGCAGTTTGATGGGTGGGGGGCCGGTGCGACGCAGACGGCGGTGCAGTTCGGCGAACGCCCGCTGCAGCAGCTCTAGCAAACGGCCGTAACGCAGCAGTTGCCACAGTTCATACGCATAATAACGCCAGGGCGTGATCATCGGCGCCGCTGGCAGGCCAAAATGAGTGGGATCGGGCTGCGCATCCAGGAAAGCGCGCTGTAAGGTGAGCAGCAGCGCCGCCGGCAGGATGGAGGCCAGGTTCGCGTCGCCGTAATTTTTAAGCAAAGTCAGCAGCGTGTTCCGCTCCGACAAGAGCCATACCTTGGCGCTGGCTACCGATTGCCAGGAGCCGTGGTGGCGATGGTAGACGATGGCGCGCGGCGCGTACATGACTTTGTGCCCCAGCAGCCACAGCCGCCAGCCCAGGTCTACGTCTTCAAAGTAGGCGAAATAATCGGGGTCAAAACCGCCGCTTTCTAAAAATAGGTCGCGCCGGATGAGCATGGCCCCGCCGCATGGGAAAAGCAACGGTTTGGCGGTATCGAATTGGGCCAACTGCGCGCTGCCCAGGCCGGGCTGATTGCCCCAGCCCATGAAATTAATGGCGGCGTCGGCGAAGTCAACGGCCGTGCCCTCCCAGTTGAGCATTTTGGCGGCGACGGCCGTGACGCCGGGGTCTTGCTGCGTGGGCCGGATCATCTCCGTGAGCCAGTCTGGACGCACGCGAATGTCCGGGTTGAGAATGGCGAGCCACTCGCCGGTGGCGGCGGCGGCCCCGGCATTGTTCCCGGCGGCGAATCCCAGGTTCGCCCCATTTTGCACCAGGCGCACGGCCGGATAATGGGCCGCGACCCAGGCTACGGAACCATCGCTGGAGGCGTTGTCCACCAGCAAAATCTCCAGCCGGTCGGCGGGATAATCGAGCCTGGTGAGCGCGTCCAGATTGGCCTGTAAATGGGCCATGCTGTTGTAGTTGAGGATGAGGATGGAGACGGTCGGCATCATGGCAGTGATCAGGGCAGCAGGTACAGGCAGGCGGCGTGTGTGGTATCTGGCACTGTTAGTTGTAACCAGTCACCATCAAGCTGCCACAGGGCGTGGTCAAGAAGGGAGTCGCCGTCGCCGATGGCCTGTGGTTTTGCCAAATCTGTGAGGCGCGCGCGCAGCGTTTGCCCGCCCGCGTAGCATAATTGAGTTTCCGTTGCGGTGTGCAGCAGGGCGACCATGGTCCCGTCTGTGCCCAGGCGGTCGCTTTGCAAATAGCTGCCGCCAAAGTTGTGCAGGAGGGTGGTGGAACGGCCGTCGGCCGCCCACTCTGCCAGCACGCCCTGTCGCTCACCGATGTAGGTCACGTTCATCTCTCCTTGCGTATACGTTTTCGTCAAAAAGGCGACGGCTGTGTTCAATTCCCCATCCAGTGGGGAGGTGTACAAAAGTTCCCAATCCGGGCTGCGCAGGTAGGCGTCGCCGGGGGGCAGCGCTTGCAAGGTGATGAACGCATCGTCGGCGGCCGGCCAGATGGCGGCGGCGGGGCGCTGCTCGCTGTCCAGGTTCAGCCCATTTTCCTGGCGCAGGCCACGGCCGTTGACGTGCCAGATCAAGGAAGCGGGGCGGACGGCGTTGGCGGCGGCGGCCTGATCAACGACGAAAACGAGGCCATCGTCAACCTGGTAAATGGTACGCGCGTGCTGCCAGCCGTGCCAGTCGGCGATGGTCGTCGTGGACATGTCCAGGGCGCTGCTGGTGAAAAAGGCGTCTACGGCCGCGTAGGGTGGTGGGTCTTGCGCCCAGGGGCCGCCAATGCCGGTTATGCGCCACAACAGGTCGGGCAGCCCAGATTTGGGCAGTAACAGGCCGTTCAAATATTCGCGGGGGGCGCGCTTGTCGCGGAATGCGCCGCGCCCGGCAGGCATCCACCAAAAGCGTTCGGCCGTCCATCGTTCAGACACCAGCGGCCCATCCTGGTAAAGCAGTGGCAGGGTGTTGGTCGCTTTGTAACGATGCCAGCCGGTAAAGCGCAAATTCAGCAGCGCGTAGAGCGCGTCGTCTGCCCAGCCATCGCGCAGTACGACCTTGTCCGGGGCGAGCGGCCCTTTTGTGGTGGGCACGCCAGAGCTGCCAAAGACCAGGCAAGAGCCAATGTCTGGGCTACGGCCGTCGGGCAAAGTGGGGGTGATGACTAGGCCGCCCCAAACCACTTTGCCTTCTTGCGCGAGCCGCTGCACTGTTTTCCCGGCGAGCCAGCTTAATTCTGGGCTGGCTAACAAAGCTGCGCCAAACAGGTAGGTTGTGAGCATGGGCGCTTCCCATTCTACGTTGTAGGAGAGTGTGACGCCATCGGGCAGGCTTAAGATGAGCGCCCAGAGCAGGGATAGTTCCTGGTTGCGTTGGGCGGCGGCGTCGGCTGCGCCGGTTTGCTGCCGGTAGCGGTCTATCCACCAGGCGTTGGCTAACCAGACGTTTTGGTAGGAGTAGGAGTCGTCGGTGTTGCGAAAGATCATGTCCCAGCCTAGCGGCGTCTGGTTTAGGTAGGCGGCATTGGCGGCGGCCAGGTCATCGGCGGCCAACCCATTGTTCATGAGGATAGCCAGAAAGCCGGCGCCGATTTCCTGGTTTTCATAGGGGCCTTGCGGCCGTTTGCCATAGGCGGCGGCGTATAACCAGTCTACCCATTCCACCGTCATGGCGCGCCGGTTGATTTGCGCAAACCAGGCGCGCAGGATTTGCCAGTCGGCGGCGCTGAACAGGTCGGGAAAGGCGGCGTTGATCAGTTCGAGTTGATTGAGGCGCAGCGCGGCTTCGTATTGGCCCCATTTGATGCTGTGCGCCGGGGAGGTGTAGAGATTTTGCGCGGCGTCTTGCAGTAAATGGCGGCGAAACGCGTCCGCCGCGTCCGCGTCGCCGCTGTAGAGCGCCAGGCTGCCCCAACTGAGCGTGTCTTTGTTGGGGTTGGCTTGCAGCAGGGAGATGAGCGTCGCGGTGGTTGTGGCCGCCGGTATGGGTTGCGCCGGTTCGTTGAGTTGTTCGCAGAGAAATGGGCTTGCCTCGCCAATGCCGGGATAGGTGGGGGCGGTGAGCGGGAAAAAGCTGCGTTGGTACTGCGCCAATCCCCAGGGAATGGTGAGCAGGGCGATGATCGCGCCGCTGCCGAGGCTGGCGGGCACGGCCCATTGGGGATTGGTGATGCGCGCGGCCAGGGGTGTTGGCGCGACGACAGCCAGATGGTAGCCGCCGGCGAGCAGCAGCCAGAAAAGGCTGAGGTAAAGGCCGGAAACGGCGACGAAAAATTCTTCTTCGGCAAAATGGGAGAAGATGGCGGTGATCCCGGCTAATCCCATACCGGTGATGACGGCCGTACTCCCCCAAACGACCAGACGCCAGGCCCACTGCCAGCCGCGTTGGGTGAACGTGGTGAGGTGCAACTGGCGCGCCAGCAGGAGGGGGGTGGTGAACCAGATAATGACGATGAGCCAGGCGCTTTGTTCGGCGTGCAGCAGGGTGTAGACGGCCGTGCTGCCAACCAACGTCGCTAACAGAATGCCAAACAAGGTGGCCCGGCGCTGGCTGCGTTCAATGAGGTAGGCAAGCAAGAGGGCGCTGCCGATGATCACGAGGCGGCTGGCGCTGTTGCGCCAAAGCGGATCGTCGCCCAACCAATCAGGAAGGAAGACGAGGGTGAGCCAGAGAGCAACGGCCGTTACCCGACATATCATCATCTGCTTACTCATTGACGCAAACAGCCCGGTTGAAGGCGAAAATCAATACCCGATCTTGTTGGTAGAGCAGGGTGAAGTCAGGGTCTTGCAGCAGCGCCTCTGGCGGCAGCAGCGGCCGTTCGGGGGTGACGTCAGGGGCGGTGCCGCGGAGCATCCCCCGTTTTTGCCCGACGTAGAGGTGGGTGACGGGGTAAGGGAACTGGCAGATAAGCGCCTTGCCTTCTGCCGACGTAGGCGGCTGCGCCAGCAGATCTTCGACGAGTTGGGTCGTTATTTGCCGGTAGCCGTCAAGTATGGGTTTTTCAACGAAGGTGGCGTATTGGGGCGGGATGGTTGTTTGCCGTCCGGTGAGCAGCGGCAGCCACCAACCGGCGTCGCTGGCGGCCGGTGACGCTTTGTAAGGAAATCCGTTAATCAGAAAAAAGGCATCGGCCGGTAACGTTTCGTTGATCCAGACGGCTGCCTGCATGTCCGGGCGCGAGCTTAAATCCCACTGATGGACGACTGTTTGTGGCATTTTCGGGAGTTGGAGAACGGCGGCGATGAGCAGCGGCAGCAGCAGCGCTTGCTGCCACTGGCGGGGGAGCGGTGTGAGCGCGCGCCCGCCGAAAACGGCCCAAACGAGGGCGATGGGCAGGTAAAGACTGGTGTGAACGGTGAGGTCGCTGATGATCCCGGCGCCGGGCAGCGGCGTCAACTTGACGATGGGCAGCACGGCTAACATCCAGAACCAGAGGGTGGGTAAGGCGGCCTGGCGACCCCACCAGAGCATGGCGAGTGTGCCGAGCAGCAGCAGCAGCAGTTGCGAGGCGATCAGCCAGGTAGGCGGCAGCGGGGCGATTTGATCCCATAGGCTGACAGTGACTGGGGTAACGGCCGTACTGTCTGTGGCGGCTTTGACCATGGAGGCTAACAAGTTGCCGATCCAGGGCAGCATCATGATCAGGGTGACGCCGGCCGCGCCGGCCAGCGTCACCCCTTTGCGCCAGTTGAGGAGGTCGCGGCCGGATTGCGCGTAAACCAGTATGGCAGCGGCGACAAAGGCCAGGTAATGAAATGACATGGGGTAATAGCTGAGGATGCTGCCGGCAATCAGGCTGCCACCACCGACTATCCAGGCCAGATTGGTGTGCAGCCTGTTCTCGTTGGATTGCAGCGTAACCCACGTCCACCAGGCGGCGGCCGGTAAAATTGCCTGCCCCATCACCTGTGGGTAGCGCCCCCAATTGGCGTAATACAAGGGAAATTGGGTGAAAAGGCCGACGGTGAAGACGGCTATGACCCCGCCCCAGGCGCCGTGCAGCCGGTAGGCCAGTGCGTAGAGCGTGAAGACGGCAAAGAGGTTGAACACCTGCCCGCCCCAGAGCATGGCTTGCGGCGTGCTGAGTCCTGTTGCCCAGCTAAAAACGGCCGTGTTCAGGTGGTAACCAAAATGGAACGAGAAGGTGGTGTGGGGGGAGTAGGGCAGCCATGATTGAAACAGCCCGCCTGTTTCCAGAATGCGCTGGGTGATGATGCCGTGCTGCACCGAATCATGCCAGAAAGGCATTTCCAGGCCGCGTACCATGAAGAGGCGGCCGACGGCGGCGGCGAGCAGGACGAGGATGAGGGCGCTGTCGGCCCAAACGTTGTCTGACGCGGCCCAGGCGCGCGCGCCGGAGGTGACGTGCGCCCAACGCAGCCGCCAGGGGCGGTAATGCCACAGCAGCAGCAGGGCGCTGGCGCTGACAATAGACCAGACCAGTAACGCGCCTGGCTGCCAGTTGAGGACGTTTGCGCCCAGGAAGAGGATGGGATAGAGCGCCATACTCAAGCCAACGGACGCGCTGGCGCCTTCCAGCCAATGGTGAATGAATGGGCGACGGCCGTTCATCTGAAAGAGGATGAGCATGGCCCAACCGGGCAGGGTGAAAACGAGCAGGATGGCGGCCGCGCGCGGCAGGGCAAACAAGACGCCGCGACACAGGTCGTAAAGCATGGCCGGGCGGTTGTAGGCGAGGCGAAACGCAAGCTGACTTTCCTGGGGACGGCCGTTGAGGTACAAAGCGCCATCGGGGTAGGCGTCTGACGGGCCGGCGGAAATGGTCACGGTTTCATTGGGAAACGGGGTGGATGGCGCGATGAAAAAATAGTAATAGCGCGAACGGGAATCAGGGATTGCCTCTAAGGGGAAGCGCACCCAGCCATCGTCGCCTAGGGCTGCGCTGCTTTGCTGGATGTCTTGTGTGGCTGTGGGGTTGTCGCGTAAATGCAGCGTCAGGCTGCCCACCAGTTCGGGCGGCAGGTCAAGCTGCACGTCAATGGCGGTCAGGCCGGCCTGTCTGGACACAAATGTTTGCCCAACGGCCGTGTTGTGCAGTGTGGTCTGGAAACTATTGCTGGTTTGTAGCTGCTCTGGGTAGAGCCATTCTCCCCGTATCAGCCAGACGCCACTGGACAGGGCAGCTATGACGACGCCCAAGAATAACAACCCCCATGGCGTAGCAGTTGACTTTTGCAAAAATTTCAAAAAGTTCATAAGTAACGGGCACGCCAGTTGTGTAAGGTTTTCATGAAGCGCATGAAACGGCCGTTTTCATAACCGGCAATCAAATTTTCTAATTGCAGGATTTGCGTTTGGTAATAAGGGATGCCCGGCGGAATGCCAGTGGTGGCGATGGCCAGACGGTCGGCGGCTCGTCGCGGATTTTGGCAAAATTGAATGAGGGGCTGCGCGGCGCGTTCCCAGGTCAGGTCGCGCTGGGCGGCCGCTAACCCTTGCTGGTAAGCGTGGGGCGGTTCGTTGAGAAGTTGTAAGATAGCCTGGGCGACGCCGTTTACATCCTGGTAGGTAACGGTTTTGCCCAGATTATAGGTCGTGACCAGTTCGCTGGTGGCGTCGCCACCGGTAGCGATGATGGGAATGCCGGCCCAGATGTATTCCAGGACGCGGCTGCGGTAGGCGAGTTGGGTTTCGGCCGTTTCGTGGTGGAGGCTGAGGGCAATGTCGCTTTCCAGCAGCACGTTGGGCCAGTCGGCATACGGGACCCATTCGCCAAAAAAAACGGCACGGTCGAGCAGCCCCTCCGCCGCAATGTCGAGCAAGAAACGCT
>JACSRF010000259.1 GCA_014879875.1 Anaerolinea sp.
ACAATGTTGTTTTGACGGATTTTTCACAAAACATAACCCGTCAAAACTTGTCGGTTGAACTACTAGTTGGCTGGCAAACCAACCAACCAACTAACTAACTAACAAACAAACAAACCCACAACGCTACTTTAACCCAGGTTGCTAACCTGGGCTACAGTTATACAAGGGTCATGTTGGCTTATCGGCGACGATTCGGCCTCCGCGTACCGTTGCCCCAATCACCAATCCTGCGCTGATCAAGACGATGTTTTTAATGATGTACTGCCCTTCCAGCGTCGGCGCGATGGGAAAGCGGGTGAACGCTTCCTGTGGGAAAAGGAACAGAGGGGTGATGGTCCCCAACATTTGCAGCCAGAGCAGCAAGAGGGTGGCGCGCATAAACAGGCCAAAAATCAATCCCAGCCCGATCAGACATTCCCACACCGCCAGGATATAGATAGAAACGGCCGGTTTTAGCCAGCCAAAGGTCAAGACGCTGATTGTCGCCGTGGCTAATCCTTCGGCCTGGCTGACGCCGGGGAAAAATTTCAACACACCAAACCAGAAAAAGACAACGCCTAAACTGACCCGCAGCAGCAAGATGCCGTAGCGGGCCATCCAGGCCGTCAAAGCCACGTCAAATCTATCAAAATTTTCGCTAAAATCCCGCATGGGTAACTCCTTTCCCTTTGCTATGTTTCTTCTCGTTCGGTTAACGTTTGTCGAGCAGAGCAAACAGGTTGCGCCCAACGGCCGTCACCGCATCCAGGTTGTCCTGATTTTCAAGGACGATCACCAGGATGTAACGAGGCGCGCCGATGGGATAAAGGCCAAGATACCAGGCGTTGGTGTTTTCGTCAGGGCCAGAGAGCACGCGCGCGCTAAATTCGTAAATGTTGGCGCTTTGGGGCAGGTTTGTGCGTATGTCAAAGGCGGTTTGGGCGGAAATGGCCTGGCTGCTGGTCGCATTGGTGACAACGGGCCGCCATGAGCCATCCTCCATTTGTACCTCTGTTACCAATTGGGGGGCGGGGAGACGGCCGTTTTGCGCCAACGTCGCCAGCGCCAGGCTTAGTTGCAGTGGCGTCACCGTCAAGTTTCCCTGCCCCACAGCCGCCAACTGCGTAGCGGTTGTCGGCTCAGCTTTTGCTTCGGCGACGGCCAAAGGAATTGGCGGCGCTTGTGTCAGGTTGAAGGCGGCAAACGCCTGGTCCAGGCCGCTGACGCCCAGTTGATCTGCCAGGTCTTGCATCGGGCCGGGGCATTGGTAATGCAGCACCGTTACCCAGGTAGCCGGTTCTGGCGGGAGGCTGTGGCAGCGGGTGACCACGCCATTGATGGGCACAGGTCGGTTGGGGTTGCTCACGGGATCATCAAGCTGGATGATGTCCTGTTCCAGCGCCAGCGCCAGAATGAACGGTTGCAGCGCGAGTCCTGGCTGGTATTGGCTTTGCGTCACCCGATTGAGCAGGGGGGCGGCGCTGTTGTTCACAAGGTCGTCAAACTGCGCGTCGAGCAAGTTTGGGTCATAACCGGGGTGGCTGACGAGTGCCAGCAGATCGGCCGTTTGCGCCGCAGTTAGTTCCAACAAGATAAGCGCGCCTGGCTGTTGGTATAGGAAGCTGTCAGCTTGCTGTTGTAAATCGGCGTCTAACGTCAGGCGAACAGCTTGCCCGACCTGGGGGCGGTGTAACGTTTGCTGCCACCAACGCTGGAGCGCCGGTTGCCCAGCGCCGCGCAGCAGGGCATCGTAGCTTTCTTCGACGCCGGCCGTGCCGTGCCGAAAGCTGTAATAGCCAACGGCCGGCCCTATGGCGGCAATGGGATAGTGACGCTGCAAGGCATTACCGCTGCCTGTGGTTGCGGCCAGGAGACGGCCGTTGCGGTCCCAAATACTGCCCCGTTGGATGCGCAGCGCCGCTTCAACCAGGCGGGGATTATCGGCGCGCGCCAGGATGGCATCGGCGCGGAAGACTGCCCAGAAGGTAAGCGCCAGGGCGATCAGTCCGAAGCCAATGAGTAAAGATACGGTAAGCTGACGCAGATAATAAGTAGTGGGTGGGTTGTATGGCGTATCCCGTATTCCATAAACGGTGTTGTGTCCATGGTGGTTGGTCATGCGCTCATTATCCTTCATTTTTGCTATAATGTCTGCATGACTGTACAAAACCCGCATGATCGTTTTTTTCGCGAAAGCTTTGGGCGTGTTGAAATTGCGCGCAACTATCTGGAAGAGTACCTTCCTGCCGATTTATGCCGTTTGCTTGACTTGACGGAGATGATGTTACAAGATGGCTCCTTTGTTGATGAAGAGATGAAAGAACATCAGACGGATATCATCTATCAGGTACGACTGCGCAGTGGTCAAACGACCTATATCTATTTCCTTTTTGAACATAAGAGTTATCCAGACATCCTGGTAGCCTTTCAACTGCTGCGCTACATGGTGCGTTTTTGGGAACGGCAGTTAAAAGACGGCCAGCCGTTGTCGCCGCTTATCCCGCTCGTCATCTATCATGGGGCACGACCGTGGACGGTTCCCACCGATTTTGCCAGTGTGGTGACGGAGGAGGAGGAAATACGGCCGTATCTCCCCAATTTCAACTACCACCTCAGCGATTTCTCTCATCTTTCCGATGAAGCGATACGCGGCGAAATCTGGCTGCGTGTGAGCCTTTCTGTGTTGCGCGCTATTTTCGATCCACATCTGCGCGAGGGATTGGGCGACCTGGTGACCTTGATGTTCCAGTTGCGTGAGCAACGCACCGGGCTGGATTACATTCGCGCGATTTTATATTATTTGAGTAAGGCGACGGAGAAAATCAGGCGAGAAGATTTACAACAGGCGTTGTTACAACAGGGAGCAGAAGGAAAGAAACTGATGAATACGATAGCACAAGAATTCATTCAGCAGGGAATGCAGCAGGGAATGCAGCAAGGAATGCAGCAGGGAATGCAACAGGGTTTACAACAAGGGATGGCAGCAGCCATGCGGCAAAATATCGTCGAGCTTTTGCAATTGCGGCTGGGCGTATCTGAGACAATATTCCAGGTGCGTTTGAGCCAGATAAATGACCTGGAGAGCTTGCGTTTGCTGGTGCGCCGCGCGGCCACGGTGGAGAGTGTAGAGCAGTTTGAGCAGGCATTAACTGTTTTGTAAACAGCCGAATCATAAGCTATGAGGGTCTGACCTGGGCGCTCGTCGAATTATAACCCTTTCCTTCAAATTTCATCTTTACCTGATAGATAGAGCAGCAGTCCGATCATGACGCTGCTAATGAGGAGCGAACTGCCGCCATAGCTGACGAAGGGCAGCGTGACGCCGGTGAGGGGCAGCAGCTTGGTGACGCCGCCCATGATCAACAAAGCCTGGGCGCTGAAAAGGATGGTGATCCCGGCGGCCAGGTACGTGTGAAACGGCCGTTTTGCCAACAGCGCAATCCGCATCCCCCGATAAGCCAACAGGGCGAAAACGGCCGTCACCCCCACGCTGCCCACCAACCCCCACTCCTCGGCAATTGCTGCAAACGCAAAATCAGAATGCACCACCGGAATGTAGCCGGGGAACCCTTGCCCAACCCCTTGCCCAATGATGCCCCCGGCTGCCAACGCATACAACGATTGCACAATCTGGAAAGCGCGGTTATCCGCCTCCGGCCACGGATTCCACCACGCATCCACGCGCAGCGCCACTACCGCAAACAGGAAATAGGCGAGAACGGCCGCCAGCAGCAACAAGAGCAGCCCCCCGACGAGGTATCGTTTGTCGCCTGTTGCCAGATAGAGCAGCGCCAGGAATAAAATGAAAAAGAGCGTCGCGGCCCCCAGGTCTTGCTGCCACACTAACAGCGCCATGCAAAAACCCCACATCAACAACAACGGCGACAAGTAGGGCAGCGCAGCAAAGAGGCCGCGCCCATTGCCCAGGCGCAGCAGCGATTCCCGTTCGTCAAAGTAGCTGGCAAGGAAGATAACCAACAGCAGCTTGAGCAGTTCGGAAGGCTGGAAGAAGATGGCGCCAGGCAAAGGCAGCCACAACGCGGCCCCATAACCGGTCGGATTGGCGCCGAAGAGGAGCGTCGCCGCCAATAATAACAGCCCCCCAATCAGCCAGGTATAACGATATTGGCGCAGCCAGTTCAGGTTGCGGGGGAGAATGGCGACGGCCAGGAGAACGGCCGTGCCCAGCCCTACCCAAACTACCTGCCTCATTAAAAAATTAACCGCTAACCGGTCAATTAAAACAATCCCCCAGCCTGTCAGCAGCGCAAAAATCGGCAGCAGCAGCGGATCTCGTCCCGGCCTGGCGCGGCGCAGCAAGCCGTGCGCGCCAAAAATCAGCACAGCCCAGACCAATGGCCCCCACAAATGCCGGGCAACCCCAGCGCCAGAATTAACCAGCCCCAACGTTATGGCGTTCACCACCACAAACGCCATCGCCAGCAGCAGCAGCGTTAACTCGCGGCGGTTATACGCTTCCACCAGGTCTTCATTCATAGAAACATACATAGATGGGGGGTGTTTGTGAAACGTGAAGCGTAAAACGTGACCAGAAACGATTCGCGTTTCACGACAGGTAACGGCCGACAATAGGTGACAATTCCGCCTGTGTCTGGGGCGGGATTTTATTACGGTCGGTAATTAAAGCGTCTCGCAAGCCATGATGAACCGGGTAATCGCCTGCCCACTCGTCCATATGCTGCACCATCTGGCTGATCGCCTGCTGCGCCACAACTGTATTTTGCTGTAACACACGGATCACTGCTTCCACTGTGACCGGCTTTTCATTTTCATGCCAGACGTCATAATCGGTGACGTGGGCCATCACCGCGTAAGCGATCTCCGCTTCGGCCGCCAGAAAGGCTTCCGGGCTGGTGGTCATGCCAATAATGCTCATTCCCCACTGCCGGTATGTGTTCGACTCTCCTTTCGTGCTGAAACGCGGCCCTTCGATGGTGATAAATGTCCCGCCCTCATACACCGTTCCGCCCACAGCGCGCAGCGCTTGCGCCAGGGCGTGGCTCAGTTCAGGCGAAAACGGGTTAGCGGCCGTGATGTGGGCGACCAGGCCGCGCCCAAAAAAGGTGTGTGCGCGCTGCCCTTTGGTATAGTCATAAAGCTGATCCGGAACCACAATATCGCCAGGGGCGTAATCCTCGCGCAGCGAACCACAGGCGCTGACAGAGATAATATATTTCACGCCGAGCGTTTTCAGAGCATAAATATTGGCGCGATAAGGAATTTCGCCGGGCATAAGCGTATGTCCCCGCCCATGCCGGGGCAGAAAGGCGACCCGCTGCCCATGTAAGGTTCCTACTGTGATTTGATCGGATGGTGCGCCAAAAGGGGTTTCGAGAGACAGGCTCTCAACGCCGGCGAGTTCGGCCATCTGATAAAGGCCACTACCGCCAATGACGGCAAATTGTATATCGGTCATGATGCTGCTCCTATTGACGTTTTTGGCGGCGTTCAAGAACCGCCTGGGCATCCGAAAGCTGTTTCTTTGTCTGTGTCAAATCCATTTGCAAGCTTTTGATGTGCGCTCCGGCTGCTTGCTTAAATTGCTGTAATGTGTTTGCTTGTTTGCTGTAAGCCTCTTTTACTTCCTGTAAAGTAATGTCGCGCTCAACCAACGTGGCCTGGATTTCGGCCAACCGCCTGCCTTGTGCCCTGGTTTCCTCTATGTAGCGTGCTAATTCCGTTTCATGCGCATCCGCTTGCATTTGCAAAAGGCGTATTTCTTCGCGCATTTGCTGTTTTTCCGACTTCCATTGCTGCTGCCTGGCCATAATGGTTTGCTGTACGGTGCGCAGTTCTTTGTTTTGCTGCTGCAGCTTCAGGTCAGACTGTGCGGCCGTTTGCTGCCATTGTTTGCCAACAGCCTGGTCGGTTTCCAGTTGTGTGGTTAGTTCTGTCAGCTTTATTTCTTGCGCTGCATACTGTTGGCGCAGCGCATCATATTCCAGGCGAGTCGTTTCTAAATTCGCTTTGTACCAGAGTATTTGCGCCAGGCGATCTTCTGCCTCATCTTCAATTTCTGCATATTGCAGCTTCAGTTGCGATAGCTCTTCTGCCTGTTCTGCGAATAAGGTTTCTAGTTCTAAAGTGTTATTGGTCTGTGCCAGTTGTTCTTCTACGGCCTGCTGCGCCGTTTCCAGTTCGGTGATGCGCGTCAGGAGTTGTTGTGTTTTGCCTGTGGAGAGGGGTTGGGTTTCTTGATGTTGAATGGCTTCCAACTGCTCCATAACCGCTTCCAACTCGTCTTCCAACTGACGGCGCTGTGCTTGCATCATTTCTCTGACACGGATGCTTTCTTCTGCTTCTCGGTTGACTTGTTTTAGCGCCTCTTCCAATTCACGCGCCCGTTTTTGCGTCGCTTCGGCCAGCTCTTGCCAGCGCAGCAGGGCATCTTCTTGTTCGGCCGAATGCTGCAAATTTGCTTGTAGGGCAGTTTCGACACTGGTCAGACGACCGGTTAGCTTATCGTTCTCAGTTCTGGCTTCGAGCAATTGCGCTTCTAGCTTTGCCTTCGCGGCGTCAATCGCTTGTTTGGCGTCTAGCAGGTGTGCATATTGGCGCTGGCGTGTTTCGAGTTCCTGATTGCGTTCGGCCAGTAACTGTCGCCCTACATTTAACTCGTCATTTTGCCGGTTAACCTGGGTGGCTCGCTCGCGCAGATCTTCCTCTTGTTTTGCCTGAACAGTGTGGAGTTGGGTGATCTCTTCCCTGGCGTTGTCTAATTTTTCTGTGAGGGTGGCGATTTTAGTTGAAGTCTCTCCCGCAACTTCTTGCAGGCGTTTGTTGAAGGATTGTTCCAGTTCATTACGTGCAGCCATGGCTGTGGCCGTCTCTTCTTGTAAGCGCCGCAGGAGATCGAGCTGATTGTTGCTGCGTTCAAAGGGACGGCCGTTCGTGGGCATGGTAAAGGGGCCAGGGTTCTGCTCAATTTCTGGCACGACCCCTTCGCTGCGAATGGCCTGGTAATGGGATTGGTCTATCGAACTGACCCATCCCTGGATTTTGCCATTGCTTTCAATCTGGAGGCGCTGCGTATACACATCTCCCCAAATTTGCCCATCCGGGTGAATATGTGTTTCCAGAGCAACTGTTGAGCCATATACCAGGCCAGCCACACGAATTTTGGGGGCAATGATGTTGCCAACAATGTTGGCGCCTGGAGCAACAAAAACAGGTTCGTCGAGAGGAATATCACCGACACGGTAGCCGTTCAGCTCTACCCATTTTTCGCTGCGCCGGAGAAAGGAGAAAAAATTGCGGCCGTTTCGTTTACTATCTGTAGTATTCATGCTGACGGCATATTCTTTGTGTTACGCATCTTTATCCTGATTGACTGCCCTCCATTATAACAGTTGATGGGCAAACTGGTTATAGTTTGCAAGAAAATGCTTGTGGCGTCAGGAGAAGTTTGATACACTGCTATCGTGCAAAAGTTCTTAAAAACGCCCTGGCTGGTTGCCAGTTTGTTTATCGCCTTATTTGCTGCCACTGTCTGGTGGTGGCATACCCATGCCGCTTCGCTTCCTGCTTATTCTGGTTACGCCCGCCTGGAGGGTCCAATTTCGTTAGAACTGGCAGCCACCCCTGCTGTGGTGACTCCTGGTGATACGCTCTCCCTATTGGTACGCCTGACAAATCATAACAAGGAAGCGGCAACGCCCTCTGTGTCCTTGCAGATTCCCGTATCCTTGCAACTGCAGGCGGCGATGCTGCCCATGGGAGCTACCTTTAATGTGCAAACGCAGACCATGACCTGGCTGCCCGTGTTTGCCGCCGGGGAAAGCGTTCAGGAGATATCGCTGCCGCTGCGGGTGAATACGGCCGATTTGCAGTATCCAGAACAGGTGATCACGGCCGTTTTGCAGCCACAATTCAATTCCATTATAGCGGATGCAGCGGCCGTTCCCGCGCAGCTTGATCTTCCCCTCTGGGTGGGCATCCCCCCGCAAATTAATCGTGTGACCAATCTGGTACAGATTCCACTGGGCCAACCGGTGCAGTTGCAAGCGGAGATTGGCGGGTCTGGGCCGGTGAAGCAAGTGTGGTATTTGGGAGACGGCCGTCGTGTGGAGGTCAACGATCCCATCGTGGCCTATTCCCTGTCCGGCGTATACCAGATCACGTTAGAAGCCACAAACCCGTTACAAACAGTGACGCAAATACACATTTTAACGGTTGTGCCCCACCCTTCGGCCCAATTTACGGCCGATGATTGGTCCGTTGGCATCGGGCAGCCCATCACCTTTTTGAACCAAAGCGGTGGGCAATCGCCGCTGCGCTACACCTGGGATTTTGGCGATGGCTTTACGTCGGATCAACCTTCGCCGACACACAGCTACACGGCCGCCGGCGTCTATCAGGTGCGGTTAACCATTCGTAATGAGTTTGGGCAATCAGAAGCGTTTGGCGTGGTGACGGTGGGGCAGCCCCCTATCGCTGACATGGTGATTGGCGCGAGTGTCCCGGCCGGGCAGCCGATTAGCGGCCAGGCGTATGGGGACGACACGGTGTCTATTTATGTGTGGGATATGGGTGACGGCCGTCTCTACGAAGGCGCATCTGTCACCCACACCTACCGGCAAATGGGCGACTTTTACGTGCTGCTGACGGCCCTCAATGAGTTTGGCAGTACACAGGTGGGGCGTTGGCTTCGCGTTGACCCCGGTGTGTTGTGGACATACCTGCCTGCCATTTTATATGAAAGCGCGTCGGATGGCGCGGTGGTGGACGGTGTGCTGGATGGTTTGAACCTGGAACCGGTGGAATTAACCGAAGCATTTGTACTGGAACCGGTTGAACTGCCGCCCAATTTGACCCCGGCAGAACAGCTTTATTATTACATCAACCTGGCGCGGCAGCGATTTGACCTGCCCGTTTTGAATCAAGTCTATCTGTTGAATATCGCCGCGCAGCAGCACACCAACGATATGTCCTTGTTTGCCTATACCGGGCACGTTGGCTCCGATGGCTCTTACCCGGCCGAGCGGCTGCTCATGGCCGGGTATGCGCATGGCTACGCTGGGGAAGCCACGGCCTGGGGGTTTGAGCGCCCGTATGAGGCGGTTGAATTTTGGGTGAACAGCCCATCGCATCGGCGTATCATTTTGAATCAGTTTGCCACCGACGTTGGCGTTGGGTATACGGGCAGTTTTACGGCGCCCAATGTGTGGTACTGGACGGCCGAATTTGGGGATGCTTATGGCGCGCCACTGTCCCCGGCGCTGCGCTTGCAACAACCGACGGCGGAATGGGAAACATTGGTAACGGCCGTTACGGAGTACCGTTGGAATTGGCCGCAGCCTTTGCCTGATGGCGCCGAGTTTGTGCTGTACCTGTATCAGGGTCGCCAGGCTGTGCGCATGGGCAGCGCAGCACAGCCTTTTGCGGGTTCCCTGTACGCCTTGCCGCTGAACATGCACGAACTGTCCGTTGTCCCTGACGTTTATCAATGGCAGATCAAGCTGCAACAAGGGGCGACGGTGCTGGCGGAAAGCGACCTGCGTACCATCACCTTCCTGCCTGATCCCGACTTGCCGCCGCCACCGCCGTTGGTCACGGTGACTGCGCCGACGCCGACGTCCACCCCCACCCCAACGCCGACAACCGGCCCCATCTGGCCGACGGAGACGCCGCGTCCCACATTGCCGCCGCCCCCTGTTTTCCCAACGGCAACCCCATCCCCGTAAGATTAGTAATCGGTGATGAGTCGCTATAGATGTAAGGTCTATAACGCCCGCCGCTAACCGATAAACCAACACATGTATACTACCTTAATTGACATTACCACCTTATCCACTGTTCTTGACGACCCCAATTGGGTGATCGTTGACTGCCGGTTTAACCTGGCCGATACGGAAGCGGGGCGACGCGCCTATGAAACCGCGCACATTCCCGGCGCCGTGTATGCCCATTTGAATGATGATTTGAGTAACCCACCAACGACAGATAACGGCCGTCACCCACTCCCACCTGTCCCGACGCTGCTTGCACGATTCGGGCGGATGGGTATTGACGCCATGAAACAGGTGGTGGTCTATGATGACGCCAACGGGGCGATGGCCTCGCGCTTATGGTGGATGCTGCGTTACCTGGAGCATGAGTCTGTAGCCGTGCTCGATGGCGGTTGGCTGGCCTGGCAGTCAGCGAATTTGCCCGTCATGGTCGGCGTGGAGACAAATGCGCCGGCGTTGTTTAGCGGCGAACCACATACCGAATGGTTGGTGACGCTGGCCGACGCGCCGGCGCAGCCATTACTCGTAGATTCGCGTGAAGCGCCCCGCTACCGGGGTGAAGTGGAGCCGATTGATGCGCGGGCAGGGCACATTCCCGGCGCAGTGAACTACTTTTTCCAGCGCAATTGGGGGGCGGACGGCCGTTATCTCCCTCCCGACCAACTGCGTACCCAATTTACCGCCCTGCTCGGCAATACCCCGCCCCATGAGACGACCTTTTACTGTGGCTCTGGCGTGACAGCGTGCGTCAATTTGCTGGCGTTGGCCCATGCGGGGTTGGGAAACGGCCGTCTCTACGTCGGTTCCTGGAGCGAATGGAGCCGGTATGTGGCGCAGGATCAGTGACCGGTGATCCTTAATTGGAGTAGGCAATGAATGCGCGAAAATTATCTCAACTAGGCGTACCGGGCGGGGAAGCGATGAAGTTGGCGGGAACGGCCGTGCGCGATGCCCGCCAGATGGGAATTCCTAAACGCGACATACCAGATTTGTTAACGGCCGTTGTGGAAAACCCGGCCGATTACACCCAAGACGCCCTCTTAGGCGACCTGGCAAACGCGCTGCTGGCGCAGCAGACGGCCGTAGCCGAATTTCGCCCGCGCGCCCACCCGGCCCCTTACCACATCTGGGGCGCCAATCTGGAGAAAGAGTCCATCGCCCAAATGGAAAACGCGGTGCAGCTGCCCATCTCCGCGCGCGGCGCACTCATGCCCGACGCACATGTCGGGTATGGGCTGCCCATTGGGGGTGTCCTGGCGACGCACAACGCCGTCATTCCCTATGCCGTCGGCGTGGACATCGCCTGCCGCATGAAAATGACCATATTTGACCTGTCGCCCCACGTCATTCGCAGCGAACAGAAGCGCCTGGCGAACGCTATCGAAGCAGAGACGCGCTTTGGCATTGGCGTGGGTTTTGCGCGCCAGCAGCGGCGCGACCATCCGGTGTTGCAAGCAGATTGGACGGTCAGCCCCATCACACAGCGCAACCGGGATAAGGCCTGGGAGCAGCTTGGCACCAGCGGCAGTGGCAACCACTTTGTCGAATTTGGCGTGCTGGAAGTGCTCCATGATGAACTTGGTCTGGCGCGGGGGCATTACCTGGCTTTGCTCAGCCACAGTGGCAGCCGGGGGACGGGAGCGGCCGTTTGCGACTATTACAGCAAACTGGCGATGGATTTACACCCTGAACTGCCCAAGCACCTGCGCCACCTGGCCTGGTTGAACCTGGACAGCGACCCCGGCCGTGAATATTGGGCAGCGATGGAGTTAATGGGGCAGTATGCGGCTGCTAACCATGCGTTGATTCACAAACACATTGCCAAAAATCTGGGCGCAAAGGTACTGCTGGACGTTGAAAACCATCACAACTTCGCCTGGAAAGAACTGCATGATGGCGAAACAGTGATTGTGCATCGTAAAGGGGCAACGCCGGCCGGAAAAGGTGTTATCGGCATCATCCCCGGTTCGATGGGCGCGCCCGGCTTTGTGGTGCGCGGGTTGGGCAACGAAGCTTCGCTGCAATCGGCCGCCCATGGCGCCGGCCGGCGCATGAGCCGCAAACAGGCGATCAAAACGTACACCTGGTCTGAGGTGAAAAAGTTCCTGCGCGAGCGGGACGTGACGCTGCTCTCTGCCGGGCTGGACGAAGTGCCCATGGCCTACAAGGACATTCACGAAGTGATGGCCGCGCAGGCTGACCTGGTGGAAGTGATGGCCCGCTTTGATCCTCGCCTGGTGAAAATGGCCCCACACGGCGAACGGCCAGAGGACTGATAGAGGGTAAGAGCGGGGATGGGAAGATTTCAGGATTTCCATCCTCCCATTTTCAGGCTGCGCTTAGTCTCTCTTGCAGCCAAAGGTTCACCAGCGTTTCAATGGACACACCACTTTTTGCGGCGCGATCTTCTAGCTGTGCAACTAATTCAATCGCAATTGGCACAACAGCCATACGCCTGTTGGCCGCGTACTCTATTTCAACGACGTGAGATGGGTAATCGGCGACGCTGTGAGTATCCCAAAACTCAGCGGCCTCAAGGATAGACATATTTTCTGGGATCTGGTCAATTTTTTCTGCCATATTGCTTACGTTCCTTCTGATCCATATCACGGGCGCTGATGACAAGAGTAGCGGATGTCTCTGGCAATGTCTATAGATTGTCAGAAAAACATTTTGGCTGGTAGGGGCGACCCTTGTGGTCGCCCTCTGGTGGATGGGCGGGCACAAGGCCCGCCCCTACCCAAAATCATTATCTGAACGTCTATAAAACGGCCGTCACCTCCCCCAGGTGCGTCGGCAATCGGTAATCAGTAATCGGTAGGCCGATTACCGATTACCATTTACCGTTTATTAGCCCGTTTGGGCCGCCAGCCTGGACGGATCGGCGGCCGGCTGTGGCTGGGAAAGCGCCTCCGCGCTGAGCAAGACCTGGAAGATGAGGATCAGGTTGGCCAGCAGCAGGTGGGCGAGCTGCATCCAGACGGGAGCCAGCAGCAGGACATTGAGAAAACCGAGCAGCAGTTGCGCGCCAAAGATGATTTTGAGGGCGTGAGCATATTGATTGATTTGCGGGGAGGGGCGCTGCATGGCAACGGCCGTGCTCATCAACACCAGGTAAATGCCCAGGGCGATGGCGATCACCGGATGCCAAACCCGCAGCCGAATAACAAAGTGCGACGTCGGGTCAAAGTCGGCGGCAAACCCGGCGGCGAACGATTCCGACGGAAACACGGTGTTACCCAGGGCCGTGATGGCCCCGCTGGCGCTGAGTATCAGATAGCCCACAAAGGCGACCAGCAGCAGCCAACCCACCTGTCCTTGATCGCGCCAGCGCAGCGGGCGCCCCCCACCCGACCACCAGGCGGTGAGGATGATGAAGGTCATCAGGATGGAGGTGTTGATCAGATGCACGCCAGAAGCGACGACGCGCCCCAGGGAGACGTTATCCACAACCCAATCAAAGCGCACCAGCGCCGCGCCCAGAAGCCCCTCGATGATGATGAAAAGCAACGACAGCGCCGCGCCGCGCCGGACGATGTGCCCCTTGGGGAACAGGCGAAACGCACCCCACAGCAGGCCGATCACCAGGAAGCCATTGATCATGCTGGTAATACGATGGGAAAATTCAATGATGGTTTCAACTTGTTCGGGGCGGGGGATAATTTGCCCGTTACAGGTGGGCCAATGGCTGCCACAGCCCGCGCCGGCCCCGGTGGCGCGGACAAATGCGCCCCATAAAATGACGGCAATTGTATAAGCTACCACTACCCAGGCAAACGTTGTATATCTTCTTTTTGTCATGTGCTCCTTCTCCAAATGTTAGGAATCGTCTGAAAATTAACTCAAAAGAGGAAGTTGATCGGCCGGTGTCTTTCCCTTGCGCGGCGATATGCTGAGAAATCGATAAGGTTTGTTATTCTCCATGCCGCTCTGCCCTACCGCCCTGAGAGAATGTCGTCTAAGGGGGTGTCTCCTTCTTCGACGTAGCTTTTGCGCGTTTTGCCGCCTGTTTTCGGGTCTTCGACCAGCCCCATTTCGTAAAGATGTTCCATGATGCGCGCTGCGCGCGGGAAGCCGATGCGCAGGCGGCGCTGTAAATAGGAGGTAGACAAGGTGTCGCTCTTTTGCGCCAGTTCGATGGCCTGTTCGAGCAGGCTGTCGGTCTCGTCGAGCAGGGCGTGTTTGGCAATGAGCGTTTCCCAGGGGCAGGGGATGGGTTCCCAGTCGGTGAGCGTGTCGCGCCAATGTTTGACAATGCCTTCAATTTCATGGTCGCTGACAAAGACGCCCTGAATGCGCGCCGGGCCGCTGGCGTCGGAGGCGAGGAAAAGCATGTCCCCTTTGCTAAGCAGATGCTCCGCGCCAACGGTGTCGAGGATGACGCGGGAGTCAATACCAGAGGCGACGGAGAAGGAAAGGCGGGCGGGGAAGTTGGCTTTGATGAGGCCCGTTATGACGTCGGTAGACGGCCGTTGCGTAGCCACCACCAGATGAATGCCCGTCGCCCGTGCCATTTGCGCCAGACGGCAAAGGGTGCGTTCCACGTCGCCGGGGTAGGTGTACATCAGGTCCGCTAATTCATCAATAAAGACCGCCAGATAAGGCAGTTTTTTGTTTTTATCGCGCCCCATTTTGCGATTATAGCCGCCCAGGTTGCGCGCCCCCACAGCCGCAAACAACTCATAACGCCGATCCATTTCGGCCGTCAACCAACGCAGCACCCCGACGGCGCGGTCGGCTTCCGTCTCCACCTTGCCGATGAGGTGGGGCAGGCCATTGAAGCGAATGAGTTCCACTTTTTTGGGATCGATCATGATCAGATGGAGTTGGTCGGGGGCATTGTTGAAGACCAGGCAGGCGATGAGCGCGTTGATGCAAACAGATTTGCCGGAACCGGTGGCGCCGGCGATGAGCAGGTGTGGCATTTTGCTCAGGTCAATGGCGACCGGCGCGCCGGAAACATCCTGCCCCAGGGCCACAGTGAGCGGCGACCTGGCCTGGGTAAAGGCTTGTGATTCGATGATGGGACGCAGGCGGACAACGGCCGTTTCATCATTCGGCACCTCGATCCCCACCACCCCCTGGCCGGGTACGGGCGCCTGCACGCGCAGCCGCTGCACGGCCAGCGCCAGCGCCAGGTCCTTTTGCAGCGCGGCAATTTGCCCAACGCGAACTTTGTGGGGCTTGATCGTCCCATCCGGCCCCGGTTTCTCCACGTAACCAGGCTGCACGCCAAATTGGGTGACGGCCGGCCCACGCCGAATCTGGATGACGGTGGCTGGTAAGCCAAAATCGCGTAAGGTTTGCTCAATTTTTTGTTTCTTGTCCTCAATTTCTGCCGGGGTCAAGGCGACCGCGCCCCCTTCTTCGAGCAGGGTCAGGGGAGGCAGTTGTTTGTCACGGCGCGCGCTGCCCGTTTGGGGCATAGCGGCCGTATCATCCATGATCACCAGTTCATCTTGGGGATGCGTTAGCGGTGCGCCGCCTGGCAGCGACGCGGGTGAGGGTATTGGCGCAGCCGATCGGGGCGGCGCAGGGTTTATGGCCGGTAGAGTTGGCGCAACGCGCACGGCAAACTGCCGCAGCCGCAGCGAGACGGTGCGCAGCCCATGTTGCAGTTCAACCCAGCCGCGTTGGGTGACGAGGGAAAGTCCCCAGGTAAGCAGAGCGAGATAGAGCAGGCCGGTGAGAAGGGGGCCAAAAAATTGCAGCAGCGGTTGAGACAAGGCCCATCCCACCAGGCCGCCGCCTTTGCCCAGGTGCGCCGTTGCCAGGGTGGCCCCGCTAAAGATGTGGCTGAGGGGCAGTGTGGTCATCAGGATGAGTTCCAGGCCGATGACTTGTTTGGGGTGGATGTGATACGGCCGTTCCACCTGACGCAGCATTAAATGAATACCACCCGCAGCCAAAGACAGGAAAAGGGGGTAAGCGCCCCAACCAAACCCTTCGTGAAACAGGCATAACCAATTATTCGTACAAGCTGCTTTGGGTAAGAAGAGGAAATTGAGCAAGAGAATCATGCCCGCCAAAAACAAGCCCAACCCGGCCAATTCTATGCGCCAGGGCGCCAAAAAATTGATCGCCTTCTCGTCCCACGTGGGCGGAGGGGGAGCAGGCGGGCGCTTATCTGCATTTCGTGGAGATGATTTTGAGCGAGCCATTCGTCATCATATTGTATGACGAATGGGCTTACCTATCAACGCTGGCGGCCGTTACTGCCCAGGCGCAGGCTCAGGGAGATCCGTTTTTCTTTGCCGCTGACAATCAACACGCGGGCGCGCACCTGCTCGCCACGACAAACAACATTACGCGGATGCATGAAGCTGCCTTCCGCCAGTTCGGAAATGTGGACCAGCCCTTCCAATTCATCTTCTAACTGCACAAAAGCGCCATAGCTGACGACGTTGCTGATAAATCCTTCCACAAACTGCCCTGGCCAATAGCGATCTTCTATTTGCTGCCAGGGATCGTTTTTGAGGCGTTTGCGGCTGAGGGCGATACGGCCGTTATCCCGATCTACTTCCAGCACCACAACAGTTGTCTGCTGTCCCGGCTGCAACACCTTGCTGGGATGTGTAACCCGGCTCCACGACAATTCAGAGATGTGGACCAATCCTTCAACACCTCCCAAATCAAGGAATGCGCCAAAGTCGGTCAAATTGCTCACAATACCGGTCACGATATCGCCCGGCATAATTTTATCCAACAGTTGCTCACGGGTCTCGGCCCTAACTTGCGATGCGCGTTCAGACAGAATCAATCGGTTTGTCGCTGAGTTCACTTCGATGATCTTCAGCGCTAACCAGCGGTTAATCCACTGGCGCAGCGCGTGTATTCGCTGCTGTTCAATGTGAAATTGGGGAAAGTTTATCAGTTGTGATGCGGGCACAAAACCTTGTATCCCATGCCAATAGACAATCAGACCGCCTTTGTTATGGCCGGCTACCCGCAAGCGGATCACTTCATCCGCCTCCATGCATTCTTGCGCGAGCAGCCATGGGTTTTCTTGAGCGGGGCGCCCATTCATGGGCTGCATAGGATGCGCTTCTAGAGGAAGCGATTCGCGCCAATGATTTTCATCATGCGTATTGGCGGGCGAATGTGTGTTTTCCTGGGCGAGCAAAGCAGTCCAGAAACCAGTGTCATCAGGGGGAGTTTGATTGGGATTTGGGGGGGCGGGTCTTGATATCATCTTTATTACTCGTGCTGAGCTTCATCTACACCGTCGCGTGATGATAACCGTACAGACCTGATAGGGTTAGACCGTGTCAGGTTTCCAGTGGGATTGAACGTTTACACATGATGCTGTTCCAACGTCATTAAATTGGGTACTACGCTTAGAATTTAATGTGCCTTCATGATTTTATTATTATAAGGTCGTTTCATCAAATTGGATGTCGCCTGTCGCAATTTGGCATAAAATAACGGGGATGGAGGTGGTCAAATGGGTGTGGAATTGGAGGAAACGGCCGTTTTAGCCGCTTTACAAACGAAATGGATGGGGCGCTCTTATCAATACCTGCCTCAAGTGAACTCAACAAATACGCTGCTGCGCGAAATGGCCCAGGTCAAAGCGGGGCTGCTGCTGCCGGATGGGATGGTGGTTTTAACCGATTATCAATCTGCGGGGCGTGGGCGCATGGTGCGGCGTTGGGAAGCGCCCTTTGGTACCTCCTTGTTGTTTTCTGTCTTTTTGCGCCCCAATTGGCCGGCGGCGCAAGCGCCCTGGTTGACCATGATTGCGGCCCTGGCTGTAGCTGAGGCGATTGAACAGGTAACGGCCGTTACCGTTGGCATCAAATGGCCGAACGACGTCGTCATTGACCAGGGCGGCGTCTGGCATAAGGTCAGCGGCATCTTGTCGGAAGGGGATGTGGATGAACACGGCCGTTTAGCCTGGGCGATCTTGGGCATTGGCGTCAACGTCAACGTTACGGCCGTCCAATTACCTGCGGCCAACACGCCACCCACCAGTTTGCTGGCAGCTGGCGGGCAGCCGGTGTCACGGTTGGCCTTGTTCATGGCTTTGTTGGCACGGCTAGAGCAGCATTATGAAACGGCCGTGCTGGGACAATCCCCACAGCCAGCCTGGAACCGGCGCTTAGTCACCATTGGGCAGCCTGTCACGGCCACACAGTTTGGCGATGGCAAAATTGTACAGGGCGTGGCCATCGGGACGGATGAAGGGGGGCAGTTATTGGTGCGTGACAGCGCCGGTGTCCTGCACCAGGTTGCCGCCGGGGACGTCACGCTGCGCCGTTCTTGAGAATAAATAGCTCTTTGGGAACTCAGGGGGTTGACAGGCCCCTTCGACAAGCTCAGGGCAGGCTGTGATGCGTGACGA
>JACSRF010000564.1 GCA_014879875.1 Anaerolinea sp.
GGGTTTTCTCATAGCTTGCCAGGGGCAGGCCAATCGTAAATCGCAAATCGTTAATCGTAAATCCTATAAGTACGATCTGCTCCGCCTTAGCCGCTCGTAGGCGGGTGGTTCAGGGGTGTCGGTGGCGATGTGGCCGTTGCGCAGGTTGGTGAAGAGGCGCAGGTATTCAACGGCCGTTTGCTCTGGGCTGAAACTGTCGGCGATGAGGGCGGCGTCGCGCTGGTAGGCGGCTTTGTCGTTGAGGATACGGATGATAGCCTGGGCGAGGGCGTGGGGGTCGCCAACGGCCGTGACCTCGCCCATCCCCGTCATCGTCACCGGCTGGCGCACGCCCGGCAGGTTGCAGGCGGCCACCGGCGCCTGGTTGCGCATCGCCTCAATTTGCACCAGACCAAAACTTTCCGTGCTGTTCAGGCTGCAAATTGCCAGCACGTCCAGATTTTGGTAAAAGGCGGTCAATTCGGCGCCGTGCAGCGTTCCGAGCAGCTTGTAGTGCGCTGCGTACTGCTGGAACAGGGGGGCCAGCCGCGCCGCATACGCCTCTTCGCCGATGATGTTTTGGTATGGGCCAGCGTGCAGAACCAATGCCTCCGGGTGTTTTTCCAGCACCAGGGGCAGCGCTTGCAGCAGCACTTCCACCCCTTTTTCGGCGGCTAACCGCGCGGAGATGCCGATGATTTTACGGCCGTCTAGCCCATGCTTCTCCCGAAACGCCTGCGCATCGGCGGCGCTGCACGGGGCCAACTCCACCGGCGGCGGGATGATGTGCAGCTTTGTGCCCATGTAGGCGCGCAGATAGGGCGTGTTTTCCGCATAGTCGCGGGTATAGGTGACGACAGCGTCGGCCAGGGTCCCCGCCAATTTATTTTGCACCTGCACCACGCGGTCTACCATGCGGTTGAACAGGCCAACAGGAAGCTGCAAATCGCAGTGGTACGTGAGGGCGACCGGTTTGCCCAGCACACGGCCGCGAAAGGCAATGCCCGGCGCGTCAAACTGCGGCAGGTGCAGATGAATGACGTCGGTGCGCCGCGCCAGCTTCCAGGCCATCGGGCCAATGCCGGGCATCAGCACCCCTTTGCTGACGCGCAGGGCGACGGGCACGCGCACCACCTTCACGCCATCCATCACTTCATAGCGGGGCAGATCCGGGTCGTACTGCGAAGTGAGCACGGTCACGTCATGCCCCTGGCGCACCAGCGCGCGGCTGAGGCGCTCCACGTAAATGGTCAGGCCGCTAACCCACGGCCGGTAATAAGTTAAAACTTCTAAAATTTTCATATAGACTGCGTTCCCTGACGTTGCGGCTGACCACCCCCCCCGACCCGTTGTTAAAAGCAACGTTTTAGACACCCACTTAGTTAAAAAGGAGGAAGATTTGTTTCCAAGTTATCAGCCCATTTTATACTTCGTGAGGATAACCAAAACATTTTCCTGATACCTGCAATTATTTGTCTAGCGCGTTCAAGACTCATTGCGGATAATAAATCTACCATGATTTTCAAAAATATTTCATCGTAGGAATCCGGCTGATCACTAAATGCGAAAAAGACATCTTTAGCCTTTTCTTCTCCCTTCACATTATTCAAATATCCACCCAAAGTTGAAAAAATCTTCCACCGCAGATATGTCTCTAGCTCTTCTATTTCGCTGCTAATGAGTAAATTCAGACAATAGTCTACGACCGCGATTCTTTGATCACTTTCCAACAAATCCAAATCAGAAGCAAAAAAACGAAGGTAGAAAACCGCTTCTAATTTAGAAGACGTATGTATATACTCGTAAACTTTGTTGACTTCAAATCGTAAAATGTTCTCTGAGATTTTGCCTTTTAACACATAATGCAATGTGATGAAACTGTTAGTTACAGTTTCGAGATGATTCTGCGGATTACAAATCGACGGTATCACCCTAAAAAGTTTCACTCGTTCAACAGGAGCCATTTTCTCTACAACATGGTCAAATATTGCGGAAAATGACGGATCGAGTGTTACCTTTTTGATTGCTTGTTCTGCTGTATACCCTAACTTTTTGGCATAATTATCTGCTATTTCTTCTGTTATTATTTCAACTAAACTTGCAGCAACGGTTGCAGTGTGAATATCTACTCGCTCACTTAACCGATATTCTTTGCCGGGGTGAATTAGATTTCGGTAGTTCCTAATAACGGTTGATAGTTCTTTGGTTTGTTGAGAGATTAATTGCTCTTGTTCCGCCCAATCAATGAGAGCATTTAGATTCGCCCGTAAAATAGCAGACTCGCTCAAGTTCTTCGGAAAGGCAAGAAAGTAATCGACTAAAACAGCTTCTATAATACTCCCAGCAAGAAGGAGAGTAGATTTGCAATTTTGATTGCGAAGACAGTCTTCCAACTCTTTCTTATCTCGCTCTATTGCATTTCGCAGCTTATCATCTGCTATGAATCTAAAGTCTGTCATTTTTGTACCAAAGCAGGTAAATAGCCCGCCCTAACGCCAGGATAAGCTGTGGCGCAGGGCTACGGCCGTTTCCCACCACCGTTCTGTAACACGGGGACGCACGGCCGTTGCTGGTGCAGTCCGTCTAACTAATTTGGCTCTTTGGGAATTCGTGGGGTTTCGCATGATGTTAACCCCCTGAATTCCTGAAGACCCACTAATTTTTATACAACCGTTCACGCACTTTAGCGCGGTTCGGATGGCGCGGGTTGCTCTTTGCGCTGCATGAAGGACTGGGTGGTGTTGACGACGTTGCGAAAGGTGACGCCCGCACCCAGGAAGCCAAGAGACCCCATGGCGACCATGGTCAAGGTGTTCAGCGCATGGTACAGCACGGCGAAAGTGACCGCTTCCGGGGCCGGCTGCCCCAGAACCTCTGTCAGGGCGAAGGTGACGCCGGCATGGAAGACGCCGATTTGCCCCGGTGAGGAGGGGGCGGCGACGCTGAAGGCAGCGGCCGTCATTGTCAGCAAGGTCATGGGCAGGGTGGGCTGGATGTTGGCGGCGAGCAGGGCCATGTGGTAGGCGAAGATGATCGGCAGCCAGACGAGGATGCTGAGCAAGGCGAGGATGAGGCCATCTTTGAGGCGGGTCAGGCTGCTCAACCCCGCCAACAGTTCATCTATTTGCGCAGCCCACTTGTCTGTATCCAGGAACGGGAGGCGGTCGAGGATGAGGCGGGCGATGCGGATGGCAAACGGCCGTTGATTAGCCGCAGCAATCAACACCACAATCCCCGCAACGGCCGCGAAGCCAAAAAAACGCACTACGTCCTGAAACTGCGGTGGCAGCGCCCCCACTTCCGCCAGCGTGAAGGGCAAGATCGTCACCATGAAGATCATATCCAGCAGCCGCTCCACAACCATCGTCGAGACGCCGCGCGAGAGCGTGACCGGCGGCACGTTGCCGATGAGGATGGCGCGGGCCACATCGCCAATACGCAGGGGCAGCAGCATCGTCAGCAGGTAGCCGATGTTCTGAATGTGGAAGACCTGCCCATAGGGCGCATCGTTGTTCAGCATGAAGCGCCAGCGTATGGCGCGAAACACCAGAAAGAGGATGATGCCCAGGGCGGTAAAGAGCAGGTAATCGTAGCGCGCCGTTTGCAGCGCCGTGACCATCTCTTGTGGCTTGACGAAAAAAAAGATAGCGGCCAGGCAAATGGCGCTGACGAGAACGCCGATCCAGGTTTGTCGTTGTTGTTTTTGTTTGTCTTTGTCCATGACGGCGGGATTATAACATGTGGGGGGTAAAGTGGGCAGGGATGCTTATTTATCCAGCCATACACAATGGGGTTGTGTCGTGAATATGCCCCAAGTATACTGTTTCCAAGAAGTAGAGTATCTCCGCGTTTACTGGTAAGCGTTCAGTCCCTCAAGACCAGACGGGTTGACGAAACCTGTTCGGCCTGAACGGTTACGCTTCATGAGGTAAAAAATGAACCGTCGCATGATAGTTGTTACGCTATTGACCTGTACCCTGGCGCTCACGGCCGTCATAACGTCAGGATTGGGCATGTCGCCAACTACGTTGGGCATGTCGCCAACTACGTTGGGCGTGTCGCCAACTATGTTGGGCGTGTCGCCAACTATGTTGGGCGTGTCGCCCACCACGCCGGTTGATGCCGTTTTGTACGTTGCGCCGGGTGGCGTCTGTGGCGGCGTCTCCCCTTGTTATGACAGTGTGCCAACGGCCGTTGCCCCTCCCCGCCCCTTTTCCCGTATAATGGAAGCAAATTGGCAAGAGACGTGAAACCCTGCAAATGGAAAGAAGGGCATTTCCTAATGGAAACAATGCAAAGTATCAATCTGGTTAGCACAAACCCGCACGTGCGCAACGGCCGTCCCTGCATTGCCGGCACGACCATCGAAGTGGCAGCCATTGCGACGGCAAGTGTCGGGGGCAGGAGCCAGAAGAGGTTGCAGCTGATTTTGAGTTATCGCTGGCGCAAGTGTACGTAGCGATGGCCTATTATTACGACTACAAGCAGGAAATAGACGCCACCATTCAACGCCACCGCCAATTAGCTCTTACCCTGAAGGAGGCGCGTGTTGGAAGTCGTCACCGGTGGGAAAACTTGCTTATGGCAAGCAGAGGTTGTTCATGAGTTATGAAATTGTATTGGCCGACCAGCCAGCGGCAGAGACAGGAGTTCTTACCCTGTACCTGGATCAGCAGATAGAGATACAGATTAGCGCCCAAGAAGCGCGTCGTCGGGTTAATAATTGGGCGCATCTGGAACTGAGCAGCCAGATACACGCCGCGCAACCGCAGTTGATCATTGCGGCAGAGGGGGCAGCCTATTGGCGCGTCCCGCTGCATCTGACCTTTCCGGCATTGGGCGACGTGGGATCAGTCGGCTTCGTTTTGGTGGATGTGCGGCTTGGGTTAATTGAGCCGACATCTGACTTCATTGAGGACATACAGCAACATGCCCAGGCTTTGGCGCAACGTTTCACACCAATCCCAGCGTAGTCGGGCTGATTGTTTGCCAACGGCCGCGCGAATGGCGCTGTCGTATTTGGGGTACGCCATTTCCTATGAAATGTTGTATGACCGGTTGGGCACACGGCCATATGGTACGCCGTTTCGCCATTTGCAGCGTTTAGCTGATCTGGGGCTGACGGTGGTTATGGATTACCTGTCAATTGCGGAGATTGAGACGTATATTGCTCAGGATTTACCCGTGATTGCTGGCGTGCATACAGCCGCTTTGCCATATTGGACAGTGGCTGCAGATCATGTTGTTGTCTTGGTTGGCGTTGAGCCTGATCATGTGTATCTGCATGATCCCGTCATGAAAGATGGCCCACAGCGTGTGTCCCGTACTGCATTTGAGCTAGCGCAGTTGGATTTTGACAACTTGTGTGCCGTGATTACGAAAAAGTGGGGATAGTCTTCATTTCGGCCACGCTTTGTCATACTAAAGACGGGGCGCCGTTGGTTCAAACGAAGACCATCACCGAAAAAGTCGTCATGTAGGGCAATTTGACACCTTGTTTTTGCATGTTTTCGTGCAAAAATAAGGTAATTACCCTGCACAGATGCACCACTGCGACCTCAAGGAGGAGTTCCCGTTTACTTGCTATCCCCCCAGGCAAAGCGTATCATTTAGACAGGTGTTGGTTTCATTGCAGATGGAGGAAATGCAGCATGAATGAGAACATTATTCACGTGCAGAAGTGGTCTGGTCGGGAACGGCCGAACGAAGAGAAAATACGACAGTTGTTGCTGGCGGAAGGGCTGGAACCATTTCGCTGGGAAGCTGGTCCTGGCGACGTTTACCACGCGCAAACCTTGACACACGGCCGTATCATTTACGTCGTGTCTGGTTCCATTACATTTGGCTTTCCCATTGAAGCAGAGCCGACGACGCTGCGCGCCGGCGACCGCCTTGATTTACCCGCCAAAATACCGCACAACGCGGCCGTTGGCTTTGACGGCGTGGTTTGCCTGGAAGCAAAGCGGCATTAATGACGCAGCAAAAACCTGTAACGCGAGGAATCCTATATGTTTGATTCATTACCGAATACTGTAACAACATTCGCAGATTGGACATGGGAGCAAATTGAGCCGTATTATGCGGAATTAGAGCAACGGCCGTTGCAACCCGGCGCCATTCACCAATGGCTGCTCGACTGGTCTGCCCTCACCCGCCTTATTTTTGAACGCTTTTCTCGCCTCAGTGTCGCCAAAACAGTAGATACCACCGACGAAGCAGCCGAAACAGCGTTCAATACCTACATGGACACCGTTTTTATGCCCTCACAGGCAGCCGAGCAAACGCTGCGCCTGAAACTGTTGGCGAGCGGCCTGGAACCGGAAGGCATGGCCGAACCGCTGCGCAAAATGCGCGCCGACGTCGCCATTTTCCGCCAGGAAAATTTGCCCCTGCAAGTTGAGGAGCGCAAACTCGATTCCGAATATGACAAAATCATCGGCGCGCAAACGGTGCGGTGGGCCGGCGAAGAGCGCACGCTGACCCAGTTGCAGCCCTTTTTTACCACGCCAGACCGCGCTACTCGTGAGCAAATCTGGCGTCTGGCATCGGCGCGGCAGCTTGCCGACCGCGAGGCAATTAATGCCTTGTGGCAAAAATTGTTGGGAAATCGGCGGCAGCAGGCGCACAACGCCGGTTTTGGCGATGATTATCGCGCCTTCCGTTGGCAAGAGCTAAAACGATTCGATTATACGCCAGAAGATAACAAACGCTTTCTGGCGGCAATTGCCGAGATAGCTGTTCCGGCCGCCAATCGCATTTATGCGCAAAAACGGCAGGAGCTTGGAGTGGAGCAGCTGCGCCCCTGGGATGTGATCAACGATTACTATGGCTTGTTTTTCCCGCCATTGACCCCATTTACAGATGTGGCTGACCTGGATGCAAAGGCCGCCACCATGTTTCAGCGCGTAGACCCACAGTTGGGCGATTATTTTGCGACGATGCGCGCCGAAGGATTGCTTGATTTGCCCAATCGTAAGGGCAAAGCGCCAGGTGGTTATTGTACGGCGTTTCCGGTGGCAAAACGGCCGTTTATCTTCATGAATGCCGTTGGTTCTGCCCGCGACGTGAACACCATGCTGCATGAGGCGGGGCACGCTTTCCACGTCTTTGAAATCAGCCAGTTACCCTACGTACCGCAAATGCGCCCCAACATGGAATTTAACGAAGTCGCCTCGATGGCCATGGAACTGTTGGCTGCGCCTTACCTGGCCGCCAACGAAGGGGGCTTCTATTCAGAAATAGGGGCCGCGCGCCATCGCATTGATCATTTGCAGCGCCTCATCCTCTTCTGGCCTTACATGGCCGTCGTTGATTCTTTCCAACATTGGGTCTATGAAAACCTGGATGCGGCCGCCGACCCGGCCAATTGCGACGCACAGTGGAGCGAATTGTGGCGGCGCTACATCCCTGGCGTGGATTGGTCTGGCTATGCAGATGAGATGATGACCGGCTGGCATCGCAAGCAGCACCTTTACAGCGCGCCGTTTTATTACATTGAGTATGGCATGGCGCAGTTGGGGGCCGTGCAGGTGTGGGCCAATGCGCTGCAAGACCAGGCCGGCGCCGTTGCCAATTACCGGCGCGCGCTGGCCCTGGGTGGCACAGTAACATTGCCAGAACTGTACCAGACAGCCGGCGCCAAATTCACCTTCGACGCGCCTACGTTGCAAACGGCCGTTGACCTGATCGAACGCACCGTCGCCGAGTTGATGGCGGTGACCAGTAAACAGTAACCGGTAAGCAGTAACCGGTGAACGGTAAGCGGTGGACGGCCGCTTACCGTTCACCAATTCTCCCCCCATGAACGGATCCCTCTTCCTCAAATTAGGCGGGTCGCTGCTGACGGATAAAACGGCCGTCGAAATGCCTCGTCCCGACGTATTGGCGCGGCTGGCGCGAGAGATTTACCAGGCGTGGACAGCACAGCCAGACTTGCGACTGCTGTTAGGGCATGGCAGCGGGTCGTTTGGACACGTGGCCGGGGCCAAATATGGCACGCGCCAGGGCGTGCAGACAGCGGCGCAGTGGCATGGCTTTGCCGAAGTAGGCGCGGCGGCAGCGCGGCTGAACCGCCTGGTGACGGAGGCGTTATTAGCCGCCGGCGTGGCCGCCGTTAGCTTGCAGCCTTCAGCGTCGGCGATATGTATAGACGGCCGTATCCAATCCCTGGCCATAGAACCGGTGCGCGCGGCTGTGAACGCCAGGGTCGTGCCAGTCGTTTACGGGGATGTAGCGTTTGATACCGCGCGCGGTGGCACGATCATCTCTACCGAAGAAGTGATGATGTACCTGGCAGAGGCGCTGCCATCGGCAGAACGGCCGTCCTGGCTGCTGCTGGCCGGGGAAACAGAAGGGGTCTATGACCTGGAGGGCGCTGTCATCCCGCACATCACGCCGGCTAATTTTGAGCGCATTCGACCGGCGTTAGGCGGCTCGCGCGGCACAGACGTGACCGGTGGCATGGCCAGCAAAGTGCGCGGCATGTTGCAGTTAACAGCCGCGCACCCCCATTTATCCATCCGCATTTTCTCAGGATTGACCCCAGGAACGTTGGCGCAAGTGTTGGCTGAACCGAAAACGGCCGTGGGGACGGTGGTCGGTAACCAGTAATCGGTCATCGGTCATCACGAGAACGCATCCCCACGCTTTTGCCGCAATCCCGCTGACAAACGCGGCTGTCTCGTTATAACGTGCGCCAATCGGCCAGCAACGCCGCCGCCTGCGCCCGCGTCTCCTCGTCCGCCGCTGGATGCTGCGCGACGGATGTAGCCAGACCAACGGCCGTTTCCAATTCATCGCTTTGGACCATTACCCGGGCCAAACCCACTTTGCTTTTCAGCAGCCAGGGTAAAAATCGAATGCTCTCCGCGACCTGTATCGCTTCGCCAAACAGCGCCCTGGCTTTAGGCAGCAGCCCCAGCGCCAGGGCCACATGGCCGAGATTACAAAGAGAAACGGCCGTTCCCCGCGGATCCCCCATCTCCCGACAAAGCGTCAGGCTGGTCTGGAACAACTGCCGCGCCCCCTCATAATCGGCCAGCGCCAACGCCAGGCCGCCCAACCGCACCGACGAAACAGCGATGCCCCAGGGGTCGCCAATCTCTTGAAACAGGCCCAACGCCTGCTCGCTCCATCCCCGCGCTTGCGACAGATCCCCTTCCTGCCGGGCAATATTCGCCAGATTAGCGCACAGAATCGCCAGCCCCATCCGGTCATCCAACTGCTCGCAGATAGCCAGGCTTTGGCGAAAATGGGCTTGCGCCTCGGCATAGGCCCCCTCCGCTTCGGCCAGACCGCCCATCACCTGCAAGGCGATAGCCAACTGTCGCCGGTCACCATTGTGGCGCAGCAGGGCCAGGCTCTCTTCGATGGGCGAGCGCGCCTCTGCATACTGCCCCTGTTCGCGCAGAATCGCCCCCAGGTTCACCAGCGTGGCCGCCTCCTGGTCAACCGCGCCGATGCGACGGCTTATTTCCAGGCTGCGGCGATATAAGCTCTCTGCCTGTTCATATGCGCCCTGTCCATACACGGCCAGGCCAAGCTGGTTCAGGACAAATGCTTCCTCGGCCAGGTCGCGCCCTTGCAACAGGGTCAGGCTGGCTTGCAAAGCGTCTACCGCCTTGTCCAGGGCGCCGAGCCGCTCCTGAAAAAAGCCCTGGCGCGCCAACAGGCGGCCTAAAATGATTTGTCCATCGGCGTTGGCGCTCCGCGCTGCCCACTGGGCTGCAGCCTGACCAAAGATAGTTTCTCCCTCACTGAAACGGCCGCGTACATCGTAAAAATGGTGCAGCGGGGTGATGGCCTGGCTCACTTCGGCGGTACGGCCGTGGGCGATGAGCCAGTTCCAGGCAGCGCGGGCGTTGTCTATCTCGGCTTCAATGGCTAACAGCGCCCCCTGCTCGACGCTGCTGTGAAACAGGCGACCCTGCTGTTGCAAAAAGTCGGCGTAATAACGGCCGAATCGGGACTGAACGGCCGCATCATCCCCCAGCTTCTCCGCCGCAAACTGGCGCAATAGTTCATGCTGCCGATACCGTTCCCGCTCCAGCCGCAGCATGGATTTGTCCAGCAGCAAGAGCAGGAGCTGCGGGGAAGCATCGGCGACAGCGCTGGCAGTGACGGCCGTAAAACCGCCGGGGAAGAGGGAGAGGCGGGCAAAGGTGGTCTGCTCGGCGGCTGAAAGACGCTGCCAGGCGCTCTCAAAGACGGCGCGCAGGCTGTGGTGACGGCCGGCGTTTGCCTCATGCACTATATCGCGGCGCAAAAAATCGAGCGTTTGACCGATTTCCGCAGCGATTTGCGCCGGCGAATGAGCCGACAGCGCGGCGGCGGCTAACTCCAGACCCAAGGGCAGCCCCTCCACAAGCTGGCAAATTTGGCGGAGGCTGGGCAGGTTTTCTGGCGTAGCGACAAAATCAGGCTGAGCCTGGGTCGCCCGCGCCAGGAAGAGGCGCAGCGATGCCTCTTCGGTGAAGGGCAGGCCGGAGAGGGACAATACCCGCTCTGCCCGGTAGTTGAACCATTCGCGGGAGGTGACGACGAGCCTAACCTGGGGGGCGTGCTGAAGGATTCCCGGCAGCAAATCGGCCATTTCTTCCAGGGCGGGGGTCAGCAGTGTTTCGCAGTTATCGAGCAGCAGCAGCATCTCCTTCTGGCGCAGGTAGTTGAACAACTGCTGTTGGGGCGGTTCTGCCCCGGTGAGGGGGGCGCCGAGGGCGGTGGCGATGGTGGGCGCCAGCGTGGCGGGGGAATCAACGGCCGCCAGGGAAACAAAGTGGACGCCATGCAAAAAATCATAAGTCCATTCGCTGGCCGCTTGCAGCGCCAGCCGAGTTTTGCCCACGCCGCCCGGCCCGACGATGGTCAGCCAACGGCCGTTGGGGTCGCTCAGGTGTTGGCTGATTTGGGCCAGTTCCGTTTCGCGGCCGACAAAGGCGTCGTCACCGAGGGGCAAAGCCGGAGGGTGGGTAACGGCCGTGGCAATGCAGTCAAAAAGCGATTGCGTGTTCTCCGTTGGTTCTACCCCCAGGTCGGCGGCCAACTGCTGGCGGCAGCGTTCATACTCAGCCAACGCCCCCTGCGCCTGACCGCCCCGCGCCAACAGCAGCATCAGGGCGCGGCTGGCCGCTTCGCTCAACGGCTCCATGCCAACCAACTGCCGGGCATAGGCGATGCCTGCGGCGTAGCGGCGCTGACGCTGGCAGTCGTCAACCAGCCGGTGCAGGGCGTGGATGATGATCTGCTGGTACTGTTCGCGCCCCAAAGCGGCCCAGGCTGTCAGGTCTGGGCTGTGGGCCAGAGGAAAATCGGCGAGGAAGGGGCCGCGATAGAGGGCAACGGCCGTCGCCCGCATCTCCTCTGTGGCGCGCGTGTCTTGCAGACAGTGAATGAGTTCGGCCACATCCAGCCAAACGCCAGATGTTACCATGCCAACGGTTTGCCGCTCGATGAGCAGGTGTTCGGGCAGCAGGCGGCGCAGTTCTAAGAGGGTTTTGCGCAGATTGGTCATACCCTGCTCCACGGCGCTGTCTGGCCAGAGGAGGGTGGTCAGTAGTTCGCGGGCCACTGGCCGCTGCTGGCAGGCCAGGTAGATCAGCACGGTCTGGGCTTTGCGGGAGAGGGTGGTGGTGAGAGAACGGCCGTTTAGTTCAAAGGCCACTGTTCCCAGGGTGCGGATGATGAGTTGATTGGCGTCTGTCATCGTATCTCTTATTCTACCGCCGTTTTCAGCAATGATCTTACCTGTTCCGTAATATCTTCCTCGTGCCAGACGGCCGCCTGCGCCCGGGCCGCCGTCAGCGCCTCCTCAGTTAACGTCGCTTCTAAATGAGCCAGCGGCGGCGTGATTTTGTCGCGCACGCCCTGATTGCAGCCGGGATGGGTCAGCACGTAGTAGAACATCACCGCCGCCTGCGTCGGTTGGCCGGCCGGCGCGGCCGGATCAGCCCACAGGCAGGCCAACCCGGTCAGGCAGTAATGCAGGCGATCCGGCGTTTGCGCCGCCAGGCTCAGTTGCAGCACTCGCCGCCAACGCTGTTCGGCCACAGCATACTGCTCCTGCACGTGGGCCAGTTCGGCCAGATTAGCCAGGCAAAACAACACGCCTACCTGATCCCCCAACGTTTGGCTGATGCCCAGGCTTTCCTCATACAGCGCAGCCGCCTGCCCATACTGCCCCAATTCCTGATACGCCGTGCCCAGGTTGGAGAGGGTGATGGCGATACCCAACGGCAGCCCAACGTCCCGCTTGATCGCCAGACTTTCTTCATAATAGGCAATGGCGCGCTCAAATGCTTGCAGGTTGCAGGCCAGGTTGCCCAAATTGTTGAGGTCGTTGGCCATGCCGTGCCGGTGACCGAGTTCTCGCTTGAGGGCCAATGCCTCCAGGTAGAGCGGCTCCGCTTCCGTGTAAGCGCCGGTCCAATAATGCGTCACCAACGCCAGCCCGCTGAGCGCCAGGGCGACCCCTTGCGGCCGGCCCAGGCGGCGGCAAATCGCCAGGCTGTGGTTGAAGGCGCGCTGCGCCTGTTCCGGCTGGCTGAGCTGAATGTACGTTTGCCCCAACCTGTGCCAGACGTCGGCCTCCCCCGGTTCGTCTTCTTCGGCCTGGTAAAGCTGCAAGCTCTGGTCCAGGTCGCGCTCGGCCTGGTCTAGCTGGCCGCGCACCAGGGCCAGATTGCCTTGTTCGCGGTAGCCGGCTGCGGCTTCGGGGCGGGCGCTGAGCGCCTGCGCCTCGGTCAGGGCGACCGCCAGGGTTTGCCCGGCCGTTTCATACTGCCCCAGGCCGCACAAAAAAGCGCCGTGCTGGATGAGGCAGCGGAGGTGGAGCAGGCGGGCGTCGGGGGTAACGGCCGTCTCCAGTTCGGCAATCGCGTGCGCCAGCAGATCGGCCGCCTCCTGGTATAGGCCAGAGATGGCGCAAAAGCGACAGGTTGGCAGCACAATTTGAGACAACAGCGCAACGTCCCCCTGCGCAATGCCCCAGCGCCAGGCGTAGCGCAAATGGGGCAGGTTCTGGCGGATGGTTTGCAACGCCTCCGGCTGCCGCGCGTTTTCCAGATCAGCTTGCAGACGGTGCAGCAAGTTGGCGTAATAATGAGCGTGAGCGGCGGCGGTTGCGGCGGCGGCGGCCGGGTTTTGCACCAACTTTTCCTGCCCGTAGCGGCGCAGCAGGTCGTGAATCTGGTACTGGTTGGCAGTGGCCGCTTGCAAGATCGCTTTGTCGGTTAGTTGGTGGAGCGTAACGGCCGTTACGCCAGTAATGGCGCGCGCGGCGTCAGCAGCAAACGGGCCGGGGAGGAGGCAAAGGCGGGCAAAAGCGGCCTGTTCTGCGGCGGCGAGCAGATCCCAGGTGTAATCAAAGACGAGGCGTAGGCTGCGGTGGCGCGGTGGTAGATCGCGGGCGCGGCTGGCGAGAAAATCGAGATCGTCCTGCAACTGGTCGGCGATTTGCGCCGGGGAAAAGGCGCGGGCCGCTCTGGCGGCCAATTCCAGGGCCAACGGCAGGCCATCTACCAGGCGACATATCTGGATGACGGGCGGCAGCGTCGCGGCGTCTAGCCGGAAGTCAGGAGCTACCTGCCGGGCGCTGGCCGCGAAAAAGGCCAATGCCGCATACTGCTCCGGCTGTTCTGGTGGCTCTGACGGGTAGGGCAGGCCATCCAGCCGCAGCGTGGTTTCGCCGGGCAATTGCAATGGCTGGCGGGACGTCACCAGGCATTGCACCTGCGGGGCCTCATCAAGCAGGCTTTGCAGCAGAGGGGCGGCGGCCAGCAGCGATTCAAAATTATCGAAGAGCAGCAGCATCTCTTTCTGGCGCAGGTAATGGAGCAACTGCTTTTGCAGCAATTGTTTGTCATTGAAGGGCAGGTTGAGGGTGGTAGCCAATAAACTCAACAGGGCGTCTGAGGGGGCGGTGGTCAGGTCCAGATTGTCCAGGGCGACCAGGCAGACGCCATGCCGGAAGTCGGCAGCGCAGCGGGCGGCCGCTTGCCGGGCCAGGCGCGTCTTGCCGATGCCGCCAGGACCGGTGAGGGTGAGCAGGCGGCCGACCGGGTCATCCAATAAGCGGCTGATTTCGCTTAGTTCCTTTTCTCGGCCGACGAAGCCGGGGACGGGATCAGTGGGCGGCGGGGGCGTTTCGCGGATTTTGTAGTAGAGCCGCACAGTCTCGGCTGTGGGGGAGACGCCTAGTTCTTCTTCTAAAATGCGCTGGCATTGGCTGAATTGGGCCAGGGCGGCGTTGCGCCGACCGCGCCGGGCGTGCAGACGCATGGCCAGGCGATGGGCGGCTTCGGCCAGCGGGTCGAGGGCCAGCCAGCGGGCGACGCAGCGCAGCGCTTGTTCATATTGCCCCTGGTGCAAGTGGTGGGTGGTCAGGCGGCGCAGCGCCGTCAGCATAGTTTGTTGGTGGCGTTCGCGTTCCAGGGTGGCCCATTCGTCGAAGGGGAGGCTGTCGCGCAGGTAAAGGCCGGCCAGGAAGTCGCCCTGGTAGAGGGCAACGGCCGTTGCCAGCCCATCTTCTCTATCTACGGCAGCGGCCAGTTGGTTGAACGTTGTCGTGTCCAGGTTGTAAAGGGTCAGGGCGACGCTTTGCCGGTCAATGAGCAGGTAGGGAGCCAATGGGCGGCGCAGTTCGGAGAGCAGTTTGCGCAGGTTGGCGGTCGCCTGCGCCGGGTCGCTTTCCGGCCAGAAGAATTGGGCTAACTCGTCGCGGGCAAACGGCCGTTGCCCAAACGCCAGGTAAGCGACCAACGCCTCCGCTTTGCGGGAGTTCAGGGTGATGCTGCTGTCCGCCAGGAGCAGGCTAAAGCCGCCGAGCAAGGAAACGTGTAAAGGGAGCAATCATATCTCCTGGAACCAATGTCAACAAAACGGGGATGGTCTTCGTTTCAATCAACAGTGACCCGTCATTCCCCCACCTTTGCGGGGGCAGGAATTCAAAATGGATACCCGCCCCACGCCTTCGCGGGGACAGGCGCTTCGCGGGTATGACAGCCGGAGAGGCTTAGTAATTATCAATCGGGAACGATTTCGGATCGTTTTCTGGGTACAGTGTAGCAGGATTGGGTTTTTTCATAGCCCGACATCCACAAAATTTTAAGGCATTTTGCCAGGGATTTCAATTTGGCGAAGGGCATATGGGCATATTGGCATATGGCATACGATGGATAAGCAAGCAACTCCCGATTATCTGGCCTACCTGGTGCGCCTCTGGCGCGAAGGGGAAGGCGTCTGGCGTAGTACGCTGGAAAACCCACATACTGGCGAGCGCCAGGCGTTTGCCGACGTGGAAGCGCTGCTCGGTTTTTTGCGCGAACAGACGGATGAGCCAGCGCCGAATTGGGCTGATGATTGGGGGAACTTTGGAGAGTAATCAGTGGTCGGTAATGAGTGGTCAGTGGTTGGTAATCGGTAAAAGTATAAGGAGAAATGTAATGAAGCAGAAAGATGGTGTTTTTATTGCGAGTTTGTTCTTGATCCTGGCGCTGCTGCTGGCAGCGTGTGGCGAGAAAAATGAAGAACCGGCGGTGGGCAGCAGCGCGGATGCGGCTGCCCCGGCGGCGGCCAATCCTGCCGCCAATTTCCAGACGGCGCGCAGCGAGGAGCTTGGCGTGGCTGTGGGCCACCCGACTGATTGGACGGCCGTTGTAGACGAATTCGGCGACATTCAGATGGCTTCCGACCCGGCGCTGCTGGAGGAAGGCGCCGATGAGTTGTTCCGCGGCGCGTTGGTGGCGATTACTTCGTTCGACGCCGAGATGATCGCCTTTCTGGATGACAGCGCCGACCCGGCCGACCCGGTCAGCGTCCTGAACACCTTCTCCGCCCTGGTGATGAATGATGACAACGTAACCTTCGCCACGACACAGGCGGCAGCGGCGATGACGGTGGACGGCAAGCAGGGAGCGCGCATGGCGTTGAGCATGACGGGTGAGCAGGGGAAGGGGATGGCGTATTTAACGGCCGTTCTCGATGGCCCGCGTATCGTCTACATTTTTGGCGCGGCGGAGGAGAGCGTGGCCGGTTTTGCCGATACCTATACCGCCATGCTGGGTACACTGAAGCTGACCACGCCAGCAGCCACCGCACCAGCGGTAGAAGCTGTGGCCGCCGCGCCGGTGGCCGAAGCAACGTCTGTACCGACCGCGCCTTCGGAACCGACGCCCATTCCTGAACCGGAGCCAACGGCCGTTCCCGCTCCCGGCTATGTCTCCATTGACGTAGACCCTGGATTCTACCTTTACACCAGCGGCGACTTCATCCGCGACATGACCCTGCACGAGGGCAAGGTGTGGGTGGCCTCCCTGGGCGGCGTGCTGGCCTGGGACGTGGCAAGCGGCGCGGCGCGCAAATACACCACCCTGGACGGCCTGCCTCATGTTGGTATTTACGGCATCACCGCCTGTCCCGTACCGGAGATGACGCTGCTGGCCGGCACTGAAGATGGCCTGGCGGCTTACGATCCGGCCAGCGATAGCTGGTATCCGGCGACGGAACTGTTTGCCACCGAAGTGGTGCAGGGATTGTTTGGCGTCTCCGGCGACAAAGTGGGCGCGCTGCTTTGCGACGCAGCCAACAACCGCCTCATTATGGAGTACAAAGGCGTTACCACGCTCAATGTGATGGATGGCAGCACGCGCACCGTGCCCAGCTCAGATCTTTCCTGGAGCGGCGTGCGCCGGATGACGTTGATCGGGGACCAGATCTGGGTCAGCTCTGGCTATCGCGGATATACGATTATTGATGAGGCAGGGGTACGGCCGTTCAGCAAAAACGCCGACACCTTCGACGCCGACGCCATTTACCATATCGCCGCCGCGCCTGATGGAGACGTCTGGATGGCCGCCTCGGAAGGGCTGCTCCAGGTTCGCAACGGTCAGACTATCGCCACTTTTAACCGGGACAACACGGCCAACTTCTCCACCCCGTACTACGTGGCCTTCGACCCGGCCGGGGCGATGTGGCTGGGCATGTCCGGCCGCATCTGCCAGTTTGACCCGGCCAGCAGCGAATGCAAAGCCAATTACAGCGCCAACCAGATTGACGCGATGCCGTTTGGTGAAGTCAGCAAAATCTTGTTTGACGAGGCGGGTCATCTCTATTACCATGTCTTTGAAGGGGGTTGGAGCTACTTCGATGGCAGCGATTGGCAGCGATTCCAGGATAACGACCTGCCCATCCACGCCGTGCAGACCTTGTTCAATGATGGTCAGGGCCACGTCTGGATGCTGGGCGGCACGGTTTACACAGTGCGCACCGACCTGGAGATGAAGCAGGGCTGGGAACGGTTCCGCGACATGGGCGGCGATGATATGACCGTGGACGCGGCTGGCGGTATCTGGCTGGCAACGGGGCGCAATCTATACCATTATGATGGTTTCCAGATTGTGCGCCGTACAAAGGATGATGGCTTGCTCGACTCGTATGCCCGCACTGTGGCGGTGGCGGACGACGGCCGTATCTGGATCGGCCAGGAGGATGGGCTGAGCATCTGGGACGGCCAGGCGTTCACGACCATCACCACGGCCGCTGATGGTTGGCCGGCAGGCCGCATCCAAACATTGCTGCTAGATGGCGATGTGGTCTGGGCAGGCACAGACAAAGGGCTGATTCGTTACGAAAATGGCGTCAGCGAATTGGCGCTGCATGGGGATGTGGTCGGCTTGCCCAGCCCGGTGATCTATGCCCTGGCGAAGTTGACAGACGGCCGTTTACTGGTCGGCACGTCCAGAGGGCTGGTTTACTATGACTATGCCGGGCGCAGCATAACGGCTGAACCGGCCATGACCGCCTGGGTGACAGACATCGCCGTCAGCCAGGAGGGCAAAATCTTCGTCACCTCGGCCGACGACCAGGGCGGTGGCCTCTACATTCTGGATGAGGCGGGCTGGCTGCACCTGACCACAGCCGATGGCCTGCCCACCAACCGGATGCGCGCCGTGATAATTGACAGCGCCGGTACGCTCTGGGTTGGCGGCGGCTACTGGGGCGATGGCGGCGGTTTGGTGCGGCTGGTACCCTGAGTTGGTAAATCGTAAATCGTTGCCCGTAATCGCTGTACCGACAACGGATTACGGTTTACGGG
>JACSRF010000648.1 GCA_014879875.1 Anaerolinea sp.
TCCCTCACCCCCGCCATCCCGGCGTCCGGTCCCGAATCTGGCGGATGTGCGCCGGGCCGGTACGGCAGCAGCCGCCAACCAGCGCCGCGCCCAATTTGCGCCATTCCCGGCTAAATGTACCAAACTGCGACGGCTCGCTCAACCCACGCCATGCTTTGGCGACCGGATCATACGTTTCCCCGGAGTTGGGATAGACGACAATCGCTTTGGTCGTCGCCCGCTGCACCGCTTGAATCAGGCTGGGGATGAAACGGGGCGGCGTGCAGTTGACGCCAACGGCCGTTACCTGGGGAAACTGGTCGAGAAAGGCAGCGCACTCGGCAATAGGCGTGCCATCGCTGATATGCTGCCCGTCGCGGCAGCTAAAGCTAAACCAGGCGGCCCGCGCCGGCGTTGCGGCAAGCAGCCGGGCGTAGGCGCGCGCCTCGGCAAAGGAAGGGATGGTTTCACAGGCCAGCAGGTCGGCGTCGCTGGCCGCCAGAATATGCCAGCGCGGCCGGTGGAAGGCAAGCAGCCCCGCTTCATCCAGATCATACGCGCCGTTGTATTCGGAACCATCGGCCAGGTATGCGCCATATGGCCCAACGCTGGCGGCGACGATGGGGCGCAGCCGCCGCATGTGATCGGCATATTGCCAAAACTCATCACGCGCTTCCAGGGCAAGCTGCACAGAAAGGCGAATGAGGTCGGCGGCGGCCGTTTCCGTCAACCCACGCGCCATGAAGCCGGGGATGGAAGCCTGGTAGCTGGCGGTGATAGCGCAATCCGCCCCGGCCCAGTAATAGTCCAGGTGCGCCTGGCGGATCAGATGCGGGTTTTCCAACAGCGCCCGCGCCGACCAGAGCGCGTCGCGCAAATCGCAGCCCAGGGTTTCCAGGTGCGTCGCCAACCCACCATCAAGGATGAAGATACCTTGTTGTTCGAGAAACGGCCGTAAAGGGTCAACCATCATACGTCACCATGTCTGCTATACTATAGTTGGGAGTTTGCTTCTTGGAAGCAGCTTATATCCTCCCAAAGGGAAACTTGCTCATGAAAATCAAGCTATTTCTCCTCTTCCTGCTTCTCTGCGCCATGACCGCCTGTGGCGGCGGCAGCGGCAATGACGAGACCATCACGGAAACAGACCCGGACACCGGCCTTCCCCTCAACCCAGAAACCTTGCCCGATGGCCCGTTTATCGTCGAAGGCAATATCGCCAACCTCAACCTGACGCCACAAGACAAACCAGAATTTGTGATCCGCGTCGCTTCCGGCAAAACCTACCGCATTCGCAGCCAGCCCTTGTCCAACACGACCTATGACGATGGCGAAACGATTATCCCCAGCGCTTTCACGCAGGGCATGAGGGTTCGCGCGACGGTTGTCCAGATCGAGGCCGATGGCTCCAGCGGCCGCATCAGGCTGATGGTCTCGGAAGATTTGACCATTATCAAAGAGCCATAATCATTACCCAAGCGGGATGATGGCCGACGGCCGTTTGGGAAACAAAATACGCAGTAACACATCCGCCTCATCCTTCAGATGACAATCCACAAAAGCGTGGCGCAGTTCATCCACGCTGCGGTAGCCAAACAACAGTTGCAAAAACGTAAGGTTGGGGAAAACGGCATCCCCTTCTTCCAGGCGGTTGGGGGTATACGACCCAATCTCGCGCAATTCTCCATCTTCCCAGACCAACGTCATGCGCCAGGTATAAAAATTCAGTTTCAACGTCCCGGTATAGCCGACCATGATGCTCTGCGCCAGCCGCTGCTGCAACACGGGCGTCACATGGCGAATAAACCCCGGCACGTCTGGCACGCGCAAATACCAGGCATAAGGAGGGCGCAGCGCCTCTAACTGCCGCCCCAACGCCTGGTACAGCGGGTGCGCCGCGCCCAGGTTAAAGAAGATGCGCGTAATCGGTTTTTCCCGTTCCTGGTTCAGGTCAGCCGCTTTGGCTCGCAGCAACCGCGTCAGGAACAGGGCCACCGGCCGCCACGGATGCCCCGGTCGCACGCCGAACTCATGCACATTAAACGAGTCGCCCCACTGCCGGTATTCAACGTAGCCCACCGCGTCGCCCGTGCTCGTTTCAACCAGGTAAACGCGCCGCGCGTAAGGGGAATCCCGGTGTGTACCCGTCATTTCATAAGCCCACAGCGCCTCATCACGCACGCGCACCAGCAGGCTGTCGGCGCAATGGATCGGGTACAACTGCATCAATGTGGGGATGTCGGCGGCCGTCGCCAGACGCAGTTGGTACGGCTCCTCGTCAACCGTTTGGTCATTGCCCGGCCGGTTCCAGAAGAAATCGCGCCCGCCGCCCAAGTCTACGGTCATTTCGTAACCAAACTGGCGGTAATACCAGGGAATGCCAGTGATCGCCTGCACCAGTTCGCCACGCGCGGCGCTTTTGGCATGAACAGCGTCCATTTGCGCGCGCACCAGTCCACGCCGCCGGTAAGCCGGGTCTGTGCCCACCAATTCCGGCCGGCCGACGCCAAACTCGATCCCGTCATAGGTCCAGCGCTGCGAGATGAGGTTGAGGGAGGAGATGATTTTACGGCCGTTGTTCATATCAACCACCACCGTAAAATCATCCGCTCGCGTCGTCGGGTGTTCGCCATTCATCAAATCCTGCGTCCAATATGCCAGGAACGTCTCCGGGTTATCCGCATCGTTGCTATGGATGCGCACGTTAAAAGCAGCTAACTCATCGGCATCGGCCGGCGTAGCCCAGCGCAGCAGCAGCCCGTCACCTAATTTTTGCGGTAAGTCGAAATTCTTATCTGTCATTATTATTTTCCTGAGAGTTTGTCGGAGAAAAATTTAGCCACAAATTATACTGTATGATGTCTTGACGTGTTATATCTCACTGTATAATACTCTCATTAAAGCCATTCTCAAGTTGTACAACAGAATATAGGCAATGATTTCGTCAAGATGCCATAGCTGCGCTAAAGCAAAAAATTATTGCATTTATCTGGATACATCACCGTTAGAAGAAGGTACTACGTCTTTTTCCAGACGTTGCTGGAAAAAGAAAGGCAGAAGGCAGAATAAGGAACAACGAATATTCTTCCTTCTCACTTCTTCCTTCTTACTTCTTCCTTCTTACTTCTTACTTAAACATCGACAATTTTTTGTCGATAGAGGCACTGTTAGAGCCTATTGGCAATTACCGAATCTGTTTCATTTTATACACACGGAGGAAAACCCCATGCGATACAAAAAGTTGAATCACACCCGTTTCCATCCAATCGGTAGCGTAAGCCTTTTTTTTATCATATTCTTCACCTGGTTAACCCCATCAGTATTCGCTGCTCAGGGCACAACAGCAAATGACACAACAAACCAGGCAAAGATCATCCAGAATCGTGTCCCTAATGCACCCATCACTTTTGGTCAAACCATCACCGACACAATCTCCCTACCTGGTGAACAAGACAGCTATACCTTCACCGGTTCATCTGGCGATACAGTCCGCATTCGTATGTTGGATTTGGATGGCGGGGCTGCCTTTGGCCCACGCATCTGGCTCTATCGTCTCGATGGCGTGCTGCTCTGTACCAGCGCTTCCGCCGATTTGCTCGCTGACGTCACTTGCTCCCTCAATGCCAGCGGTGT
>JACSRF010000296.1 GCA_014879875.1 Anaerolinea sp.
AACCGCGAAAGCAGCCAGCCTTATCTCATCCCCAGCTATGACCGGGAACGGTTTGCCCTGCTGGCCCGCAATCCCTACAACGCCGAGTTTGGCGAGCGCGTCGCCTTTGTGGCCGCCTCGAAAACGCCGCATGGTTTTACCGCCGACCGGGCCGAGTTTTTGGGCCGTTTGGGCGATCTCAGCCAGCCCGCCGCGCTGGGGCGGATTGGTCTGAACAATCAGGTAGCCGCCGGTTTAGATAGCTGCGCCGCCCTTCAGCTCCATATAGACCTGCCGCCAGGCGGCAGCGAAGAGGTCTGCTTCTTCGTCGGTCAGGGGGCGAATCAGGACGAAACCGTCTCTCTGTTGCAGCAGTTCCAGCAGGCGGGGCGGGTAACGGCCGTTTGGCAAGCCGTCCAGACATTGTGGGATGAGCTGCTGGGAGCCGTCACAGTGGACACGCCCGACCCGGCCATGAACCTGCTGCTCAACCGCTGGCTGCTCTACCAGACGGTGGCCTGCCGCCTGTGGGGACGTTCGGCGCTGTATCAGTCCAGCGGCGCTTACGGCTTCCGCGACCAGCTTCAGGACGTGATGGCCCTGATCCACACCCGGCCCGATCTGACCCGCGACCATATTTTACGCGCCGCGCAGCATCAGTTTGCGGACGGCGACGTGCTGCACTGGTGGCATCCACCCAGCGGGCGCGGCGTACGCACGCGCATCAGCGACGATCTGCTCTGGCTGCCCTACGCCGCCGCCCATTACGTGGCCGCCACCGGCGACGAAACGATTTTGCAGACAGAAATCCCATTCCTGATGGGCACGCCCCTAAATCCAGAAGAAGAGGAACGGTACGGCTGGTATGAAACGACAGCCGAGCGGTATTCACTGCTGGAACATTGCCGCCGCGCTTTGCACAAGGGAACCACCGCCGGGCAGCATGGCCTGCCGCTGATCGGCGGCGGCGATTGGAACGACGGCATGAACCGGGTGGGCATTGCCGGGCGCGGCGAGAGCGTCTGGTTGGGCTGGTTCCTGTACAAGACGCTGCATGATTTTGCGGATTTGTGTGAGCGGGTGGGGGAAGGGGGTACGGCCGTTTACCGCCAACAGGCCGCCGCTTACCAGCAAGCCCTGGAAAAACATGGCTGGGATGGAGAATGGTATCGCCGCGCCTACGACGATGACGGCGTGCCAATCGGTTCGGCCCAAAATCAGGAAGCGCAGATTGACGCCATTGCCCAATCCTGGGCCGTCCTTTCCGGCGCGGCCGAGCCGCAGCGGGCGCGGCAGGCGATGCAGGCGGCCTATGAGCGGCTGGTGCTGGGAAAGGAGCGGCTCATTTTGCTGCTCACACCCCCCTTTGACAAAACACCCCGCGACCCCGGCTATATCAAAGGCTACCTGCCGGGCATTCGGGAAAATGGCGGCCAATACAGCCATGCCGCCGTCTGGACCATTTGGGCCTTCGCCCGGCTGGGGGAAGGGGACGTCGCCCACGCCTTGTTTGACCTGATCAACCCCATCACCCACGCCGACACACCGGAGAAGGTCGGCCGCTACAAAGTGGAGCCGTATGTGTTGGCCGCCGATGTCTATGGCGTGCCGCCCAACCTGGGGCGCGGCGGCTGGACCTGGTACACCGGTTCCAGCGGCTGGCTGTACCGGCTGGGGGTGGAAGGGATATTGGGCTTAGGCCGAGTGGGGCAAACGCTGGTGATTGAGCCGTGTATTCCTCAGGGGTGGGAGGCGTATAGGATGGTGTATCGGTACGGCCGTGCCACCTATCACATCCACGTCAAAAACCCGGCCGGCGTCCAGCAGGGCGCAGCGGAGGTCTGGCTGGATGGTCAGCGTTTACCCGGCCGGCAAATTCCGCTGCAAGATGATGGACAAAGCCATCAGGTGGTGGTGTTATTAAGCCCCAGGCAGATGGATGATGTAGCCCTCTAACGTTTGCTTGAGTGGCAGGGGAGAGTGGCTGCTTTCGGTTTCACAAACTGCATAAAAACGATCTCGTCCGTCCGCTCCAAACCATGTTGTTAGCCCACTACTTGCAAACTACGGCATGGTTCAAAAAGCAGAAGTTGTCCTTTACAAATTAGTCCGCAAATTGTCATTCGCCGATGGCCGTGAGGCGTTGGCGATTCTGGAACAACCGCTAGAGAACCTCTCGAGCGGCTCTGAGCCTGGTGAGGACGCGGCGCAAGGGCCAGGCATTGCCCTCTGATTATGCCGGAGATAGGTGGTAAGGCGCTGCGACAACGTGGTCTGACTGTGCCGTTTATGGTCCTGAGTGGTCATCCGCTGGAGGCTGATCTACAAACGCTGCAAACCTAGTGGGTGGCCGGTTGGCTGCTCAAACCAACAAGGATGGAAGAATTGGCCGCAGCAGTGGCGCTTGTCTTGTGAATGAGCAATCGGGATTTTTATCTCCCCCAACTGGCGGAGCTAAAAATCCCCTGTTCAGCCGATGCTGCCGAGGCGCATTGAAGGTATGATTAACTCGTGTGTTGTCAGGATACACGGTAGTGGATTAATAATCCCGAAGAAGAGCAGCAGCAAGGCGGCCAGGGAAAAGAGCGTTTTTCTGGATTCGTCAAAGCTGGGAAAACGGCCGTTAACGGCAACTGATCCAAAATCATAAGTGTGTTATGTTAACCGCTTCATTGCACGATAACTGGGTTTTCAGCAACAGGGAACCCTATTCTGTATACACTGCGGCCAACGGGCATTTGGGTGTACAGCTTTTCCAGCAGGAATGGCCGAGCATTCGCTTGATTCTGCTAGATATAAACATGCCGGTGATGAACGGCGAACAGACTTACAAAAAGTTGCAGCAAATTGCGCCCGATGTCAAAGTGATAGTCTCATCGAGTCTGAGCTAGGACGAGGCCAGGGATCGTTTTGGGGAACAACTGTTACCCACGTTCTAGAAACAGCGGTGCGAGGCGCTGGCCGAACGGTTGTGGTCATTTGTAACTCCTGTGGCCAGTGCCTTGCACCTGAGAATTGGCTAGCCACACGTAGAAGGTAAAGAAGGAATAAATGATGAGCGAGAATGAAAGCAAAGGCAAGTTACAACAAATATGGCGGAAACTTGGAGGGTGGTTACGGCAGCCGCGCCAAAAGCAGTTGGCCGAAGAAAAGATCGCTGACGACCATGCTGAGATGGTTTGGGCTGATGATGGCGGCCCTATAATTGAGCCGTCAGGCAGTGAAAAGCCCAAGCAAAGTCACAAATAATCTCACGTTAATGGCAACGACAAAGATGCCTATGCTGAACCCCTTTTCATTGGCGAGAACGGCCGTGCTTTGCACTCAAGCCCGGCCAATCAGTTCAAGTTACGACAAGGAGGCCGGTGTACGCCGGTAAAAGATGATGCAACATAAATATGATACCCTTCCTGGTAAACCAATTTCCCTCTGGCTGGACACGACACCCCAAACGAATTTCCCTTCTTTGGGAGACAACTTATATGTGGATGTGGCTATCGTCGGCGGCGGCATTGTGGGCCTGACAGCCGCTACGCTGCTTAAAGAGCAGGGGAAAACAGTGGCTGTGCTGGAAGCAAAACGTATTGTTGAAGGCGTAAGCGGTAACACCACTGCCAAA
>JACSRF010000250.1 GCA_014879875.1 Anaerolinea sp.
GGGGTGGGTACGGCCGTTACCCAATTCCAACCAGGGCAGCGCGTCTGTCTCCATTACATGACCACCTGCGGCCATTGCCCTTACTGCCAGGCGGGGAACGAACAATTTTGCGCCACCGGCAAAATGATCGGCAAATATCGGGATGGCGGCTACGCGGAATATATCGCCATCCCGGCCACCAGCGTTTTCGCCCTGCCAGACGCCATTCCCTTTGCCCAGGGAGCGGTGTTGATGTGCTCGGCGGCGACGGCCCTGCACGCCTTGCGCAAAACGCGCTTGCAGCCGGGCGAGACGGTCGCTGTTTTTGGGGTTGGGGGCCTGGGCATGTCGGCGGTGCAGTTGGCGTTTGCGCTTGGCGCGGCGCGCATCTATGCGGTGGACATCAAGGAAAACAAGCTGGCGCTGGCGCAGCAGTATGGCGCGACGCCGATCAATGCCCTGCACACAGACCCGGTGGCGACGATACGGGAATTGACAAACGGCCGTGGCGTAGACGTGGCGCTGGAGTTGATCGGCCTGCCGTTGACGATGCAGCAAGCCGTCCAGGTATTGGCGATCATGGGGCGGGCGGGCATTGCCGGCCTCAGCGTGCGCGCCTTTCCCGTTGCGCCCTACACCGAATTAATCAACAAAGAGGCGGAAATCATCGGCGTGTCTGACCATCTGGCGCAGGAGATACCGCTGCTGCTAGAGTTTGTGGAGAAAGGCAAGTTGGACCTGACCAGCGTGGTGTCCCGCGCCATACCGTTGCAGGCAGCGGCGATCAACGCCGTGCTAGACAGGTTAGAGATATTTAGCGATGAAGTGCGTGTGGTGATAGACCCGGAAATGGGAGGATGAGATGTTGGGGGTAACGGCCGTTAACCACAATCTACTATTCGGTAAAGAACATGGCTTCGCGCTGAACTTCCAGCGCACGCTGCGCATCCCCGACGATGACAAAACGTACCCGCTGCCGCCGGGGTTAGGGCAGTTCCCCATCATGCGCGTGGCCGATTACTTGGATCGCGTGCCAGAAAGCTGGCGCGCACGGGGCGGCTTTTTCATCCCCATGTACCAGCGCGAGGCGTTGTGGATTAGCTTTAGCGGGCGTCACTGGCGGCCGAATGCGGTGAAGATCGGCATCGGCCGCATCAACGCCATCTCCGGTGAACGCTGGCAGGACGAACTGCTGCCCTACGAAGAGGATTACATCGTCTGCCCGCCGCAGCTCTGGCTGGACGGCATCAACGCTGGCGACGGCTTCATCCGCCAATTTGTCGCCATGCCCCTGGGGATGGGCTACACCGTTGAAGCGCAGTTAACCGGCGCAGAGGAGTTTGGCGGCATTCAGATCATGGTGTATGAACCGAAGCCGGGCAAATTTCCTGAAGAACCACCGCCATATGTTATCCAGGGGGGGATGAATTTGCTGGCGCAGGCATTTGGCGCTGCCCCCCCATCGCCGATGGTCGCGCGCGGCGTGGAAATGGGGTTAGGCGCGGGCGGGCGCATGAAGCAAAAAATCTACCCGGATCGCCACGGCTTTGACACCTGGGACGCGGATAATTTGGGGCGGGTGGACATTCACATTGTCAACAGCATGATGTTCCGCGAAGTGACCGGGCAGGAGCCGCCGCCGACACCCATCACCGCCAAACTGTACGCGCAGTACGGCTATCCCTGGTTTGACCTGTACGACGAGCAAATGGATGACATCCACGCGCCCTATAAATTGCAGCAGATAAAATCAGTGAAAGAGATGGATGCGCAAAAAGGGTTTGCCCCACAGCAGGATGATGACTCCGTTGAAATCCCCGACGGACAGGTGGTTAGCTATGAAGTTGATGCGGACAAAGGGATAAAACCGTAGCCCAGGTTGCTAACCTGGGCTACAGCCTGGCATTGGTAGTGGCCGCTTCAACGACCAAGAGATCGCTAAAACAGCCACTACCAACGCACATTACGCTATCACTCCTGGCATGTCTGGTATCCCAGGAACTGGGCCGAGATGGAATTCTGTTTCGGTAACTGATAACTTATCAGACGGACTACAGCGAAAGCAGATACCTGATAAGTAATCATTGACCCAGAACCTTGTGCTGTATCCCAAACCGGTACAACAATATCTACTGTCTTGAGGACATCTAGAGCCGCCCGCATCTGGCTGCTATTGGCTACGCCTGGCCGTCCTCGTAACCAATCACCCACCGATACAACAGAATCCGTTGGATCATATGGATTGATGTAGGTATAGCTGTCTCCTGGTGGCGTCAGGCTGTTAACCAGAATCGGTTCGCCTTTGCTGCCTGTCCAGGTTAACCAGACGAAGTTGCCCGGTTGGCTGCCATTGTAGATATTCGGGATGATGCCACCGATGGCGACGCCGCTCAGTGTGCTCTGGTGTAAAGCAATCGGGTATAGTTCGCATGTTGTGGGTTCAATGGCCGGCAAAACCTCCACCGACACCTGATTGCTCTCCTGAATCACGCCATTGCCCCAGAAGACGCTTACTGTCCTGGTTAGAATGCCACTGACCAGAGGTGTTACCTGGATGGTTATAATCGTGGGTGGTTCAGATGCAACGTCCCCACGCCAGACGATCCCCAGGCCGTCTACCGTCACCTCGCCATGATTGGCCTGGACAATCGGGTCGGCGACCAGATCGCCGGGCAGTAGATCTGCCAGTGTCACGTTGTTGATCGTCTGCGTGGCGCTCAAGACGACGATAAACGTTAACGGCTGCCCAACCCGCGCCTCGCCCTGATCAACAACCAGATTCACAGCGTGCGCCGGCATGACGATGACCGACAGCGACGGGCTGAAGGTGATGTTGCCGGCGCCGTCCAGCGCGACCACCGATACGGTGTTGAAACCTTGTATCAGTTCCAGCGGCAGGCTGAAGCTACCATCAGCCGTGGGAGTTACCACCTCGCCGTTGACCAACACAGTCACCGGGCCGCGGTCGTCTGTCGCCTGTCCTGTGACCAGAATCGTCGTTGTCATGGCGGCTGACGTGATGATAGTGCGTGTGTTGGGGTAGGTGAGCTGCAGCGCCGGTGGCTCGGTATCGCGCGCCGCCGGTACAGCATAAGCGCGGATGAGTTGATCACTGGCGCCATTCCTGTCGCTGCTTTGCGCTGCCAGCAGATAGTCGCCAATCTGGTCGGTGGGGATGGCAAAGGTGAAGGCGCTAAAGCCTGCCAGATCAACCTGGGTATTCAGCAGCTCGCTGCCATCGCTGGCTGTTACCTGCAACTGCGTTGGGCCAAAGCCATATACGTCTAGCCGCCCGATCCCCGGTTCACCTGGAGCGTAGTTGCCCCGGTCGGTGGTCAGCGATACCAGGTGCGCCCAACCCACGTCGAACTGCGCGGACGCCCCGGCGACACGCCAACCGGCGCCAGCCGGCCCGACGTTGATCAGGAGGCGATGTGGCCCGACGACAGGGGTTGTAAACTCGCCGCTGACGGTAAAGACGTTGAGACCTGGTTGTAAGTCCACCGTGCGGCTGACCACCGGCGTCAGTTCCAATACGTCGCCATCATCGGGCAAGAAAACCCAGGCGCGCAAGGTGAGATCGTTGATTGCCGTCTCGCCTTCATTCCAGAATTCGACAACGGCCGTTACCTCATCCTCCTGCGCATAACGCGCTTTGTCCAACGTGATGTGGCGCGTGGTCACTTTCCAGCCCTCTACGTCCACCGGGTGTTCGTAGACCTGACCATCTATCCGCAGCAAGAAGGTGTAGCGGCCGGCGCGCAGCGTGGTCGGCAGCGTGTACGACAGTGGGTAGGTGTTGCTGATCACCAGGCCCAGCCCTTCCTCACTACGCGGCGACTGCCAGAGTAAAAAGCCACCCTGGCGGAACGCCAATTCCATCGGCCCCATGACGATGACATTATTCAACGTGCCGGTGACGTGAACGGTGGCGTTGATGGTATCGCCGGGCTGGTAGACCAGCTTGTCGAATGCCAGATACGCGCCAAGATCAGGCTGCGCCACCGGCACAGGCAGGCTGTCCAGGAGGAGAACGCGCCGGTCATAAGCGGGGGGAACGGCCGTGTTTGCCAGGAAGACATTCACCCGCGCCGCTTCTGTGGCCGTAAAGCTGAAGGTATGCTGCACAACCTGGTTTGCCGGGACGGTAACGGTGATGTACTCCTCTGCGCCCAGGTAACGGGACATGAGCAGATAGTCGCCGCTGATCCCGGCCGTTTCGCTTAAAGTCACCGTCAGCGTCGCCAGATCATTGGGGAAGTAAACGACCTCATCCAGCGCCAGCGACATCGCTATCGCTGTCCCGGCCACTGCTACGGTAAAGGGTTGGCTCTGCCCATCTACCGTCACCTCGCCAAAGTAGTCATCGCCGGGCACATCTGCCGGTATGTCCAGGTTGAAGGTGAAAGTTTGGACGCTAAAGCCGGTGGGGGTGATCACCCACTGCTGTTCCACGTCAAAAAGCTGCAAGCCAACAATGACGGGCCCGGCAGCGCCTTCATTCGCCAGTTCCAGGTTGACCGTTAGCGAACCACCGGTGGCAACCGGGCTGGGAGAAAGCGTGAGATCCAGCAGACGGATGTCAGGCACGGCCGCTTGCCCGGCTGCCTGAAGGGTCAGGTCCAGGGTTGAAGCGCTCAACAGCGCGCCATTTGTCGCCACGAGTTGGGCGGTCACGGTGTGTTGCCCGGCGGCGATGTTTACCGGCAGCACGCCGTTGATCGTCTGTCCATCCAACACGGCGACTTCCTGGGCCAAGACCGGCGCGCCGTCAATCTCCAACAGCAGTTGACCGGTAACCGGCAGTAAACCGGTCCCGCTCAATTCATAGGGCAGTTCGATCAGGCCGGCGACGGCCGTATCCGGTGTCCATAGCAGCAGTTCCGCCTGCTCGCCTTGCAATACCATCTGGCTCAACCACAGACCCACATCACCGCCGATCTCAGCCTCAATGATGGTATCTTCACTGATGCTCAGTGAGACCGACACGACGGCAATCTCGCCCGGCGTCAGCAGCAGGTCTGGGCCAGGCTGCCCGGCCACCGTTGTCTGCACGGCCGCGTCCACCAGGCCGATGTTGGTCATCGCCAGCGTCACGCTAAATGGTTCATGGCCGACCAGTTCAGGGACGATCAACTCGGCCATCACATCCGGGTACGCGACAAGCGGGTACGCGGCGACCTCGGCGTTTGCGGCCATCGCCGTCAACGCCAGGGGGATGGTGGCATACGTATCCGTCGCGTAACTGTACGACTCTCCCGGCGCCAACGTCAACGGTTGGCTGATCAGAGAGTAGCCATTGGCATACACTTCCAGCGTCATCGTCTGGCTGAGATTGCTGGTATTGCTCACGACACCCGTGATCGTCACCGTCTCGCCTGGCTGGTATGCCGCCCGGTCTGTTTCCAGGGTCAACGCTGTGTCCCGATCATGCAGATAGAACGGGTACTGCGCCGCAGCCACAGGCTGGCCGGTCTCGCTGTTGGCCTGTCCCCACAGCAGCAGGCGGCCTGTCGTATCCAGCGCATCAACGACTTCGGTGACATTCAGCGTCGTGGTTGTGCTCAGTGGCAGCGTGGTTTCCCACAGCACGGAGCCACAGCCATCCTGGAAGGGCGGCTCAACCGGGGGGATCGTTGGCGTTTCGCCAAAGCTCCAAAAAGCATTAATGGTGCTGCACGTATTGATGTTCAGATCCCATTGCAGGCCGCCGCCGTTATCAATCAGGAAGGGGTACAGGGTGTCGTTGAAGCCTGGCCCCGGCGCACCGGCCTGGCCGATTGCATTCCACACTTGCCGATAGCCGGCTTCGTAGTAATGAGACGCGGGGCGGATGGGGGTAAAGATTTGGAACCAATCTTGCGCCTGGTTATAGCCACCCACAGAGCCGGAAGCCGGGTCGTAATAGCCGTACCCGGAATCGCTGCCTTGCAGGTAATAATCGGCGGCCAGGAAGGTGGAGACGGACGCCGGTTGTGGCAGGCAAATTTGCCAATCCAGCCGGAAGTAATCTTCACCATTCACGTAGCTGGTCCAACTGGTCATCGTTGCGCCGCTGTCGGCGTGTACCAGGCCTGTTTCGATAACCCAGGGATTGTCGGGCATACCGGCGCCCGTGACGCCGCTCTGACCGGCATTTGTCCAGGGATCATATGAGTTGGACGCCGAGCCGCTGGGATGGTTGGCAAAATCTGGCCCGATGACATAGCCGTCGTACCAGAGGAAAATGCCAGCATCGGCGATATCGGCTTGTGTCCAATAAACCTGCCCAGGCGTACTTGGATTGACGGCATCGTGAATGACCTGGTAACTGCCATCTGTGGCGACGTTGATGGACAGGGGCGACCCGACCAACGGCGTAAAACTGGCTATATCGAGCGTGGTCACTGGATCGTCGAGCGTCGTGGGCAGAGATGCTGCCGGCGGTTCTGTTGGTTCTTCTATGTCTGACGGCGCCGGTACGCAAATTTTGAGGTCCAGGCTGCCATTGCTGACCGGCAGCCCTGTGGCCGTGAAGGTCGCCAGGGCAGTGATGTCCTCGTCGCTAAAGTAAGCGGGATACTCTGTCCAGACCGTGAGATCGCCGCTGAGTCCGGTCACGGTGACTTGTCGGCGGAGGGTGAAGGGGCTGTTGACGGCCGTATCCTCACCCGTCACCACAAGCTCATACTCGCCGCTGACGGCGCCGTCGGGCACAACCAGGGAGAAATCTACGCTCTGGCCGGCCAGAATGGTCGCCGTCTCGCTGCTGCTGGCGATGGTCCGTCCCCGGCGGTCGGTCAGCTGCAGCACGGCCGTTACCGGCGCATCAACGCCGCCATCGTTGCTGAGGTTCACAACAATGGTATCGCCGGCCGTGTAAGTATCTTGCGCCAGCGACGGCCGTACCCGCGCCAGGGGGATGATCACCGACACCACCCGCGTCATGGTCTGGCTGCCCACCTGGTAACTAACGGTGATGGGGTGCGTCCCGGCGAGCAGCGTGTCTGGTATGGTAAAGGGATAGAGCCGCGTCTGGCTGCTGTTGACGCCGATATTGAGCGCCTGGCTGTCATTCAATGCCAGTTCCGGAGCGGCGACCGTGAGCGTTGGGAAGAGTTGGAAACGGCCGCTGTTGTGCGCGACAACTGTCAGTTCGCCTGTATCCCGCAAACGATAGGTAACGCGGTCGAGGGAAGCGTCCAGCGTCAGGCGCGAGGGCAGCGGGATATTGCTGGTACGCGCCAGGCCGCGCCCATCATCCACGCGATACTGTAACTGATAAACGCCCAGCTCCGCCGCCAGGCCATCCAGGGTGAAGGTCGGCGTGATGGTCTGACCGGCAGCCAGAGGGGGCAGAAGTTGATCGGCCGTCCAGATGGTCACGCCGGACGGCGTGGTGAGGCTCAGCGCCAATGCAGCGGCTAAAGCCTGCCCTTGCCGGGCGCTGTTGTGGACGACTACCGGAATCACCGCGCCGTTGTCTAGCGTTGTTGGCGGCAATGGCGTGGCGCGTAGTTGGGGATAGGCGATGTTGATCGCCAGGCTGGCGCGGCCCACCAGTTTGTCGTCTTCGTCATAGAAACCGACGCTGGGGGTTTTGCTGCTGTCCATCACCAGGTTGTAAACGTGGCTCGCCGTGCCATTTGGCGGCACAGTGAGCGTCACCGGGATCGTCGGCAGCCCTTTTTGGTCGCTGATGACGACGGTACGGGCAATGGCCGTGTAGTTGCGCACGGTTGCCGTTACGGCGACGGTTTGGAACAGGTTGGCTGTGGAAACGGCCGTTTCCAGCCTGACAGCCAGCGACGGCGGGGCGACAGGCGAGCGCACGTAGACAAAGGGCGCCGACGTGGCATAGCGCTGACCGTTGGCGGTGTTCACCGTCACCCGCAGGCGATACAACCCGACCTGTGTCCAGTCGTGAACGCCACGCATCACCGGCGGCGTCGGCAGGGAAACCGTAACCATGCCGCTCTCCCCCGGTTCCAGCGCAAGAGGCACTGTCTGGCTGTAATCGCGGCCCCAATAACCGAGACGAACCGGCAGCACCACCTCCACGGAAGTTGTGTCGAACGTGCTGCTGTTGTCAATGGGGAAAGAGGCGACAACCGTGCTGGCCGGATCAGCGGCAAAGGCATCACTTACATCCTGACCACGCGCCAGCAAATAGGCGCGGCTCATGAGCGAATGGGTCATGCGCGCATCATCACCCCACCAGAAGTTGGTCTGCCAGGCCCAATCGCCATAAGCGGTGGTCGCCAATACCGTACCCAGGCCATGCGGGTATTCGATCATCACCGGCGACCCGGCATAGGCGCCAAACGTGCGCTTCAGCAAGAGGTTGGCGTTTTCCGGCCAGGCTGTAAAGGCGCCGTCTACCTGAATATCTGGTTTCTTGATGCCCATCCAAACCAACCAGTCAGAGGGCATACCCGCTTCCACGGTGGCGTGCTGCCAGCGCTGATCTTCCTCATAGCCCACGCCATTCATCTGACCACCGGGCAAAGCGCGCCAGTCGCTGCCAAATGCCTGGCTAAAGACGATGAGTAAGCCGCCGCCAGCGACGTAGGCGTCGAGCCAGTCGCGCGCGCCGGGGGAATTGGCGATGGCGTGCATACCGCCGGAGGGCAGGATCATGGCACGCGGCGCCAGGTCTGGCGCAAAGTAAGGAGCAGGCTTGCCCCGGAATTGGCCGCTGCCGGCCCATGGGCTGATCAGTTGACCGGGCAGCCCAGCGCCGGCCAGTGCGGAGAGGGTCGCTTCGGCAAACCCGGAAGCGATGACGCCGATGGTATCGCCCGTTAATAGCTGACGTAATTCATGCTGTAATTCCAATTCCTGGTTTTGCAATTCCAGATAGCGGCGCTGCGCCACTTCGACAGCATCCAGCAATTGCTGCTGCTCGTGTGGGTAAGGCAGCGCTTCTAAATCATCCCACGCCTGCAAATAGCGGATGGTGAGCACTTCGGTGATCGTTTGCGAAGGATCGAGCGGGATTGTGCCGGAGAGGATGGCTTGCAGATCAAGGTCTGTGTTCTCCATGATGGCGAAGCTATCTTCCAGGTGGGCGACAGAGGCGCTTTGGTCGGCCAGGAAGCGCGACAGTTCGGCTTCGCGCAGACGCAGGGTCAGCAGGCGTTCGACGCGCCCCAGGCCCTGTTCGCGCGCCTGGCGGATAAGTTCGCTTAAATTGTCAATGGTTTCATCATGTGTTTGCCCCTGATAGAACGCTTCGACCCCTTGCCACACGTCTTGCCGGTCATCCGGCGGGCGTGGGTCGGGCGGGTCGGGGTCGCAGTCGCCATCGGGGATGCGCAGGTTGATCACTTCATTGATGATGTTGATGACGTCTACCCATACCAGGACGCCGTTGACCAATGCGCTTAGCTGCTGCGCTACCAGATACCACGCGCCTTGTTTCCAGCCAAAGCCCAGGGCAATGGCCAGGCGTCCGGTGGCGCCGATAGAACCCTGGCCGGTAGCGCGCAGGGTAAGCCCTTCGGCGCTGACGTGACCGCCCAGGCGCAGGCGCAGGCGCAGGTTAATGGCGACGATGGCGTGGAGGGGGATTTTATAGACAGAGGGTGAGCTGAAATCAACCCGGTCGGCGACTAACCTGTCCATGCGGTCGGCAATTTCTGCCAGCCGCCGTTCCAATTGCTGGATGTCGGCGTCTTCAGGGCATTTGCCAAAATCGGCCGTGGCGGTGAAGCCAATCTCTTTGCCCCAATCAATGCCGATGCCGCCAATTTCAAAGCGGAACAGTTCATCCAGGAGTTTGTCCAGGTCTTTCTCGTCTTTGAAGGGGAAGAAGAGGAGGCTCCAGAAGTTAAACCTGAAGCCGTCGAGGGCGCCGCCGCCCAGGCGCACCAGCAGCTCCCAGGGGTCGCGTTGTAATTCCTCGAAGAATTCAAAGGAAAAATGGCTGGAACCCGGCGGGTAGCGGTAGGTGTATTCGATCAGGTCTACGTTGAAGATTTCAGCGTAGAGGCGGAAGAAGCTGTTGAAGGTGCCTTTGGTGGATACCGCGCCGTAGAGGGTTTTTACGGCCGCTTCCAACGCCTTGAATTTTTCGATCAATGGGTCGTCAATGGTGACGTGTAACCCTTCTGGCTTGCCTAATTCGGCCGGCACTTCCACCGTGTAATAGATTGTCTGCCCCGGTTTTAAGACGATCCCGGCAACTTCCTGCTTGATGACGATTTCGTTTGGTCCTAAAACGTCAACGCGCAGGGTATCGGTGATGACTTCGTTGTGGAGGGATTTGATCGCCAGGGTGTAACGGCGGGTGATGGGGTCATAATCGAAGTTTTGTAAGACAACGGCTTTTTTGCCATCGTCAACGAAGGTCTCTACCTGAATGTCGTACAGTTCTTCCTGCCATTCAAAGGGACCGGTACGCCATACTTTGAGCAGTTGGCTTTGCCCGTCCCATTGTTCATCAATCAATGGCAGTTCGGCGGTGGGCATCAGGTCGAAGAGGACGTGGTTGTTGGGAGATTGGCGCTGCACCAGGCTTTGCCCCGGTTCGTATTCCACCGGTGAGGCCCAAATAACTTTGCCAGACGGCCGTGTCCCTTCCGTCAATGCCAGGCGCATGGGTTGTGAATGAAACTGCTCGACGGTCGTTCCATTTACCACCAGCGAGGCGACCATACCATAATCACCAGGCGGCAGTTGGGCGACAACTGTGGCGGTATGGGCATCCACGATGGTCATGGGCAAATCGGGCAAGGGCAGCGAGACCAGGGATAGTTGGGACTGGTTGGCGATTTCGGGCAACGGCCGATTTGTTGGCAGCCGGTTGTCCACGGGGCGGCGCATGATGAAAAGCACAGCCTCGTCACGCCCTGCTTCTAAGGGAGTGGGCGAATGCAAGGTAAAAGTCAGGCGGTTCCCTTGCTGCGCATAAGCCAACTCTGCCCCATCTGGGTGCAGGGTGTGGCTGACTTGCGTGGGATCAAAGAGAAAGCGGCGCGTCTCCGTTTCGCCAAAACCCGGCGCGCTGGCCTGGTAGGTAAACTCGCCGGTCACATTGTCGAAGGGAACTTCAACGCTGACAGCGCCCCAGGCGTCGCTGATCACCGTTTGTTCAAATTGCAGGGCGTTATCACGCCAGAGTCGGAACGTAACCGGCACGCCAATCGCTGCTTTGTCCGGATCATCCGGCTCTAGCTGCGCCGCCAACATCACCACACCGCCGATATGGCCGAGCAGATCAATGACCGGCGCCGGCATGGTGAATACGGGGTTGCTGGCCGCGTCGCCATCCAGATCAATGCTGGGCGCGAAAAGCAGCCGTCCGGCCGTCGCCGTCACCGGCGCGACCTGGCTCGCGCGACTATCAATCTGGCTTTGGCGTTGCACCACACCGTCGGGAGCAAATGATGACAAAGCGGCCAGGGTTGAAGATGTTTCGTTGTTTGCTGCGTTGAACCATGACGTCTCGTTGGCTGGGGGGATGGTGTGTGACCACGCATCCTGCCCGTTGTCATATGTGGTCGGCAGTTGAAAAGCCAGCGCCACGTTGGGCACAAGCATGGTGATGACCACACAGAGAGAAACAAACTTCACCAATAAGGGATTTGCTTTCACTAAGACCTCCTATCTATTATTTTGGAAAAACAAATTGGTACAACAAACAATATCAGACCGGTTGACGTGATTCTCTGGCAACGAAAGAGGACAGCCACCTTGCCTGGTAGACGGCCGTACCAAAACAACGCGATCACGCTGGGTCTAATAAATTAACTACTTCTGTTGAAGGCTCGTTGAGGAAGCTCCCTAAATGCGTATGACGCAGGCGCTCCTTAGGGCATGAATTATGAGACTATTTTAAGAGATTTGCTGCATATGGCAAATTTTTGCCCAAATTGATCTTTATGCAGCGCTTCGAAAAGAAAAAGGCGGGTTTTATACCCGCCTCAATCACATGCTTTATGAGAATTTTTTAGCTGCCAACGCTGATGGCGATGCGTTTCGGCTTAACCTCTTCCGCCTTGGGGATGGTGAGGGTGAGCACACCGTTGACATAGTTAGCGGCGACGGCATCGCTGTTGACGGCCACCGGGAAGCGCAGGCTGCGGCTGAATGTACCGAAGCGGCGTTCGCGCAGGTGGTAACGGGTGTTTTCCTCGTTAGTTTCGCTGCTCGTCTCCCCTTTGATGGTCAACACGTCATCTTCCAGGGTGATGTCAATGTCGTCTGGGTTGATGCCAGGGATGGGCGCGGCGACGGTGTAGGCATCTTCCGTCTCGGCCACATCCAGCGGCAGCCCCCATTTGGCAGGGGTGGTGGGCGCGTCGAGCATATCGTTGATCATGTCGCCAAAGGCGCGGTCGAATTCATTGATCATGCGCATCCGATTGCGTGGGTTCCAGCGTACTAATGTTGTCATTTTTCGTCTACCTCCGAATTTTTTCTAGTTGCATTCCATTGCAAATCAATATGATTGTGTGTTTCATCTTGCAGATTGCGTACTGTTTTACGCAGTGCCACTATTTTCGCCTGGTTGCGTTAGAAAAATATATGTGGCGTATCAGAGATATGTATGAGGGACGTTGGAGAAATGTTATAGGATTTACGATTGACGATTTGCGATTTACGATTGGCCTGCCCCCGGCTGACCGCACCGTCTCGCCCCCTATCATATTGGGAATTGCTGCGTTGGTTGTCGGTGACTTGCAGCGATTTGTAGTTGTTTGCAGCTTTTTTGTAGTTGATTTGTAGCTGATTTGTAGCTGATTTGTAGATCATTAGAGGCCATGTTGTGGCAAAATAAGGGGCGTTGTTTGCCGCTTTTCATGCAGTGGGGGACCCAGTGCCTGAGTTCGCGGCCATTCACAAAAAAAAGCAAACAAAAACAAGGAGAAACTATCGTGTTCAATCAAGTTTATCGTCATCGGCTCCTGCATTGGGCGCTGTTGATCACTCTGGCGCTGCTGCTGTCGGTCATCGCCAACAAGCCATTGGCCGCCGATGAGTACGTCGGAACTGACATGCTGCCATCTGGCGAGGCGCTGTCCGCGCCGATGGTGGCGCAGATGCGTTACCAGCCGCCAGCTAATGCTGATACCCTTGCCGCTTTCATTCCCCCCGGCGCGGCGCTGTTGGAAGTGGCCGCGGCGTTTCCGCAAACGCCGGTCATCACAGCCCCCTTCACAGCGACGCTGCCGTTGACAGAAACGCTGCCGGTATCGGCGACGCTGCCGGTATCGGCGACGCTGCCAATAACGCCAACCGCAGTCGCCAGTGTCACCGTGCCGCTGCCGGCTACGTCATCTGTGGTCAGCTTTGACCAGGGGCGCGTCGCCGTTGTCCTTGAAGAAGGGAGTGTCGCCGCCGCTGCGGCGCTGCACTTTACGCCATTAACGGCCGTCGCCTATCCCATCACCGTCACCAACACCCTCTCCAACCCGGCCGGGACACAATACCTGCTGCGCTTCCAATTGGACGTCAGCGCCGGCGGGGAAATGGTGGCTGAACTGGCGCAGCCGGCGCGTATCGTCGTTGATTTGCGCCCCCTGACGGCCGGCCGCGACCTGACCGACGGCTGGCGCTTCTTCCTGGCCTACCAGGATGAGGCGGACCCCACCCTCTGGCACGATGTGCCGATTCGCGTGCATCAACCAGATGGTCTGATCAGCGCCGAGGTGACGCACTTTTCGCAGTGGGCCTCTGGCGTGCGTCCTACCTATTGGAAACCGACCTTTGCCGCGCCGGTGGTAGCAGAATTCAGCGGCGCAGCCACCTACAACTACCCCATCGAAACGCCGCCAGGGCGCAGTGGGTTGCAACCGGCCGTGAATTTGTCATATAACAGCCGCCAACTCGATGGTCTCATTCAGGATGTGGACGCCGGCAATGTAGCGCACGGCTGGTCATTGGCGGAAATCGCCATTCATCGCCAGGAGGTGCGGCTGCGCGACGTGGACAACGACCCCACAACCCCGCCGCTGCTGGTGCATCCCGATAAATTCAGCCTGGTACTCAACGGCCGCAGCCACGACCTATACCCGGAAAGCGGCGCGAACACGACAACAGACGACCAGGTGCGTTACTATGCCAAAGACAATCCGGGGGTGTACGTCAGGCGATATTTCAACAGCAGCCTGGCTACCGATGGCCTGTATTGGATCGTCATCACCCCCGACGGCACGCTCTACCGCCTGGGTTACACCACGGACGCGGAAAAGTGGCAGCAAGCCCCCTACCGGCAAATTGCCGGGCATCCGGGGAAGGCGAACGACAAGTCGGCCGCCGCATGGTACGTGGACACCGTCACCGACGCCTATGGCAACCAGATGCAGTACAGCTACTACACACGCGCGGAGAGCGAAGGTATCCAGTGGACGGACAGCAATGGCCACGACCATACCTGGATTTTGACCACGCAGCGGGTGCGCATCAACACCATTCGCTACAACTTCCCGGACCGGGTGACGACGCTGCCCCCCACCTACAACACCGGTCGCCTGGCGAGTACGCCGGCGACGCGCATTGAGTTTCGCAAGGCGATGAATGACCAATGGGACGCGCCGACAGACCCGGTAGAAAATATTTACATCTACCACAACAGCAGCAGCCCCATCCAGGAATATCGTCTCAGCAGTACAGTTCAGGAAGTGATCTCCTCCTCCTGCATCAACTATGATCCCGACCCGGATGTGGGACGGGCGACCCATACGCGGGTCTTGACAGCGATACAAGTTTTTGCCGGCAGCGACAGTGACCCGCTCACCGGCGACGGTTGGGGCCTGCCGGCGACGACATTCTCTTACACCAGCCGGGCGCATTTTCACAAAAACAACCTACCCTGTTTTTCCTTCCGTTATCTGCATCAGGTGCATAATGGGTATGGGGGGCAAACGACCTTTACTTACAGCAGCGATAATCGCTCGGTGGGCGATTATGCGCACGCCGGCGTCTATGGCCAATATCATTGGCCGGAGATGGGGTACAACTACTTTGTCACCCAGGCCAGCAGCAGCGACGGCCGTAACTCCAGCGTCAGCACCACCTACAGCTACAGCGCCCCCTGTTATGGGCAGTACAGCAACAACGTCGGCGGCATGAGCGGGGCCGCCACCTGCGCCACGCCGGGCGCGCCCGAATATGGCAACCTGGTAGGCTTTGCCAACGTCACCCAAACCAACAAAGGGTACGCCAATGAGACCCTGGCGATACGCACAACCACCTTTTCGCGCAGCGCCGCCACCTCGATCGGGCAGCCGACGCAGGTAGACGTAAAGAACGGCAGCGGCGTCTTGTTGACGCGGACGACCTACGACTATGCCAGCGAGAGTATCAATGGCGTCGCCAACATGTTCACCTACACCAGCCGCGTCACCAATCGGCAGTATGACAATGGCGCAAGTTCAACCGACATCTCGACCAAGACAGAGTATGGCTACGAGAGCGCCAACCAGGGGGGCGCGCAATATGGCAACCTGACGCACGTGTATGAATATGACACGGCAGATGCAACGACGCCTTATCGCACCACACGTTCCTGGTATTATCCCAACACCAGCGGCAGCGCCTGGCTGGTCAACCGCGTCGGCGGTCAGGGCGTTTACCAGGGCAGCGGGTGGACTGCCTTAGACCTTACCTGGACTTACTATGATAATGCGTCGAATTGGCTCACCCCGCCCACCCAGGGCGCCGTCACGCGCACCCGCCGCGTGCTGGTGTCGCCGGGCATTACCTGTGGCCAGGTACCCATTCCCCCAGGCGCAGGCGCTGGCTGTGCCACCGCTTATCAGACGGTAGATAGCAAAACCAGTTACGATGTCTATGGCAACCCGGTCACCCACTATGCGCCGGCCGGGTATGGCTACCAGAGCTTTAACAGCAGTTTAGGGCTGCTGACCGACGCCGAACCAAATTACACGCCGACGAGCATCACCTATGACGCCGATTACCATCTCTATCCTGTGCGCGTCACCGCCCCACTGGGGCAGCAGACCAACTTTGGGGTCTATGGCTTCAAGAATGCCAGCGGCGTCCTGGTGACGCTCAACGGCTTCCAGAAACAAACGGGTCTGTTGCAATGGGCGACCGGGCCGGACAGCGTGACGACGAAATATGAATATGACCCGTTCGGCCGGCTGCACGCTGTCTATGATGGGGATACCAGTACGGGGAGCGCCTTTGCCGGTTTTGGCGACGCCGACCCCTGGAATGGCGACCCGGTGACGCTGTACCGTTACTGGGACAACAGTTGGAACAACGCCACCACGTTTCTTAACCCGGCCGCCAACGCCCCCTTCCTCACCAGCACGCAACAACGGCCGGGCAGCTATCCCAGCCCGACCGGCGCTGCCAGCGGCTATGCTTTCAACGAGCAAACCTTCTATGATGGCTTCGGCCGGCCGATCCAGACGCGCAGCATTTGGAATTGGGTGGAGGGGCAGGCGCGCAGCCGGGAGATCATCACCCACACCGACTATGGCGCCAACGGTCAGGTAAGCTGCCAGAGCGCGCCTTACGACATCGCTTACTACAGTGATCAGCCGAAGAGCTGGCCGGCGTCGCCCTTCTACACCGCCGGGACCTGCGCCAACAAGCCCCACACCACCACGACGTATGACGCCCTGGCACGACCGCTCACCGTCACCGCGCCGGATAATAGCATGATGCAGTACTATTATCGGATTTTGAACAGCGTCACGGTGGATGGCTACAACCGGCTGCGGATGAGCAAGGTGGCCGACGCTAACAACCATGTCACCAGCCAGTTTAGCAATGCGTTGGGGCAGTTGGTACTGGCGCGGGAATACAGTGGCAGCTATGGCAGCGAGAGCGCCTCTGCCGACACGCGCTACACCTATGATCTGCTTGGCAACCTGACAGCAGTGAAAACCAGCGATTGGAATAACAGCCAGCCCACTACCTTCCTGCGCACATCTACCATGGGCTACGATAACCTGGGGCGCAAGGTGAATATGAGCGACCCGGACATGGGGAACTGGAGCTATGTGTATGACGCGGTCGGAAACCTGAAGGAACAGGTGAGCAACGAAGAGCAACGGCTGTGTTTCGTTTATGACTCTCTCAACCGGTTGACCTACAAACAGCACGACCACGATAACAACGGCTGCGCCAGCACCACCACGCAGTTAGCACATTACAGCTACTTCACCTCCGGCGCCGGCAAAATGGGCCAACTCTCCGAAATCCGCTGGAGCGGCAGCAGCACGCAGAACCGGGAGACCTTCAACTACGACAGCCTGGGGCGGCTGACGACGCACATGCGCAACGTGGACGGCCGTGCCTACACCATGAGCTACGACGGCTTCGACGCCTTCGGACGGCCGTCTACCCAGAGGATGACCTGGCCTAACACCAACACCAACACGCACACCATCTTCTATGACCACGAAGGGGAAAACGGTTTGGGCAGCGGTGGGGTCAATGTCGTGACAAGCGTAGGCTACAACGACCAGGGGCAGCTCAAGCGCGTGGCGTTGGGCAACGGCCTGAGTACCTGGTACGGCTATCTCGGTTACGCTGCCTCCGGCAATAACGACGCCTACGACGCCACCTGGGGACAATTCGGCCGGCTGTGGCGCATCTGCACCGCCCCCCATGCCTCCAACCGCTGCACCTACGCCAACCGGGACAGCACGCCCCTGGAACAACGGCTCGATTTGCGCTACACCTACGACAATGTGGGCAACGTTACTGCCATCCTGGACAAGATGAACAGCGGCCAGATACAGAGCTTTGGTTACGACCACCTCAACCGGTTGGAGACAGCCTATACCAACGCCGTCGGTCAGGGACAGTACAGCCACAGCGGCGAAAGCTACGATTACGACTACGACAAACTGGGCAACGTCACCGCTTTCGGCAGTACCACCACGTACAACTATACCGCCCGGCACACCGACTGCGGCAGCCAGCCGACGCACACCCAACCCCACGCCGTCAAGCAAATTGGCAGCAGCTACTACTGCTACGATGCCAATGGCAATATGACCAAACGGGTAGAAGGCGGGGTGACGACCACG
>JACSRF010000607.1 GCA_014879875.1 Anaerolinea sp.
GCGCGCAGACCCATGCGAATTTCTAGCTTTTCTATCTCCTGCATGATCGGAGCAGCGGCCAGGTCGTAGGCGGTTTCGTTGATGCCGCCTGCTTCGCGCAGGCGGGCGAGGGTGGTGAGCAGGTATTGTTGTTCCTCCCAGCGATGGCTGAGGTGTTTGGTCTCAGGGAGCGATGCAGGTGGAGGGGGCGCGTCTTCAAGTTGGTCGCTGATTGCGGCCAGTTCGGCGGTGATCTCGTCTTGTATGGGGGTGACGACGGCCGTTTCCAGCCACCCGCGCTGCCGCCAGTCCAGGAGCGCCTCGCGCAGACAGTGACGTTTGCTGAGTTCCAGGCGCAAAACGAGCGCTTCCAATTCGTTGGGGGGCGGCGAGCGCAGGCCCAATTCGACTTCGATGGCGCGGCGTTGGCGGTGGTAACGTTGGCGCAGTGGGTCGCGATAGGTGGCGGGGAGTGACCAGCCGGCCATTTCGCCGAGGAGGAAGTTGAGGTTGGAGAGGTGTTCGAGGGAACGGCCGTTGCCGCTAAAGCCACAGTCAGGGCAGGCAGACGTCAAAGAATATTCTTCTGATTGACAACGCGGACATTGCATTAGGCATCTCCCATATTAAGGATGAGGGTGAAATGACTAGATGTGCTACTCGTTCAACCTTATTGTACACCTGATGAGGGGGATTTATGTGCTGTTGCTTGTTAAATCTAGCGCACCTGAGTGCTTGCTACTTGTTGAACACCGGCAGTTGGTTGTTTGTGACGTAAACGACAAAAAAAATCCGACTGGCAGCCGGTCGGATTTTTGCAAGCAAAACAGCGATTTTACCAAATTATGCGACGCTTAATCATCGTTCATTCTGAGTACCGCCATAAATGCTTCTTGCGGCACTTCCACGTTGCCGATCATCTTCATGCGTTTCTTGCCTTTCTTCTGCTTTTCCAACAGCTTGCGTTTGCGCGTGATGTCGCCGCCGTAACATTTTGCCAGCACGTCCTTGCGCAGTGCCTTGACGTTGGCGCGGCTGATGACGCGCTTGCCGGTGGCTGCCTGAATGGGCACTTCAAACATCTGGCGCGGGATTTCTTTCTTTAACTGCGTCACGAGCTTTTGCCCACGATGATAGGCGTCTTCGCTGTGGACGATCATCGCCAGGGCGTCTACCGGCACTTTGTTGACCAGCACGTCCAATTTAACCAGGTCTGAGGCGCGGTAACCGTCAAATTCATAATCCATGGAGGCGTAGCCGCGCGTGCTGCTTTTGAGCTTGTCATAGAAATCCACGATGATTTCTGCCAGGGGAATGTCGTATTTGAGCACGACGCGCCCTGGGGCCGGGTACTCCTGGCCGACAAATTCGCCGCGCCGCTTCATTGCCAGGTCCATGATGACGCCGTAATACGCTTCGGGGGCGAAAAGCTGGACGTGCATATATGGTTCGCGGACTTCTTCGATTTCCCCTTCGTCGGGCAGATCGGCCGGGCTTTCGATAATTTTAACTTCCCCCGTCTGGCGCATGACGACTTCGTAGCGCACGCTGGGGGCAGTGGCGACCAGGTCCAGGTCGTATTCCCGTTCCAGCCGCTCTTGCACAATTTCCATGTGGAACAGGCCGAGGAAGCCGCAGCGGAAGCCAAAGTTGAGCGCGTCGGAGGTTTCCGGCTCGTAGGAGAGGGAGGCGTCGTTAAGCTGCAACCGTTCCAGGGCGTCTTTGAGCAAGGCATAATCCTCGCCTTCGGTGGGGTAGAAGCCGGCGAAGACCATGGGCTTGGCCGGGGCGTAGCCAGGAAGGGGGGCGTTGGCCGAGTTGTCGCGCAGGGTGATGGTGTCGCCAACGCGGCATTCTTGCACCGTTTTGAGACCGGTGGCGATGTAGCCAACTTCGCCGGCCGTCAGGCGGTTAACCGGTTTCATGGAGGGGCTAAAGATGCCAATTTCGATGGGTTCGGCGGTGACGTCGTTGGACATCATTTTGATCCACTGCCGTTTGTCCAATGCCCCTTCAAAAATGCGCACGTAGGCGATAACGCCTTTGTATGAATCGTAATGGGAATCAAAGACGAGGGCGCGTAGGGGGGAGTTGATCTCTCTGTTTGGCGGTGGCACGCGGCGAATAATGGCTTCCAGGACGGCTTCAATATTTGCGCCCGTTTTGGCGCTGATAGGAATGACTTCTTCGGCGGGAATGCCGGTGATTTTTTCCACTTCCTCGGCGACTTCTTCGGGCAGGGCGGCGGGCAGGTCTATTTTGTTGATGATGGGGATGAGTTCCAGGTTCGCCTCGACGGCCAGGTAGAGGTTCGCCAGGGTTTGCGCTTCAATGCCCTGGGTGGCGTCTACGACGAGAATGGCGCCCTCGCAGCTTAACAGAGCGCGGCTGACTTCGTAAGCGAAGTCTACGTGCCCTGGGGTGTCAATGAGGTTCATTTCGTACAGTTCGCCGTTGCGGGCGGTGTAGTTCATACGCACGGCGGAGGCTTTGATGGTGACCCCTTTTTCGCGCTCCAGGTCCATGTCGTCGAGGACCTGTTCTTGCATTTCCCGCTCGGAAATGGTGCCGGTGGCTTGCAGAAGACGGTCAGCCAGGGTGGACTTGCCGTGGTCAATATGTGCGATTATGCAGAAATTACGAATGTGACGTTGATCCATGCCTCCAAGTATAGCAGAGTGAGGCGGGAAAGGTGAAAATGGATTGTCGGCGGTGGCTGTTAAAAAGCGGGCGCAATGTGGTACGCAAGTGTGTCAATAAAGTCGTTGAAGTTTTGATTGATCTGTGGCTGGTAAGCGGGTCGGTTTTGCATGAGTTGGGCCACATCTTGGGCGAGTTGGCTGTCGGCATTGGTGATGGCGATACGGCCGTTGCCTTTGCTTACGTCGCACAACAAGGTTTTAATGCGGGCATCGCGGCGCAGCATGTCACCATTACGGCCGCCGGTGGGCAGCACGAGCAGAAAATCTTGTTCCGGATTAATGGGGCGGTCAGCCAATTGGCAGTCCGCTTTCAGGCCAACGCCTTGCCGGCTAAACACTAATGGATTGAAGAGGCTGACGCTTTTGATCAGCAAGCCAGCGCAGCGAAACTTGTGCAAGATATAGATAACTTCTAGTTCATCGAAGCCGTCGTCAATGAGAACATAAGTGGTTGTACGTCTTTGTTTTTGATTGCGGTATCTGAGCGCCATAATTCTACTCTACTCTACTTTACTATCTATAGACTTCATCGGATAAACCTGGATGGGAAACGGCCGTAGTCTCTACGAGCCAACGGTGCAACTGATACTGGCAGCACAGTCTCCCAACATTGTTGGATCTTTAGTCGCTTCCAACAGGGTATGAAATGACCACTCATTTTCGATCATCATTTGCAAAACGACGTGATCCACAATTGCCATAAACGTAAATGCCAGGGTCGTCACAACCAACAAAACAAGCAGGACACGAACAATCTTGATATGCTTCGGCATGATATTTTTTTCCTCTTCCGTTCTCAGTAGAATGATATTTAACAGCGTCGCGCTGCTTACTTTCAGGATATACTTGAGTGAGCTCTAATGACCTCTAAATTAGCTCTAAAATGGCTACAAACTTACTTCAAACAACCTCCAAAAAAGCGGGTAAATCGCTGTCAGGCATCCGATTCCTTGGGAAATCAGGTGTCTAACACAACCAGGGGCATAAAAATGAGAGATTTCCCCATGAACAAGGTTCACCACGATGAATGAAAACGGCGCGCTGGCAGACTTGCCGGCAATGGGCGAGCAAACTACATGCCATTTACGAGGAGGGTCTTATGGAAACGTTGACGCCTATCAGTTTTGATGATGTTCAAGAGGCGCTGCGCCTGTGGCACGGCGGTTCTCCGGCGCGCTGGCCGTTAAGCCGGCTGCGGCTGGGTTTTATATTGAGTAGAGAAGAAGATATTTACGATACGCTGGCCGAAGGAGGTCCCGCTGCTAAAAATCGGGCCATTCTCAATCATGGCATGGCAAAGCTGCGCCTGCTTTCCCCCGAAGCTGAAGATTTGCTACGCGATCGCTATGAGAATCGCCGGGATGTCGTCGCTGTCTCCAACACCTTGAACATTTCCGAATCCAGCCTCTATTACCGGCAAAAACAGGCCATTACGCAACTGACCGAGATCTTGATTAAACTGGAGCAACACGCAAACCGCGACTGGGAGGAACGGATGACGGCGCGCTTGAGCCTGCCATCGTACACCGAGTTGGTGGGGATTGCCGAAACCAGAGCCACGCTGTTAGACGCTTTACTCAATGAGGGTGACTTTTTTATCTTATCCCTCGATGGGTTAGGCGGGCTTGGCAAAACGGCGTTGGCGGATCACATTGCCAGAGAGGTGATTAAGACGAAGCGATTTGATGAGATCGCCTGGGTGACGGCCAAACAAACTCACCTTTCCACATTGGGGCGCTTACAGGTAGAAAGCGGCCGTCCCGCATTGACGTACCCGATGCTTGTTGACCAATTGGCGGCGCAATTCGATCTCCCTCCCACAAAAGGCATGATCCATCTGCAGCGTCAGCGCTATGTGAAGCAATTTCTGGCAGATCAGGCATGTCTGGTCATTATTGATAACCTGGAAACCGTTGCTGATTATCGCATTTTATTACCAGAGTTGCGCCGCTGGCAGCAGCCTAGTAAATTTTTGCTGACATCGCGGGTGCGCCTGCTCGATGAGGCCGATGTTTTTTCCTTATCTTTGCGCGAGCTCCAGCCTGACACGGCCTTTCAACTCCTTCGCGCGGAGGCGCAGCGCACCGGATTTCAGGCATTGGCTGAGGCCAATACAGCCGAGTTAAAGCAAATTTACGATCTGGTTGGTGGCAACCCACTGGCATTGAAGCTGATTGTCGGGCAACTCCGTTTCCGTTCCTTATCGCGTGTGCTGGATCGCTTTGCCAGTGCGCCGGTTACAAACTCCCCAGAAAGTTTGTTTGATTACATTTATCATGACATTTGGGAAACGTTAGGGGATGAAAGCAAAACAACATTACTCGCCTTAACCCAGGCTGGTGAAACGGGATTTACATTTGAACACATTTTGGAATTATCTGGACTGCCTGTAGATGCCGTTGATCATTGTCTGGAAAAATTGATCATGCTCTCAATGGTTGATCTTTCCGGGAGCCTGATCGAACGACGTTACCGGCTGCACCGTCTGACAGAGATTTTCTTGCTGCGCATGTTGGGAGAGGAATGAGCCAACCATCTGAGTTAAAGCGTTGGCAGGATATGCTGCGCCAACAAAAACAGGTCAATGCCTGGCAGTGGTTAACCAGGATCGAGACGGCCGCTGATTTGCCCGAATTGGTCAAACAGGAATATGACAATTTACTCCGTGTGCTTGAAAACACAATTGAAGATGATGAAACTTTTGATTTGGCATTCACCCTGATTCAAAAATTACATCCTTTTGTAGTAGGGTATGCGGATTGGGATCGTTGGCTGACCTATTTACAAAGAGCACTCACCCACAGTCAGAAATTAGAGCGATCTCAGCAGCATGCACGTTTGTTAGAGTTGGTAAGTGACATGTCTTATCTGGCTGGAGACTGGACCCAGGCAAAATCTCTTTATGATGATAGTTTGAAGGCCTATGAACAATTGGGCGATTTACATGGAAGCGTAAGTACCTTAACGCGATTGTCGGCCATTTATGCATCCCAGGGAAAAACACAAGAAGCAATAGGCACAGGTTCAAGGGCTGTTCAGATTGCCGAATTAACCACGAACCCCACGATGGTTGCGCATTCTAAATTAGCGCTTTCACAAATTTATTATCATGCAAAATTCGTAGAACAAAGCCTGACTTTCTCAAAAGAAGCGTTTGCATTAGGTGAACAATTAGGGATGATTGATTTGGTTGATAAAGCTTTGTTAAATATTGTGGCCTGCGAAATATCATTGGCGCATTGGGAAGAAGCCACACAGGCAGCAAAGGTTCTGGAAGAAAGTGTTGCCAAGAGTGGTGACATTCGTATGCTCAGTCAAGTAAGGAACAATCTGGGAATTATTTATTTTCAGAAGGGCGAGTACCTGGCGGCGGAACGCGCCTGGGATGACGTGTTACAGTTGCATTCGCAAATGCAGTATCCGGCAGAAGCAGCCGCTATACACAATAATTTGGGAAAAGTGTATACGAAACTGGGGGAATGGGGCACGGCCGAACAGATGTTGTTAGAGGCTGTGCAAGTTTATGATTCGTTGGGGGATTTGGTGCAGTGGACAAACACGATGGATAACCTGGCAGATTTGTATGAGGCATGGGGGAAAACGGCCGTTTTCCAACATACATTACAGCAAGCCATTACGCGCTTATCGCTTGTACAAGACTCATCACTTATTCTCGAACTGCGCGCAACCATGCAGCAGCGTCTCACAGCCAGTTCATGAGCGCCCCATTTGCGGAGGCGTCAGGCGCTTAAATCAACCTGACACAACTCCCTCTGGGATAGAGCGCCTACCGCCTGTGAAATTGAATTATTTTGGATGCCTTTGTAGCTGATTTGTAGCTGATTTGTAGCTGATTTGTAGTTAATTGGAGTTCCCCAACCCTTTCCTGTGCTATCATGATTTATATTCTGTATCGAAGACGTCTGATTTTCTAAAGAAACTGGACGTCGTAATCATTCCCCCCCCGCCCCTGAGCCTGTCGAAGGGGGCGTCGGTTTCGACAAGCTCAACCGACGGGGGTGAACGGTTACTGGACGTCTGGCGGTGACTTTTTTGGATATCGCATGAGACAAGAAGCCAACAATCATATACCTGTTCTGGATCGGGCAGTTGAACTGCAACAATTAGGGTTTGTGGCTAGTGGGGTTATGCATGATTTCAACAACCTCCTGACCAGCATCCTGAGTGAAACGGGCATGGCACTGCTCGAAATACCCCCTGATTCGGCTGCTCGTGATTGCGTCGAGCGTGTTGAGAAAGCGGCGCAATATGCAGCGCGTTTAACAGGTAGTTTAATGGCTTATGTCAATGGGAAAGGCGCATATCTGCAAACCATTGACTTGAACCTGTTGACGACAGATACGGTCACCTTACTGCACTCTTCGTTCAAACACGTTGATTTTCAGTTAAATCTGACCTCACCATTGCCTCGTTTGCGCGTGGTAGAAGGGCACATTCAGCAGGTTGTCTTGAATTTATTGATGAATGCAGCGCAAGCAGCGCGCAGCATTGTGCAAATTCGTACTGGCGAGTCCTTCATTCCATCCGTATTACCCACCGGTGGAGGCAGTCATTTACCATCTGGTAAATATCTTTTCTTGCAAGTAATGGATGATGGAGTGGGTATTCCAAAGGATCTGCTGCCTCATATTTTTGATCCTTTCGTTTCGACTCGTTTCCATGGCCAGGGCTTAGGCTTAGCCACTGTTGTCAATATTCTTGCTCAATATGGGGGTGGCGTTGTGGTTGAAAATCAGGCAGATAGCAGGACAAGCTTCACTGCATACCTTCCATGTACTTCGCAAACCATGTGTATTGGATAATGTACGCCTTGTTATGACGCAAATGATTCTTGTTATTGCTGATGATATATTTATGCAAGAAGCTCTTGGCGATCTGTTACAGTATGAAGGGTTTACACGGGTAGTAGCAAAAGATCGCGCGGAAGGGTTGCGCATTTTTTGCCAGCGGCAAAAAGAAGTCTCGCTGGTGGTGCTAGATATTGGCGCGGCTAATGATGTGGATTTTACCTTGTATGACGACTTGCAGGCGGTGGACCCATCTGTCAAGTTATTGGTTTCTACCAGTTACGACGAGCGTGAGGTCAAACGGCGTTACAGGGAGAAAGTGCCATTCCAGGTTTTATACAAGCCTTATGACGCCCAGTCGTTTCTTGATACAGTTTCACGTATGCGTGCCTGACCAATTTCTCCACAATCTTGCAGATTAGCTGTAATCTGAATCCTTTTCCCATTGCTTTCGTTATCTACAATAGAAATGCTGTACAGCAAAGGAACAAGCAAACGTGCATGTTAATCAAGAACCGATGCTGGTTCAACGCGCGCAAAACGGCGATCTGAACGCCATTGGCGCCTTGTATGACCAACATCACCAACCTATCTTTCGCTTTATCTGGTCTCGGGTTCAAGACCCGGTTGTCGCTGAAGATTTAACCGGCGAACTGTTTACGCGCATGGTCACCAGCTTACCCCATTATCGGGCCAATGGCGTGCCCTTTCGAGCGTGGCTTTATCGCATTGCGCGCAACCTCATCACCGATCACCATCGCAAATACGGTGGACAACAGTTCGTAGAAATTACGCAAACGGCCGATCTCAGCACAGAAGAGGATGATCCCATGCAACTGATTGAGACAAAACTAACGGTAGAAAGGGTGCAGCGCGCGCTGGAACACATTGACCCTGCCCAACGCGAGGTGGTGGAACTACGGTTTTTAGCCGGGCTGTCATTGCACGAGGCGGCCGAAACGCTAGACAAAACTGTGGCGGCCGTTAAATCCTTGCAGCATCGTGGGTTAAAAGCGCTGCGTGGATCGCTGCTTAACTTGGAGGTAGAAGCATGAACGAGCAAGTAGATCTATTACAAGAACGGCTGGAACAACTGGAAGCAGGCGCACCGTTGGCGGAACTGCTCCTTGATTGCCCTCAAGAAGAAGCGGAACTGCTGCAATTAGCGGCAGCGCTGCAACAAATAAACGTTCCGGCGCCAAATGCCACAAACGTGATCACAAGACGGACTGAGTTGCTGTTGTTGGCGCAGCGGCAACGACAAATAACAGGGGCCGGTTTTTGGCAAACGTTACAAGAATGGCTGCAAGGGCGGCAGTGGGTCGTGGCGACCTCTGTGGCGGTGATTGTGATGGTTTTGTTGTTGGGTATTAGCCTATGGGCACGCAGCGAGCAGGGAGCAAACACGGCCGTTGCCCCCACCCCTCCCCTCGCCACCGACCCAGAACTGGCCCTGATCGTTGCTGAAACTGACATCGAAACTACCGTCACCGCTGACGACACCCCCGTCACCGCCGTGGACATGGCCGATGACACTGAACTAGAAGCCTCTTTGCCTGTTAACGACACACCGACCATTGCTGCGGCCTTGTACAATCATTTCATTCCCATCATGGAGTCACCCTTCATGACCAGCGCCAATCAGGCTGGGTTAATCAACCCCCTCGGCCTGGTGGAGGTGCAGCGAGCAGATGGCGCGTGGACGGCCGTTACCCATCAAGTCATTGTCAGCGCCGGTCAACACGTGCGCACCGGCAGCCTCTCCAGCGTCACTCTTCTTTTTTACGATGGCAGCCAGGCGACCCTCGGTCCCGACAGTGAAATAAGTCTAGATAGTGTAGAAGCCTTGCGCCCGGCCGATGGGTTTCGCACCGTCATTCTTACCCAACTCGCCGGCGAAAGCACACATACCGTCCAATTTCGTAACGACAGTGGCTCCCGTTACGAAGTCAAAACCCTCACTGGCAGCGGCATTGCCCGCGGCACCCGCTTCCGTGTCAGCATAGGCGCCGACAGTCAGACCAGTTACGCCGTCACAGAAGGGCGGGTAGAGGTGCGCAATGCTGAACGTACTGTCTCGGTTACAGCCGGGCAAGTAACCAGTTTCACGGCAGACGCACCGCCCAACAGCCCCACTTTTCTAATCAGTGGCGAAGGCGTGGTGACAGCTATTGAAACCGATGCGTGGACCATTGCCGGGCAAATCTTTACCATAGACGCGACAACTGTTATCGTCGGCAGCCCCCAGGTTGGTGACTACGTGCATGTTGAAGGGCACATGCTGCCCAACGATACCCCGTATGCCGAGCGCATCACCCTGCTGTATGAATCTCCATTGAACCGTTTCCGCCTCACCGGGCCAGTAGAGGAAATTGGCGCCACCGCCTGGGTGGTAGCCGGGCAATCCATCGGCATTACCGCAACCACAATAATTGATCCAGACATCGCTATCGGTGACCGTGTGCTGGTGACGGGCCTTATTTTGGCCGATAGTCAGTTTGAGGCAGAAAGGATTGAACGTCTGGAAGATCAGAATGAACTACCTTTCAGTTTCGTCGGTGTTGTGCAGACAATAGACAATGAAACCTGGACGATTTCTGGGCTAGTGGTTACGCTCGACGCGGACACGGAGATTCAAGGGGGCATTGCGGTTGGCGATTTGGTCAAAGTGGAAGGCGTCATCTTAGAAGGGGATGTGTGGCTGGCGCAAGAAATCAAGCTGCTGGAAACGGAAGACGCCACTTTCTCGCTGGTTGGCATTCTGGAAAGCATAGACCCCTGGGTTGTGGCCGGCGTCTCCTTTACGGTACGCCCCTGGACGCTCATTGACGACAATTTGATGGTGGGCGAATTGGTACGGGTCAACGGCCGTATCCTGGCCGATGGAACCTGGGTTGCCTATGAAATCACCCGCCTCGACGACGACGATGACGCCCTGGTCATTGTCTTTGTCGGCGTCGTAGACAGCATGGATCCCTGGGTGGTCAATGGCTTGCCTCTGACCAACGACGAGAACAGCATCATTGACGCCGATGTGACCGTGGGCAGCCTGGTGCGCGTCACGGCCGAAATCCGCGCCAATGGTATCTGGCTTATTCGTGAACTGATGCTGCTCAATAACAATATTGAACCGGGATGTGTGGCGATAACGGCCGTGATCACCAATCTCAGCGGCGACTTAATCACCCTCAGTAATGGGCAAACCGTCGTCCTGGGTGAAGATGTCGTCATTGATGGCGCCTTGCGCGTGGGCAGCGTTGTGGTCATCATTGCCTGTGTGGATGATGATGGCGTCATCACCATTATCTCCATCACCGTCATTTACGACCCCGGCGACACGCCAGCGCCACCTCCACCCCCTGATCCTGAGCCTGGGCCAATTCCAGGTGGCGAAAACGTCACCATCTGCCATAAACCAGGGACGCCCGCCCAACAAACCATGAGCGTGCCCCAACCGGCCCTTGGTGGTCATCTCGGCCACGGCGATACCCTGGGGCCTTGCCCTTAAAGAGATGAAACGGTGTAGCCCAGGTTGCTAACCTGGGCTACATTTTGAGCATGGCGAAAACTCACCAACCACCCTGGCGAAGAGTTTGTCTGCTGCATAAGCGGGGAAATTGAGTATCACGTCAACGGCCGTACTTACCAAATGAAGCCAGAGACAGCCTGTTGTTTAAGGCCAACCAACCCTGATTGCATTGCATCTTCCTCTCCGCCCCCATATAATCCCAGGTATCATGAGCACCGATGCCGAAACCCTACAGGAAACCTTTGCAGACATCCTGCAAGAAAGCGCGTTGGAACCCCCTTTCAAAATTATCATCCATAACGACGATGTGACGCCTTACGACTTTGTCGTCATCATTTTGCAAAAGGTGTTTGAGCGCACCCCCCTGGAAGCAGAACACATCACCTTTGTCGCCCATACCAATGGCATGGCTTACGTTGCCACCTATCCACAAACAGAAGCACAAAAACGGGTGGGGAAAGCGCATTTTGCCGCCAGCCTGGAAGGCTACCCGCTCATGTTTACCATCGAACCAGAATAAGCGAATGGGACATCCGCTCCCTTGCAGAAAGCGGATGTCCCATTCGCAAACATAAAAATTAGGAGATAGTTTCCCATGAACCTGAAGTCAAAAGGGGCCGGCCCCATTGGGCGCGACATCATCGAACGCGATTTAGCCTCTCTCTCGCCTTCCTATGCCCGTGAATATCCTCTGGTCATTGATCATGCACAAGGGTCTGAGGTATGGGATGTAGACGGCCGTCGCTTCATTGATTTCATGGCCGGGGTAGCCGTGTTAAATGTTGGACACCGCCACCCGGCCGTCGTTGAAGCCGTCAAACAGCAAATTGACAAATTCTGGCACATCTGCCTCAGCGATTTTTACTACCCGCAAGCGGTGGAACTGGCCGAAAAAATGCAACAAATCGCCCCGATGGAATACAGCCGGGTCTATTTTGGCAATTCAGGCACAGAGGCCGTCGAAGCCGCTATTAAACTGGCGATGTACAAAACAGGGCGCACACAGTTTATCGGCTTTATGGGCGCTTTTCACGGCCGTACCCTGGGCGCGCTCTCCTTCACCGCCAGCAAAACCGTGCAGCGCGCCAGCTACGTCCCCGGCGTCAAGGTGTACCACGTGCCCTACCCCAATCCTTACCGTCCCATGCTCATCGGTGATGGCCGAGATTGTGGCGAGACAGTCATCCATTACCTGGAAGATGAGCTGTTTCGCACCATGGTTTCCCCGAAAGACGTGGCCGGTATTTTGATTGAACCAATTCAGGGCGAAGGTGGTTACATCATCCCGCCGGCCGGGTTCCTCAAAAGTTTGCGCCACCTCTGTGACAAATACGGCATTTTGCTGATGGTGGACGAAATCCAAAGCGGCGCCGGGCGCACCGGCAAATGGTGGGCGGTGGAACATGAAAACGTGGAGCCAGACATCCTTTGTTTTGCCAAAGGGGTCGGCAGCGGGATGCCCATTGGCGGCATCGTCGCCCACAAGGATTTGATGATATGGAAGCCGGGCGCGCATGGCAGCACCTATGGCGGTAATCCGGTAGCGGCCGTTTCTGCCCTGGCGACACTCAACGTCATTGAACAAGAAGGGCTGCTGGCTAAAGCTGAGGAAACGGGCAGTTACATCACAGATGCGCTCGCCGAAATGCAAATGCGTCACCCCAGCATGGGCGACTTGCGCGGCCGGGGATTGATGATTGGCATTGAGTTCGTCAAAGACCGCCAAAATAAAGAGCGGGATAAAACCTTGCGCGACATCATCATCCAGACTGCATTTGAAAATGGCTTGCTGCTCATTCCCTGCGGCACCAACTCCATTCGCATCACGCCCCCGCTCAACGTCCCGCGCAATCTGGTGGACGAAGGGCTGCAAATTTTTGAACATGCCCTGACGCAAGCAGAAATGGGGCGTTAGCAGCCGTAATCCCTAATCCGTAATCCGTAGGCGCTGCCTCTGGTGAAAGTGCGCGGATAACGGTATACGGACTTCGGGTTACGGATGTCAGGGAGCGTGAAACGTGACCGGCGGAAATTCACGCTTCACGTTTCACGCCTGATCTATCACGAGGTCTACATTGAAAGAAAAATTGATGGCCTTCAAACAAGCTCTCAGCGGTGGCGTCACGCCAGCAATGGCGACGCCGCTGCAAGCAGACGGCTATACGGTGAACACGGCCGTTGTCCCCCACCTGGTAGATTTTTTACTGGCGCGTGGCGTGAAAGGTCTCTTTGTCGGGGGTACAACCGGCGAAGGGATTTTGCTGGATGTGGCCGAGCGCCTGCGGCTGCACGAGGCGGCCATGCTGGCCGTGAACGGCCGTGCCCCCCTCTTGCTGCACGTTGGCGCCAATCGCACCGATACGGCCGTCGCCCTGGCGCAGCACGCGGCTGCCCTGGGCGTTGACGCCATCGCCGCCGTCACCCCCATCTTTTACGCCATGTCCGACGACGCCCTGGCCGACTACTATCATGCCATCGCCGCCGCCGCCCCCAACCTGCCCCTGCTGCTGTACGACATCCCCCACATGGCCGTCAACGGCATCAGCCCGACGCTGTTCACCCGGCTGTCGGCGGAACTGCCATCATTAGCCGGCATCAAAACGAGCCAGGGTAATGCCCAGCTCATTCGCCCGCTGATCGAGGCCACCAACGCGCAGCAGCTGGCGCTCATCGGCAACGAACAGATCGCCCTGGGCGCGCTGGCGATGGGCGGGCATGGGTTAATTAGCGGGTTGAGCACGGCCGTCCCAGAGCCATTTGTCGCCCTGACAGCGGCCGTTGCCGCCGGCGACCTGATCGCGGCACAGCAAGCCCACCGGCTGATCAACCAACTGCTGCAACTGCTGCCGGGCGGGGCGCGCCTGGGCGCGATTAAAGCTATTTTGCAAGAACGGGGCATTGCGGTGGGCGCAGTCGTGCCACCGCGTCCCATGCCGCAAGGTCCAATTTGGGCCAAAATGGAACCGCTTTTAGCGTCATCATGAAACTGCTGTTATTCGACATTGACGGGACGTTGATCCGCAGCGATGGCGCCGGGCGCATGGCATTGGCTGCGGCGCTGGAGGAAATATTTGGCACAGCCGGGCCGATTGCCGAGTATAAAATGAGCGGTAAAACGGATGCCCGCATCATTACCGACTTGTTAACCGCTGTCGGCATTGCCACAGCCGACATTACCGCCAAACTACCGCTAGTGTATGAACGTATGGCGGACAAGGCGCGGCAAATTTACCCCGAACGCAAAGTCGCCGTTTGCCCCGGCGTGCCAGAACTGCTGCGCCGGTTGCAGCAGCAGCCTGACGTGGCGCTGGGCCTGCTGACAGGCAATGCCAGGCAAACAGCGCCGTTGAAGTTGGCGATGGGGAATATCAATCCGGCGCAGTTTCACGTGGGGGCCTATGGCTCTGACCACCTGGACCGCAATCATTTGCCGGCCATGGCCATGCAGCGCGCGGAAAACCTGTGGCAGCGGCCGTTTTCCGGGGCAAACACCGTCGTCATTGGCGACACGCCGGCCGACATTTTATGCGCGCGCGCCGGGGAAGCAACGGCCGTTGCCGTTGCCAGCGGTTGGCACGCCACCACAACGCTGGCGCGCTATAATCCAGATCACTTGTTTGAAAACCTGGCCGACACAGATGCAGTTTTGGCGGCATTGCTGGAGGAATGAAGATGACTGAGAAAACGACACATCTTGTTGCCAATCTCACGTTTTTCAATGAACAGCCGACTACTGTGCTGCGCGAGGCGCTTTTTAACTGGATTTTGTGGCAGTTCCCGGCGTTAAAACAAGGTAATTTGTGCGGCGCCATCCACCCTCCCCTTGCCGGTCATGGTTGGCTGCCGGTCATCATTCACATTCACGAAAAAAAGGTCCAGGTGTTTGCACACCTGGACCTGCGCTTTGATTCGCCGGAAACGGCCGTTGAGTATTTCAACTCAGTTTAGGAACCGCGTTCCTCAACAGGAACGCGGTTCCTGATCCTCGGGCATTAAATCACCATACCATCGGGAATAATGGCATTCTTGGGCACGATAACTAAGCCTTCACGAGCCACCCAATTTTCCGTTTCTTCATCAGGTCGGTTTGGAATTGATTGAATCTTCACATTACGGCCAATGCGGGCATTTTTATCAATGATCGCGCCTTTAATGACCGTACCCGGACCGATGCCAACGTGCGGCCGTCCTAATCGTTCATTCTCCGCCTTATCCGCATTCGTCTCGTAAAAATCCGCGCCCATGATCACCGTGTCTTGAATGACAACTTCACGTTCAATCACACTGCGCAGCCCAATCACCGCATTGGTGATATTCGCCTCATGCACCTGGCTGCCATCCGCCAGCAGCACATTACGCAGCCGCCCACCATATATTTCGGAAGAAGGCAGGAAACGCGCATGGGTGTAAATGGGCCGGGCAGAGCTGTAAAAATCAAACGGCGTCTCGGCCGAAGCCATGTCCAGATTCACCTGGTAAAAACGGCGAATTGTCCCAATGTCTTCCCAATACCCCTCAAACACATACCCCACCACACGCCGCTCATGAATGGCTGCCGGGATAATATTCTTACCAAAATCATTCCCTTCTTTATCAAGCAAGTCAAATAAAACGTCTGTGGCAAACACGTAAATGCCCATCGAAGCCATAAACGGTTTTTCAGGATTACTGCCGCTTTTTAACTCATCGGCAATGTCCAACGACGGCTTTTCGGTAAAGCTGACAACTTGACCCTCACTGCTCAACTTTAAGATGCCCAGGCCGCTGACGGCGTCCCGGCCAACAGGCTGCACTGCAATCGTGATGTCAGCTTCCATGTCAATGTGGTACTGCACAAACCGGCGGTAATCCATGCGGTAGAGGTGGTCGCCGGCCAGGATCAGGACGTATTTCGTCCCCGCTTCACGCAGTTCCAGGGCTTGTTTGCGCACGGCATCGGCCGTGCCCTGATACCAGTCACGGCTTTCTGGCGTTTGTTCCGCGGCTAAAATTTGGATCCAACCCGGCGTAAACCTGTCCCGATGATACGTGCTCCAGATGTGGCGATGCAGCGACGCAGAGTTAAACTGGGTCAAGATCGCAATTTTTTCAATGCCGGCATGTAAACAGTTGCTAATGGGAATATCAATTAAACGATACTTCCCGGCCAGGGGCACGGCCGGTTTAGAGCGCTCTTTGGTCAATGGATAGAGGCGCGCACCCTGCCCGCCACCTAAAATCAAGCCCAACACATTACTCATTTCCATGATCACTACCCTCGCTTTATCCTTGTTGTGGCCGGCCGCTGTCCGGTTCACGGGTTTATGGACAATACCTTAGATGTGGGAAAGCACCCATCCTTATTAAAACAAAGTTTACGCAATTTTGCTATATGAATTCACAAAACTTGATTAGCACCCGTCACGCTTCATGTCCAATCCAGGGTATAGACCGGGTAAACATTGATAATGGTTGTCTCTTCAAATTTAGAGAGGCGGATAGGGTTACTGCGATATAGATGAATATGCCCATGCAGTAAATAGCGGGGTTTGAAGAGGTGCATTAGCGTATGGAAAAATTTGAACCCGGTATGCGCCAGGTCGGGGCGGTCGTGAATGCCAAAGGGGGGAGAATGGGTGACGAGAATGTCCAGAAAACGGCCGTAACGCACATAATTGCGCAGCAGCCCCGGGAGGATATTCGCCGCTTGCAGCCGCATCTCCGCTTCGGTATACATCAGCGGCGCGTGAGGGCGGTAGCGCATGGAGCCTTCCAACCCGGCCAGCAGCAGACCATCCAGGTTGAGGGTACGGCCGTGTAAATTCACCCCGCCGCGCACACTCGTCAACACCCGCCCTTCGGCCGTGTACTGCGGGCCAATATCATGGTTGCCCAACACATACAGCAACGGCTTGTTAAACGCCGAAGCCAAAAAATCGAGATAATAAAACGGTAAATCCCCACAGCCAATGATCAAATCCACGCCTGGGTAATTTTCCTTAACGTGGCTGCAATAAACCTGATCCAGAACACGATCACTGACGGCCAGAATCTTCATGGCAGCGGCCACTCGCGCGTATGATTCACAGTCAATTTGTCCAAAATCGCCTGTTCTAAATCAATCCCCGTGATGCTGGCAAGCTGCAACAAATACAAGGCCACGTCAGCCAACTCACCGGCCAACGCCTGCGGGTCTTTTACCTCTTCACGCCACTGGAAATGCTCCAGCACCTCGGCCGCTTCAATCGCCAACGACGCCGCCAGGTTACGCGGCGTCTGCGCCTTCGGTGAATCGGCTGCATACCACCCCTTCGCCGCCACAAATGCGTGCATCAACGTTTCCAGTTCCTTAAGTTCCATTATCCTCTTCAAGAACGCCATTCTTTCTGAAGAACGCCGCTCCCACCTGTCCACCAGTAAACAAAAAGGCGGCTATCGCCACCTTTAAGTATATGCGCTTCTCATCTATTCAGCGAGTCAGCGCCGTTTCGGATTTAACAATTCCAAGGATGGTCAGGCCGTCGGCGGCCACAGGGAGCGGGGTGGGTGTGGCGGCAAGCGGGGCTGCTGGTTGTTCGGCCGCGCCACCACACGCAGTCAGCAAGAGGAGATAGAGCAGCGTCAGGGCAACCTTCGTCGGGGCGCGTAACAACATGGGCCACCTCCGGAGATGGTTCAGGGGACGGCCGTTAACCACCCCACAAATGTCTCCAGGTCAGTGGCGACGGACGCTTCATCCAGTACCGTTTCCAAATCAGGCAGCGTCAACTGCTCCAGCTTCGCCGGCACTGCTGGCGGTACATCGCCAAACCGCCGCCGCAAGATACGAACAATGCTCTGCTCAACGCCTTGCTCGATCCCCCGTTCAATGCCTTGCTCAATGCCTTGCTCAATGCCCTGCTCAATGCCCTGCATAATTCCCCGCTCAATGCCTTGCTCAATGCCCTGCATAATTCCCCGCTCAATCCCTTGTTCAAT
>JACSRF010000492.1 GCA_014879875.1 Anaerolinea sp.
ATGAAGGCGTAAACGGCCGTCGCCAGCGGCTCCACAAACAGTTCAATCGTGCCGCCGCAGGCCAGCCCCACGTCCCAGGCCGTCTCGTCGGCCACGCCGAAGTGCAGCAGACGCGGCCGGCCGCTCGCCAGCGCCGCCACAGCTTCATCGAAGACCGCGCCTTCCACGCAGCCGCCAGAGACCGAACCTGTGATACGGCCGTCGGGCGTCAGCGCCATCTTTGCGCCCACCTTGCGCGGGGCCGACCCCCACGTCTGCACCACCGTCGCCAACGCAATCGGCGACCCGTCTTGCTGCCACCTGTCTATGTCGGAGATAACATCTTTCATGATTGTTCCACATGGTTGGTTAGTTGGCTGGAAACCAACCATCCAACTAACCGCACTTCCTCTATCTCTAGCTCTATCCTTTAGCTTTCTTCAAGGGAGATTTGTTGTGTTTATACATCTTGCTGGAAAAACGGATAAGGGAATGCAGCGCCTGGACAATCAGGACGCTATTTTTGTGGCGCAGGCCGGCGTCGGCGGCCTCACGCAGACGGCGATAGACCAACATGGGTATTTGCTGGCCGTCGCCGATGGCGTTGGTGGCGATGCCGGTGGGCGTGAAGCGAGCCAGGCGATTATCACTTATCTGGCGCAGGTTTATTATAGTTCCCCTGCCCCGAACCCGTTGGAAAATTTGCGCCAGGCGATTACGCAGGCGAACCAGCGCGCGGCCGTGGATGTGCGCATGAAGTTTCAGGATGCGGCGACGACGTTGGTAACGGCCGTCATCCTCAACAACCAGCTCTTCGTCGCCAACATCGGCGACAGCCGCGCCTATTTGCTGCGCGGCGGGCAGCTGCGCCAGTTGACGGCCGATCACCGCCAGGATGGCAAGTTGGCGCGTTATCTGGTCGCCACCAGCCACATCCAGCCCGATTTTTTCCTGCCGGTGCCGCTGCAAGCGGGCGACCGCGTGCTGCTCTGCTCCGATGGCTTGTATGAAGCGATTGTGGACGCGGGCGAGGTGGCGCGGCTGGCGGGCAAGGGGGGGGTGAAGACGGCCGTTAACCGCCTGGTGAAAACGGCAAATGAATATGGCGGGCCGGACAATATCTCCGTGGTCATGGCCGAAGCGGCGACGAAACACGCAGCGGCGCTTAGCGCCGCCGCGCTGCCCGGCGGCCTGGCGGCGTGGCAGCTTGGCTTGTTGGGCGTCTTGGGCGTCGCGGCGCTGACGCTGCTCATCTTCCTGGGCATACAACTATTTGGCGGGTCGGGGGATGAGGCCACGCCCATGCCAGATGTCCCCACGCTGGCCGTGACGGTTACTTTGCCAGCCGTGGCCGATACGCCTGCGCCCCCCACGCCTGACAATAACAACTCGGCCGACGCGCCTGTTACCGAACCCACGCCGGAACCAACCGACACCACAGCGCCGGGGCAGCCCACGTCCACGCCCGCGCCGACGCGCACCCCATCGCCAACGCGCACGAACACGCCGATTCCGCCGCCGCCCACGGCGACGCATACACATACGCCAACGCCGACGCAGACGCCAGTCACGCCCACCAATACCCCTGTCACGCCTGCGCCGGGCGGTGGAGGCGACCAGCCACCGCCAGCAACGCAACCACCACCGCCAACACCAGAACCGCCAGCCGACAGCGACGGCGATGGCGTTCCCGACGATCAGGATGCCTGTCCGAATGAACCGGCCGGTCCAAACCCTGACCCGGCGCGCCCCGGCTGTCCAGCCCCGCCCTAAGACACGGATTAGCAGGATGAACGGATTTCCCCCTGGACAATTTAATCCGTAAACCCTGAAAATCCGTGTCCTCGACTTACGCGCATACAGCACACTCTTGGATAAATCGCTCCACATGTATGAGGAGGTTCGCTCATGATAGTTGACAGCCAACTGAACAGATACCGCCGTCTCGCTTTTTTACTCAGCGCTATCCTGTTGCCGCTGTTCGCCGTGGGGATGTTGCCCTGGCTGAATGTGGCTCATGCGGGGAAGCAGCCGGCAGGCGCATCGTTGGCGCAGTCGGCCGTTGTCACCCCCACCGTCCAGTTTAGCCAGGCTAACTACGCGGTGAACGAAGGGGCGGGCACGGCCGTCATCACCGTGACGCTCAGCAGCATTATCACATCCTCGGTAAGGGTGACGTACCACACTGGCGCGGGCACGGCCGATCCCGACACAGATTATACTCCTGTGTCTGGCACATTGACCTTTGCGCCTGAGACCATGTTGCTCACATTTACCGTTCCGATTACCGATGATCAATCGCTTGAACTGCCAGAAATTATTTTGCTGACCTTAACCGACCCGATCAGCGCCACCCTGGGCGTCCCGGCTACCGCCACCTTGATCATTCTTGACGATGATGATATTGATGAGAATCATGCCCTTTATTTGCCGCTGATCGTCACCCCACCTGTATGGGAACAAGTCGCCGATAACTTTAACTTGCAGACGCGCAGCATTGCTGTTTGCCCCGGCGATGACGCCATCCGGTACGCGGGGACGACAGATGGCCTTTACCGTTGGGATAGCGCGGGTGCGAATTGGGATCGCGTTACCGCTGTAGGTGGGGTAAACATCCCCGGCGAAATACGCGGCATCGCTTTTGTGAATGAGACAACGTGCGCTGACGTTTATGCCATTTCGCACCGGGATGGTGTGTGGCGCGGGCAGCAAGGCAATTGGCAGCCAGTGGGTCATCCGGCCGTGAACGCCAGCCTCGACTATTTGCGCGGCGTTGTGGTGCGCGAGGGCGCTCAAGTTTTTCTAGCGGGCAGCTTTGGCGTCTTTTGGGCAGACGCGACTGCTGGGACGCATGAGTGGCAGGCGACGACGATTACCGGGCTGGCAACGGCCGTGAGTACACAGCAAGAGCGCGTTTTCGCCACTGTCTGGACAATTGGCGCGCAATACAACGACGCCTGCGACACAACAACCTGCACCTGGTCAGTCCCCACCGCCCCGACCGGTGACAAATTTGTGATGGATGTGTTGGGACGGCCGTCAACTTCCTCTGAACCCTGGCTATTAGCGACAACCACCGCGCTCTACCGTTGGCAAGACGAGAGTTGGCAGCCCCCCGCCGCTCCCCCGCCGGCGACAACCGTTTACGCCCTCGCCGCGCATGGCAGCCGGCTTTTCGCCGGGCTGGATGATGGGGGGGTATGGTTTAGTGGGGACGACGGCCGTACCTGGGGTCAACTTGGCGCATTACCCGCTGCCGCCAACACCGTCCGCGATCTGTACGTGGCTGGCGGCTACCTCTACGCCGCCACCAGCAGCGGCATTTGGCGTTGGCCGTTACCGTAGCCATTCGTTTGCGCGGGCAAGCTTTCCAGTTTGCCCTACTATGATGAGGAACAACGATGCCTGAAGAAAAGAGTATAACCGAACAAACACTCCCCCATACACTCACTTACCAACTGGCGCAAAAGCTGTTGGCGCTGGGGCAGGCGGCGCTGGAGCTGCACCGCGCCGGGAACCTGCCCCCCGGCGACCTGACGCCGTTGTGCGCGGAACTGCTGGCGCTGGAAGGGGCGTTGTTGGCGGCGAGCGCGCCCCCGCC
>JACSRF010000406.1 GCA_014879875.1 Anaerolinea sp.
GTGACCAGAGAGACCACACGCATCACTCGTCACATGTCACGCCAAACCCCATGAAATCCTGTAGAGCCATGATTAATAACGCCGGGCGACGGTGATGCCCGGCGACCTCAAAAAACAGTATGATCAACCTGAATGACAACCAACAAGCCATGTTCGACGGCCGTTACGGGGCCGCTAAACAAATGGGAATGCGGCTGCTGCTGGACATGGCCGCGGCCGCCGGCGCAACCGAACTGGTTCCTATTACCAACGCCCACCTCTCCGGCGTCTCGCCGCTGACCGGGGGACTGGGGCTGCGCCAATTTTTGACCCGCCTGACGCAAGACCCGCAGGCGCGAGTGGCTGTGCCGACGACGCTGAACGCGGCCGGCTGCGACGCCGCCCAATTTACGGCGATGCGCATTACAACGCCAAATTTCAAAGAGCACAGCCTGGAAATCGTTGCCCTCTATGAACAATTGGGCGTGCAGCCGACGCAATCTTGCACCCCATACGAATGGGAAGGGGTGACGTACCAGGGCACGGCCGCCTGGGCGGAATCGAACGCCATCGCCTTTGGCAACTCGTACTGCGGGCTGACCACGAATCGAGAGTCAGGGTTGTCGGCGCTGGCCTGCGCGCTCACCGGCTACACACCTAAATATGGGCTGTTGCAAGAGGATGCGCGCCGGCCGAACCTGGAAGTGGTGGTAACGGCCGTTCTCGACGATCCCACCGACTTCTCCATCCTCGGCGATTGGATTGGCAAACAGCGCCAACCGACGTGGAAAATGCCCTTCGGCCCCATCCCGCACCTCAAAGGGCTGCCCGCCAGCCTGAACCACGAACAGAAGAAGGCGCTAACGGCCGCCGCCGCCAACTACGGCTGCCCGCTGCTGTACATTGAAGGCATGGGCGACATCCCGGACGGCGTGTATCAGGACGCGCTGCACTTTGGCGCGGATGAACTGGCGCGGCGGTATGCGGAATTGGAACCGGGGACGGCCGTTTCCCTCATCACCATCGGCTGCCCCCAGGCTTCCATCGGCGAACTGCGCGCGACGGCCGTCCTGCTGCAAGGGCGCACCCTGCCCGCTGATGCGCCGCCGCTGTGGGTCTTCACCTCCGCGCAAAACAAAGCCATCGCCGAAAAAACGGGCATTGCCGCCACCATCCGCGCCGCCGGTGCGCTGCTGTTGGAAAACACCTGCCCTGAAGTCGTCCCCTACGACCCCGCCTGGGTGCAGCGCATCCTCACCAACTCCATGAAAGCGGAGCATTACATCAAGTCTGGCCTTAACGGCATCCCCACCTCTGTCATGAAGTTGGCGGACTGTGTGGCCTTCGCGCTGGGAGAAGAAGGAGAGGAGAAGGAAGAAGGAGGAAGGCAGAAGGAAGAGGGGGGAAAGAAGAGGGAAGAGGGAAGCGTGTCTCCGCATCTCCGCGTCCCCGTACCCCCGCGTCACTTGGTGCATGGCCCTTTCACGGCCGTTGGGCGCGGGTTGCCCTCGCAGGGAGATTTCACCATCACGGGCGAGGCGTTTGTCACCGATACGCCGATTACGCTGCTTGGGTTCGTGAACCGAGAAACGGGCGTCATCACCGAGGAGGGACACCCTGCCAACGGACAAAGCATGGCCGGAAAGGTCGCCATCTTCCCCAAGGGCAGCGGCTCCACCGTCGCCCCCTACGTGCTGCTGGAACTGCATTATCGCGGCATGGCGCCCATCGCCATTGTTAACACCAGTATTGACCAGCAAAGCGCCCCTGCCTGCTCCCTGGAAGGCATTCCTTACGCCTACCAGTTCGACGCCAATCCGATCCAGCACATCAACAACGGCGATCTGGTCGAACTCAAACGGGTGGGCGACTCCGTGACCATTCGTGTCTTGCAGCGTCTGGCCGAGGCGTAATCTTATGGAAGAGTATTTTCTTGATTTTTTGTTAACGCTCGTCATCATCATCGTTGCCGCTAAAGCCAGTGGCTATCTCAGCACCCGTTTGGGGCAGCCATCGGTGTTGGGGGAACTATTGGCCGGTATTTTGCTTGGCCCCACCGCGTTGAACATGCTGCACGCCTGGCCTGTTTTTCATGGTAGTGAAGAGGTGTTAGCTGAGTTTGTGACCATAATGGCCGAACTGGGCGTGATTTTGCTCATGCTGCTGGCCGGATTAGAATTACAATTGTCAGAACTGCTGCGTTCTGGGCGGGTGGCAGCGATGTCCGGCACGTTGGGCGTCATGCTGCCGCTGGGATTGGGTTGGGGGACGGCGCTGTTGTTTGGCGTGTCCAATGAAGAAGCCTTGTTCCTTGGCCTGTCACTGGCGGCAACCAGCGTCAGCATTTCGGCACAAACGCTGCTGGAACTACGTGTCTTACGCAGCCGGGTGGGGTTTGCGCTGTTGGGCGCGGCCGTTCTTGATGATCTGCTCGTCATTCTGATCCTCTCCGTCACTGTTATTCTGGTTGGTACGGCCGTCGGTGGCGTGGGGGGTATCTTGTTGACTCTGCTGCGCATGATTGGCTATCTGGGCGGCGCAGTGGTGTTGGGTCTTTGGGCGCTGCCAAAACTCATGATCTGGATCAACAAGCTGCCCGTCAGCCAGGGAACCATTGCCGGTGCATTGGTGTTCACGCTGCTGTTTGCCTGGGCGGCCGAAGTGCTTGGAGGCATTGCCGCCATTACCGGCGCCTTCCTGGTTGGCCTTTTCATGGCGCGCCTTCCTTTCCGTGACAGTATTGAAACAGGCGTTAGCACGCTGGCTTATGGTTTCTTTGTGCCCATTTTCTTTGTGAACATCGGCCTTCAGGTCAATTTGCGCGCCATCCAGGGGAATGCCTGGTGGTTTGCCCTGGCGATTACGGCGGTTGCGGTCCTGAGTAAAATATTGGGCTGTGGTTTTGGCGCCAAATTGGGCGGATTTAGCAACCGTGAAGCGCTGCAATTAGGCATTGGCATGGTTTCACGCGGGGAAGTTGGGCTGATTGTGGCCTCGTTTGCTTTGCTGCAAGGGTTGATTTCTCAATCCAGTTTTTCGATTGCTGTGTTTATGATCATTGTGGCGACGCTGCTCACCCCCCCCATGCTGCGCGCTGCTTTTGCGACAGAGAGGGGTGGCGGGAAAACGGCCGTAACACGCTCATAGAAAGTGGGGATTTTGCAGCGTGGTTTGGCAAATCGCGCTGCCCACAAAGGAGGTACAATGTTTCAAATGGTTTTGCTGATCCTGGACGACGTGAACCAGTGCCACCCCATCTTAGACGCCTGGGAAGCGATCGGCGTCAGTGGCGTTACTATTTTAGAAAGCACCGGGTTGGGGCGACTGCGCAAATCAGGCATTCGTGACGATCTGCCCCTTATGCCCAGCATCCTGAATCTGATGCGCACCCGCGAAGAACATCATCGCACGTTATTTACCGTTGTTGACAGCGATGAAGTGGTTGACGCCTTGATCACGGCAACTTTGTCTGTTGTCGGCGATCTCTATGCTCCGAACAAAGGGGTGCTTTTTGTTTTACCTGTCAGCCGGGCGATTGGTCTGGGTAACTGGAAGGCGCGCGCGGAATAAGAAAAGGTCATTGTCAATTGACAATG
>JACSRF010000248.1 GCA_014879875.1 Anaerolinea sp.
AAAGAAACAAAGGCACAAAGAAACAAAGAGATTCTTTGTGCCTTGTAATTCCTCCGTGTACTCAGTGTTCCTTTTTGATCAGGCGTAACGGCCGTAATTGACCCCATCCGCCATCATCTCCCCAGGGGCCAGACTGTCCAGCCGTTCCTGGCCTAATTTTGCCAGGTACGCGGCGCGGTCGGGCACACTGTAGACCCACTCTTGCAGCCATGCGTCGGTGGCCTCTGGTTCCTGCGAGCGTTCGCCCCAATCCAGGTAAAAGGCATTGTCGCGGTCATAGTAGCCCTGCACGTAGCTGGGGTGTGCACCATATGGCTCATGGACGACGGCGTCCACGATGAGGCCGGGAATCAGGGTGCGGTTGGGGTCGCGGCGGATCACATCCTCGTCTACGATTTCTTCAACGACGACGATCACTTTTTTGGCGGCGAAGGCGACCTCTTTCTGCATCCCCAGCAAGCCCCAAAGCTGGGTGTTGCCATTGGCGTCGGCGCGCTGCGCGTGCAGGAAGGCGACGTCGGGGTTGATGGGGGGCACGACGGCGATTTCCCCATCCCCATAAGGGCTGTCTACGAATTTGATGAGCGGGTTGGCCTGGGGCATGTCGCTGCCGCTGTAGCTGCGCAGGGGGAAGAAGGGCAGGTTGCTGGCGCCGGCGATGTAACGGCCGACCATGCCAAAATGGGAGTATTCTTCCAGGGCGAGGGGGCGCGGGATGCCTTTCTCCACGGCGCGGCGGATGGCGTAGAGGCTGCCCACGCCGGGGTTGCCCAGGTAGCTGAAGACCATTTTGGCGGCGACGCCGGCGGCGATCATCTGGTCGTAGATGAGGTCGGGCGTCATGCGGATGAGGGTGAGGTTTTGCTTGCGCTGGCGGATGATTTCATGCCCGGCGGCAAAGCAAATGAAGGCGGTGAACCCTTCGATGGCGACGCTGCTGCCGTCGTCCACAAAGCGGCTGACTGCCTCGGACATGGTGATGAGTTTGTTGTGTTTGTCCATAGGTGGTGTTTAGTCAGTGGGTGAAAAGGTGATGTCGGAGAGGGAGACGGCCGTTAACACTTGTTCCCCTATCCTGTCAAGTATTGCCTCATCTGTAATGACGTTCATTTGCGCAATGAACGTGTCTGGCAATGGGCCGAACTTGCGGGTTAGCAGATGCAGCAGCAGTTCGTGCTTCCCTTCTTGTTTGCCTTCTTGTTTGCCTTCTTGTTTGCCTTCTTGTCTACCTTCTTGTTTGCCTTCGTGCCAACCTTCTTGCCTACTCCTGATTAGAAGCGTTTGTAGCTGCTGTTTCTGGTGCAGAATCTCAGCTTCGCGCTCATCCAACTCCTTGACGGCCTCTAACCAGCGCACGTCTGTTTCCATTAATGATTCTAATATATCCATGACAACTTCTCCTCTATCCATATTTGATATGGTTACTGTTGGCAAATAGGTATCTATCACTTTCATTAAAAACAGTTTGTTATGGATTGTTTCCACTTCGGCGACGATGTCGGTGATGCGCAGGACTTGATCAGGCAGGTTGATGATCAGTTCTTTGTCCAGGAATTTGAGGGTGGCGAAGTTGAGTTGGCTGGCTTCGTCAGGGAAGAAGAGTTGCAGAAAATCGGGCAGGAAGCGATGGAAGAACTCTTTGAAGATGCGGTCGTGGGGAGTGATGGCTGATGGTGTCATGTTGCGTTTAGGAACCGCGTTCCTTCTGAGGAACGCGGTTCCTGGCGACATATTTTAATCCACAATTGTCTGGCTTTGTTCCTTCATGTACTGCTGGATGTAGTAGAAGCTGCCGGCCGCTTTACCGGTGGAGCCGCTGCCTTTCCAGCCGCCAAAGGATTGGTAGCCAGGCCAGGCGCCGGTGGTCGCGCCGCTGGCGCGGTTGACGTAGATGACGCCCGCTTCGATGTTTTCCAGCCACCATTGCACTTCATCGTCATCTTCGCTGAAGAAGCCGGCCGTCAGCCCGTATTCCACATCGTTGGCCATGGCCATGGCGTCGTCCAGTTCTTCAAAGTCGGTGACGGTGACGATGGGCAGGAACATTTCCTGTTGCCACAGGTAATGGTCGAGCGGCAGGTGGTCAACGATGGTGGGGGCGGCGTAGTACCCTTCGTAGCCTTCGATTTGCAGCGTTTCGCCACCGTACACAATTTGACCTGCTTCACGCAAGTCGGCGACGAATTTTTGGTAATCTTCGAAAGCGCCTTTGTTGGCGACGGGACCCATCCAGTTATCTTTGTTGGTGGGGTCGCCGACGTTGATCTGGCGCGTGAGGGCGACCAGTTTTTCCATGAAGGCGTCTTTGACGTCGGCGTGGACGTAGACGCGAGAGCAGGCGGAGCATTTTTGCCCTTGCAGGCCGAAGGCGGAGCGCATGACGCCCATGGCCGCTTTGTCGAGGTCGGCTTTGTTGCTGATGATGACCGGGTTTTTGCCGCCCATTTCGGCGATGACGGGGCGGGGGTAACGGCCCTGAGCGAAGGTGCGGATGATGTGCATGCCGACGTCGTAGCTGCCGGTGAAGGTGATGCCGGCGATGTCGGGATGGTCAATGAGGGTTTGCCCGACGACACGGCCGCTGCCGGTGATGAAGTTGAAGACGCCGGCCGGTACGCCGGCATCGCGGAAGCATTCGGTGAGGAACCAGGCGGTGAGGGGCGTGTCGGTGGCGGGCTTGAGGATGACGGTGTTGCCGGCGATGAGTGCGGCGCCCGCAGGGCCGCCGGCGAGCGCGCCGGGGAAGTTGAAGGGGGAGATGACGGCCCAGACGCCATACGGCTTGAGGACGCTGCGGTTGTGGTGTTTATCGCTTTCGGAGAGGAGTTGGAAGTTGAAGTTGTTGTTCTTTTCTACGGCGTTGCAGTTGTAGCGGATGAGATCGGCCGTTTCTTCCACATCGCCCAGCGCTTCCATCCGGTTTTTGCCGATTTCCAGGCTCATGTTCGCGCCCATCTCGAAGAGGCGGTCACTGATGAGGTCGGCCGCTTTGCGCATGATTTCGACGCGCTCTTGCCAGGGACGGCCGCTCCAGGCAGGAAAGGCCGCTTTGGCGGCGGCGACGGCGTCGTTGACGTCTTGCTCGGAGCCATATTGGAAATGGCCCATGACCCAATCCAGGTTGATCGGGCTGTGCTTGGCAAAGGTTTTGGCGGCGAACCGCTCTTCACCGTTGATGAAGAGGGGGTAGGTTTTGCCAAAGGCGGCCTTGGCGGCGGCGACAGCTTCATCATAATATTGATGCAGCAGTGGGTCTGGGCTGGCCAGGGTTGAGTAGGTTACTTTGAATTTTTTACGTTCTTCAGACATGAATACCTCCTAAAGGGGAATGTGTGGGGTGGCTGACGAGCAGCCTTTGCACAGAAATATGGACTTCTCGTGGATTTTTCAATGTACAATTGAGAAGATTCAATCCGGTGTGTGCGCAACGGCCGTTGCCAACCATTGCACCGTCGTTATTATACCCGGCTTTGGCGATGGGGCATCACGTAGTTTGTCATGGGTTTGGGGTGACAAAGAGCAAGAGTGGCCGTTATCTGGGTATTGCTTTGAACAAAAAGGGGTAGGCTTATGGATGATCACCACGATTTAAGAGAGATCATGTTTGCAGGCGCCATTGGCGGAGCATCGGCGCTGTGCTTGCTTTTTGCCTTGATAGGCACGATAAGTTACATAGCATGGCCGGCCATAATCCCAATATATCATCCTTATATTGATTTCGTCTTCTTACATCCCCCTATTTGGCATGGAACAATCATTGGAGGAGCGTTTGGTTTGTTTCTTGGTTGGTTTTGGGGATTGATGGATAGGGATGTTGGCGCGACAACACTTAACATCATCGGCAAACCAGACTGTTGGCAAATCCTTTGGCGTATTCTGGTGTCTACCATGAAACTCGCGCTTCTTGTGTGTATTCTCGGTATCCTTTTAACCAGTGCCTGGCTATGAAGCACAACCGATCATGCGTATTGGTTGGCAAGCGAAAATGTAGGCAGGGTGATGACGCCGACCCAGGGGAGCGGCAGCTTTTGCCAGAAGGTGACGGGGTTTAGGTGGGGATTGTGCTGGCAGAGGAAGAGGGTGAGGACTGTGCCGTGCGTGACGATGATTAACGTGTCGTTGGGGTAGGCGGTTAGCTGCTGTTGCACGGCCGTTGCGAAGCGTTCGCGCGCGGCGTGGGCCGTTTCATTACCCAGCGTCAGTTTGTCGGGGTGGGCGAAGAAGTGGGCGACGGCCGTTGTCCAATCCTCCTGGTTGGCGAAATAAGGGACGCCGCGCCGGTCGTGTTCTTGCAGCCCGGAAGCCGTGCTCCAGGGCAGGCGCAGAGTTTGCGCGATGATCTGGCCGGTTGCCTGCGCCTTTGCTTCGTGGCTGGTGATGACGCGGGTGGGGCCATGTTGGGCCAGTTGGGGGGCGAGTTGAGCCGCCTGGAAACGGCCGTCGGCGGATAAGGGCCAGGTGTGCGCCGGCTGCGTTGGCTGGGGGATGACGGCTGCGTGCCGTACAAAAAGGAGTTTCGATGCCATCATTGGAGCGCCAATTGTAAGCAACAAGTGGCGCTCCTGGCAATGGTATGCTTATTTTGTGGTGGTGGGGACGGCCGTTGGCGACGGTATCTCCTTTCCTGTTGGCGGCGATGGGCTGGGCGTGGCGGTGGGTACGGCCGTTTCCGTTGGCGGTGGCGTGTTTGTCGCCGTTGCCGTGGGCGCGGGCAAGTTTGGTGTGGGTGTCTGTGTGGGCGGCGGCGTTGGGCTGGGCGTGATGGTGGGCACGGCCGTTGCTGTTGGTAAGGGTGTGTTTGTGGCGGTGGGGACGGTCGTTGGCGTTGCCGGTATCTCCCAGGAATCGGTCGTGTGGCAGCGTGAACATTGCCCAGGGTCATGCCCTGGCGGCGCCTGATGGCAACTGCGACAGTTGGTGTAACCGGTGTGGTCAAAGGTGACGTTGTTCCAGTCGGTGGTGTTGTGACAGTTAGAACATTGCCCATCGTAATGGTTCACCGGTGGCGTGTGGCAGGATTGGCAATCGGTGTAGCCGGTATGATCAAAGGTGACGCTGCTCCAGTCGGTGGTGTTGTGACAGTTAGAGCATTGCCCACCGTAATGGTTCACCGGCGGCGCATGGCAGGCCTGGCAATCGGTGTAGCCGGTGTGGCTGAAAGAGATGTCGCTCCAGTTGGTTGTGTTGTGGCATAAGGAGCATTGGTTGGGGTAATGGTTTGACGGCGCATCATCGGTGTGGCAGGCCAGGCAGTCGGTGAGTTGGGTATGTATGATTTCTGTCCAACTGGTGGTCGTGTGGCAGTTGGAACATTGGCCGCGATAATGGCCGGTGGGGCGGGAGTGGCAGGATTTACAATCTTTGTAGGTTGCGTGGTCAAAGGTGACGTCTTGCCAATCTACCGGGTTGTGGCAGCCGGAACATTGGCCAGGCCAATGGCCGGTTGGCGCGGTGTGGCAGGCGATGCAATTGTCCGTCTCTTCGTGGTTGTAGGTGACGTCGTTCCAGTTGGTGGTGTTATGGCAGTCGGTGCAACGGCCGTCAAAATGGTTCTCAGGTAGTTCAGCCTCGTGACACGCCAGGCAGTCCGTTAGATCATCGTGGCTAAAGGTGACATCCAACCAATCATCGGTGGTATGGCAGTCAGAACATTGCCCCTCGTAATGGTCGGGTGGCGCATCGGCCGTGTGGCACGCCAGGCAGTCGGTCAGCCCTTCATGATTAAAGGTAATGTCGCCCCAGTTTGCCGTATTATGACAATTTGCGCATGTGTTCGCGTAATGGTTTGTTGGCGTATCGGCCTGATGACAGGTCAGGCAGTCCGTCACCCCAACATGATTAAAGTTGACAATAAACCAGTTGGCTGTGGTATGGCAGTTTTGGCACGCGCCGGGGAAATGATTGGTCGGGGCGGCATGGCAGTTCTGGCATTGGTCAAGCCCGGCATGATTGAATCCCGGTTGGCCCCAGTTGTCGGTTGTGTGGCAGTTTTGGCACGCGCCGGGATAGTGATTGTTGGGTGTATTATGACACGCCTGGCATTGATTTTGCCCGGCGTGGTTGAACCAGGCCTCCCCCCAGTTATTGTTGTTATGGCAGTTGGCGCACTGTCCGGAATAGTGCGGCGTGGGCGCGTCGCTGCTGTGGCAGGCGTTACAATCGGTGAACCCGGTGTGGTCAAATGTAATTTCTGACCAACCGTCGCTGGTGTGGCAGTTGGCACATTGCCCCGCATAATGACCTGCCGGCGCGGCCTCTTGATGGCAAGATTGGCAGTCGTTGTAGTGGGTGTGGTCAAAGGTGTAGATGAACTCCCAATTGCCGGTGACGTGACAGGCAGAGCATTGCCCGGCGTAATGGTCGAGCGGCGTTTGCTGGCTGTGGCAGGCCGTGCAGTTGGTATAGCCGGTATGGTTAAACGTTACCTTGGCCCAATCTTCGGCGCTGCTGTGGCAGTTAGCGCATTCACCGGCATAATGGGCGGGTTTGGTGGGTGCGTCTTGCTGGTGGCAAACGATACAGGGGGTTTCCGTCTCGTGTGTATAGGTGATTTCGAGCCAATCTTCAGCCTGCTGGTGGCAGTCGGTACATAGCCCTGGGTAATGGGGCATGGGCGTTTCTGCCCTGTGACAGCTAACGCATTCGGTGACGTCTTGATGGTCAAAAGAGGCTTGCAGCCAATCTTCTGTATCGGCATGGCAGAGGGTACAGGTTCCAGGGTAATGGGTCGGGTCGGCCATGAAGCCAATGAAGATCATCTCGATTTGGGCGACATCTACGTGCGGGATGTCTTGCCAATGGCAGGACTCGCACTCGCCGATGCCGACGTGATCGAATTGGAACGGCCGCCAGGAAACGGTATTGTGGCAGTCGTCACACTGACCGGCGAAGTGATCCGGGTAAATGAGCGCCGGGTTGAACGGATTGGTATGGACGCGATCGGCCGTGCGGTATTGGAGATCGTTTTGATGGCAGTCGGCGCAAACAGTGGTTGTCCCTTCATACACGCCATCTTCATGACAGTCAGCGCAGGCAAGCTGGGCATGACCATTTGTAAGCGGGAATGTGACGTGCTCGACATCGGTGGTGAGGAAGGGCACGGCCAGGGCGCTGATGAGTGTGGGTAGGCCAGGCGCCGATGGCAGTTGGGCAGCAATGGCGGCGGGCGAGCCAAGTGACTGCCAGAGGGTGATTTTTTCGTGGAGGGCGACGGCCGTATTCGTCGTCGGATTGTCGGGAGGCAGGGCGGTGATGACGATTTCGGTGCGGCGCAGCAGGGCCTCAAACTGGGTGAAAAGCGTTTCTTGCGCCGGGGTAGAGACCACATTGATGTGCTGCACGGCCGTTTCCAGGGCGGCTCCCAGGGCGGCAACGCTGTTGACGACTTCTATGTCTGTGTGCGCCTGGGCCAGATTCGTCAGGCGGCGGTCGGCCAGGCGCAGCGCCAGCCGCGCTTTGGCTTCGTAGCCGGCCGTCAGGTACAGGGAAGTTTGTTCCCCAACATGTTGCAAGGGATAAAGGCGCTGCCCTGGATGCACGGGAGCGGTTGTTCCCAGATAGTAGACAACGCTGGCGAGCACCCCTATCAGGAGCAGGTTACATAGGAGAAAGCTAAGAACCCATTTATGTGTAAACTTTTTCATTAGCTTCATCCTCCATCTCTATCACAGGTTTGCGCCGCAGACGTGGCAGTAGCGGGAATCTGCCCGCTGGCGCGCGCCACATTGTGGACAGCAGCCGCTCCCCGGTGACGGTGTGGTGATTGGTTGGCGCGGCCTGGCGCGTAACCAGGAAAACCCGGCAATGCCGCCGCCAACGGCCGTTACCAGCGCGCCAACGGCCCAAAGCGGTATCGTGGCGTTGGTGATTGTGGCGGCGACTTCTGGCTCTGTTTTTGACCGGGGTACAGATGGGGTGGGGTCTGATTTGGTGTAGCGGATGGTAACGGCCGTTTCCTCCCCCACGCCTAACGCGCCCACCGGCAGTTGATACAGCGTCAGGCCATATTTGTCCAGCCGTTCGGCGCTGGTCGGGGGGGTGGTGGCAAACGCTTCTGCCAGGCGTGGCTGCTGTACTTCCAGCAGCAGGTCGGCCACCGGTTGCAGTGCGCTGACCGTAAAGGTGAAGGACTTCTCTGGGTTACTTCCCAATGGATTGAAGTAATACTCAAAAAAGAAGTGGGCGCTGTCAACCGTGTAGGCAGCCAGCGACCAGCGGGAATCGGTTGGGTCGTTTGTGACTTCGTATGGCCGCGATGTGAGGCTGCCGTCACGCATGTTAATGATTGCCATCTGGTTGACTTGCGCCCCCTGCGGAAGGCGAAAGGTGAGGCTTTGCGGCAGCGTGGCGTTCGCGGCCAGGCGTCCTTGCACTATCACCAGCACCCGCGCGTCATCAAACTCAGGCATCACCTGGATGTTCAGGCGTTGGATGGCTGGCGTGGGCGTAGCGGTGGTCTGCGCCAGGGCCATACCCGGCAGCAGCCAGACCAGCGCCAACACGCAGCACAACCCGGCGCAAAGCCGACGGTATTGGCCTAAAACTCGCTGCTTGCTGATCCATTTCCCTGTGTAACGCATTTCACACTGTCCCCTCTGTCGTTTCCAGTCTCAATTCCCGATCTGCGCCAGCGGCGCAGTGTCTATGGGATCGCCTGTAGGATGACAGGCAGCACATTCCAGGGCGTCGTAGTTAGGCGTGCGGTCGGGTGGGTGGGCGGTTTGCATATCGGGCAGGGTATGGCAGCTTGCGCAGGAAACGGCCGTGTACGCGACCACGTGGCAGGTATCACAGGTCAGTAAAGCACCGTCGCCATGCGTCAGTGCAAAACGGTGTTGGGTAAGCTGCGCCGGCGCCCAGGCAACGGCCGTGTGGCAGCGCGCGCAATCCAGGCCAAACTGCCCGGCGTGGATGTCTGGCTCCTCATGGCAGCCGTCACAGGTTTGGGCGGCGACGGTAAAGAGCGTGCCTTCGTGGCAATCCACACAGCCCAACCCTTCATGATCCCCTTGCAGCACGAACACATCATCATGCACAAATTCAATAATGGCCCGCGTGCCATCATGGCAGCCCAGGCAATCATCCCCATGTTGGGCGCTGTGTTCCACCATCAATTCGCCGTCCGCCTCTTCGTGGCAGGCCACGCAGCTCACTTCGTCGGCGGCAAAACGCCCCTGTGTATGGCAATCTTCACAGGCCATCGGCGCGCCATCAAAGCGCGTTTCGTGCAGCGCCAGGTTGAAGCCGCTGAGCGCCTCGTGGTTGATGTTGCGCAGCAAAACCTGGCTGATAACGGCTTCACGCCCCTGGTGCTCCGTGTGACAGGTCTGGCATTTTTCTGTGCCGGGCAACAGGCTGTGCAGCCCCACCGCTTCGGCGCGCTGTCGCGCGATGTCCATGTGGCAATCCTGGCATTTGGTGTCGGTGATGCAGTGAACGGGCGCGTGGCAGTGGGCGCAATCCTCTTCAAACATGGCGTGGCTGTTATAACCGCCCATCGTTTCGCCGCTGCGGTTCATGCCAGAGAGGGCGCCGGGGTTTGTGTAAAAATGTAGCAGATCGCGGTGGGCGTAAACGGCCGTGCCCCCCCCTATTGCCAACAGGACCCCAATTCCCACCAGCAAAGGAGTCATAGAGATTCGGAAACGCGCATTTTGGGATTTCATGGGTTTCTCCACTAAAATGATTTCCCATTCATTGCCAGAGCGAGTATGCCCAACTGCTATGTATAAAAACGTGACAAGGGTATGGCCAGACGGCTTGCCTGCTGCTGGTCATACCCTGATACAGAAAACTCAGGCAGTTAGTCGTTGTCAACGATTGGTAAGAACGCCTGATGCAGTTCTTCCACAATCCAGATGTTAATCTCGACGCCTGGAGACCAACGGCCGCCCTTGTCTTTAGCTATGAATTGGAACTGCGCCCAACCGGGCTGGCCGGCCCATCCGGGCTGATTCACCAGTTCGCGCGCCCTGATTTGCAACTGCTGCTGCGTGCCGACCTCAACCGGGTCCATGGTAGAACCCAGCGGTTTGAGCAGCCACTTCATCTCTTCGATCTCGCCATTGATACCAAACCCCCGCGCCGAGCCTACCAGGATCAAGGTGTCATCGGCAGCCAGGCTGAGGATCGTCTGATTGACGTAGAGAATAGAGGCAACAGGCGGGATCAATGGGTCAGCGTCGTCTGGCAGGTACATGAACCGGCGGAACCAGATGTCGCTGTCGTAGACCAGCTCATGACCGTCGGGCAGAATCTCTTCTTTCCACTGATTCCAGACTGCGTACATAAAGGTGCCACCGGGGTTAGCCAGCATACTCGCCTCGCCAGAGAGGATGTCAATCTTGTTCTCCACCCAGGGCCAGCGGTAATCCTCAATTTCCCCAGTCACAGGATCGTACCAATCTGGGTCAAGTTCCCAGACGTCGCCGTAGATAGTGGCGCGGCTGTAGTACAAATCGAGCGGCACAGCCTCGCCTTCGGTGACGGTGGTGTTGTCGCCGGTCTCGTAGATCATGAAGAATTTGGATGGGTCGCGGGCTGCATCATCGTCGTAAGGTAGACCATCGGACAAGAAACCATTATCAGTCAGCCAGTCAGTGCTGATGGTTGGGTAGAGCTTGAGGCCGCCGGTGGGGGTGTAACGCGGGTCAAGAATGGTGATCTTGTTGCCAACCAACTGCGAGACGTTACGCCCCTGCTCGAAGTCACCGGCGCCGTAGACGAACTCCGTGCCCTCGCATTCTGCCGCAGGCGTATTGACACAGTAGTTTTCAACAGCGCTGGTTCCTAAGCCGCCCAGGGCAGTTGGGGTAGCCGTCCAGGTAAGGCCGCCGTCGAAGGAGCGGCGCACGTACAGGTTGTAGTGGTCGTTACCAACGCTGTTAGCTTTCCAGTTGGGCGACCAGGCGTACATCATCATCACGAAGTCGCCGTCGAGGAAGCCGCGATGCCCCTTGGCTACGTCAAACGGGCTTTCCCAGACCTGGTCGTCCAGGTCGTTGTCGTCTTCGCAGCCTGCGATAGTGGAGGCGCCGTCGCACTGCCGCCACTCCAAGACTTTGGGGAATTGGTCTACTGGATCTGGGATGCTGCCGTCATCTGCCACCGGGAAGGTAGCCGCGCAGGTATCGTTGCCGGTTCCACCCGAACATTCCACGATGGTGCTGCCGGAGATATTGATGGCCGGCGAGAGGCAGAGGCCCTTGAGGTAGTTGGGATTTGAGCCGTCAGTATAGACCCATTCATCGCAGGCGACGTTCTCGAAGGCGTAAGGGTTGTCCGCGGCGGGATCAAAACCATCTGGGATGACCACGCGGCGCAAGAAGATGTCCGCCGGGCCGCCCTGGTTGATGATGCCCTGCTTGTAGATAAGCATGGCTGCCAGACCGCTCTCTGAAGCCATCGCGGCAGACACGGAGTTCGTTGTTAACGCAAAGCGGCGGGCGATCTCGGTCAGATAAAACTCGCCTTCGTTGAGCGGATCAATCTGCACCGGGAAGAACTCATATTCGTCGCATTCGTAGTCGGCGCCGACCGTCCAGGGGCTGCACACTGCCGGTTGGTTGAGCATACCGCCCTGGTCAACAACCGGATGCGCGAACATGTCGAAGGAGTAGTACCAGATGTCCTTACCGATGTCTATGGGGTTTTCTGCCGGGTTGCCGTAGGGGTCTATCAGGATGTCACCCAGGGCTTTGGTTTCCTCAGCGGCCATGATGACCCACGCGCTTTCGGTAATCCCGTCCTCATCTGCGCTATATCCTTTGAGGTTGAGGCGGACGCGGGTGGAGGCGACACGGCCGTTCAGGACACGGCCGTCTTCTGTTTTGCAGACGGTGAGGGTAGCGCCGCCAGGGGTTATCCAGGAGACTGTCTCGGTGCAGTAATCAGAATCCGCCGACTGCGCCAGATTGTCCAGGTTGGTCATTACGTTGGTGTGGTCCCAGGTGTCAATAGTGTCAAAATCAATGTAGCAGTATGGATCGCTGTTGATTGCCTTGCACATATTGTTATCGGTCAGGCGGGTTGGCATGGCCATCGGCACGTAGGGCTTGGGCATGGTAGCGTCGGTCAAAAGGGCATAGTCAGCCATGGTGAGAGGCGACGCAACGGTTCCATCCGCATCGAATACCAGATCAAAGTCCGTGTAGCTGATGTAGGAGTACCAGATGTCCGTCTTGCCATTGGCGATAGCGCCAGACCACCCTTCACCGGGGCCAAGCCCCTGACCGGGACGCAAGCCTAGCGGATCCTCCTGCCAGGTGAGGATGCAGCCGGCATCCTTGACACAATCCACGGCGGGCAGATTGGCGTCGCGCGCTCCAGAAGTCAATCGCTCTGGCTTGGTCCACATGACGTAAGTTGCCTCTGTTTCGGCTGTGATGAGATCATCACCAGCGAGCAGCTTGCCGCGAGCGGTCCAAACGCAAGAATAGGGAATCTCACCGACCTCCGGATACCCTTGCTCGGTGTAGTCCACCGAACCCTGGTTGCCTTTCACGCCAAAGAGATTGTATAGGTACAGGGCATCTTTGCCGTAGGTTTCTTCCAAATCGGCGAAGTATTCGGCATTGTCCTCCACATCTAACTTGTAGAGAGGCGTGCCCCCGTCGCAATACTTGCTCACCCAGGCCACGAAGATCTGATCCCCTGCCACCTGATGCACGACGTTATGCACGTCACCGGGATAGGGGTGGCCGTTAGCCAGAGTGAAAGAAGACTGGTCGGCTGAACCTGACAAGTTGGTCCGCTTCCAGCTTGTGCCATCATCCAGCGAAACGCCGGCAAAAGCGTCGAAGTGGCCAAAGGTGATGCCACCCTGAATGGTGACCATGCCTTCGGGTGGTTCGGCGCCACCGAGGTCATCAATCCAGACCGTCACCAGCGGCTTGGCATAATTGCGCGGTTCGTAGGCAACGGTCCCGGCATCATCGCCGAGGATGTAGTTTTCCACCGGGCCGACGAGTCCGGTGGAAGCCTGGGCCGGCACGTAGAAGTCCATCATGTAGATGGCCGCCTTTTCGGTTTCTGCATCCGGCGTCTTGGAGATGTCTCGCCGGAACAGAAGGCCATCTTCGGCTTGGGAGATGTTGCCGGTGATGGCGATGATGCTCACAAGAAGTAAAAAAATAAGAAAATACTTGGTTTTCATGGTAGGTTGCCTCCTCGTGCTTCCTGCTTATGAAAGGAACTTCTTGGCTGTTAAACGATGACGAAGATTGTGTCGTAAGCTAAAACGTGTAATCGTCTCGGCGTCTGGTACTACAATACCCGACAGTACTACAGTACCAGATGGGACTCAACTAAAACTCAACGCCTCTGTTTCTCCTTTACTTCATAAGCGCCTCTGTCAAGTTTCCTCAAGTAATTCGCGGAATTCTTCATCCAGGATGATGTCTAATTCGCGGCGTAGGGTGGCGGCCAATCGCTGACAGTATTGCAGCGCCGCTACTTTGCCATTGTGGGGCAGCGCCAGGTGGATGAGTTTTTGGTAGGCGGTGGTGCAGTCGGGGTCAAGCATGAGGGCGCTGAGATATAGTTTTTTTGCTTCTTGGGGTTGGTCAAGCTGTTGCAGCAGGTCGCCGGCGGTTTCGAGGATGGTCAGGTGTAATTTTTCGGTGTATAGGTGTTGGTTCAGGGACCATACGGCCGTTTTGCTTAAATCAGCCAGATAATCGCCGCGGAAAAGGATCAACAGTTCTTGCAACAGGGTTTTGGCGCGTTGGGGGTTGGGTTCCAGGCGCGCCGTTTCAAGCTGAGCGGTGACGTAATCCAGATCGCACCAGAGGGGGATGTTGGGATTGATTTGATACCCATGGGCGTTACGATGAATGTAAGCAGAATCGTCGGGGTCTTCCAGGTTTGGTTCCAGACTGAGGCGCAGATGGGTAACGGACGTTGCCAGGACGCCCTGCGCAATCGAGCCGGATAGTTTCGGCCAAAGCGCTGCGGCCAACTCGTTTGCCGCCAATGGTGCAGGGTATGCCTGCGCCAACAAAACCAGTAGGGCGCGTACCTCCGCATTTTGCCAGTAGAGGCCATTGACAAAGGAACCCTCTAGCCGCTGCGCCCGCAGTGGCCCCAACAGATACAGCCGGAAAGCGCCAAACTGGCTCCCTGGCTTAGGTAAGGGGCGCATCAGGTGAATCAGGAACGGTTTTTCGCCGTTCCCATGTTCAGGCCCAACAGGGATCGTGCTTAAATTAACCGGAATAGACAGCCCTGTCTGCTCACGGATAGCCATATCCACGTTGTAGACAGGCTTGCCGGCTTTGATTTGTAAGATGATGGGGCAGTTGGCGCGGCACAACGGGATGCCTTCATTGGTGACGCCACAGAGAAGACGCCAGCACGGCTTCCCGGCCGTTTCCGCAATTGTGTAGCCAGTGAGACGTTCAGCCGTATGGTTCCAGAAGATGATGCGTTGGTCTGCATCTACCGCAAAGGCTGCATCACTGCTTTTTTCAAAGAGGGTAAACAACTTGTCCATGACACCCCCATCGTTTTTAATATGTTCTGACCTGCCTGGTGCTAACTATTAGTACTATAGTACCGGTTAGAACTCAACCAATCATCAACGGGAGCAGCGATCGGCGGTCAGTAATCGAATCGGCAGCGTGGTTGGGGAGTGAGGTTATTTAGTTGTCGCTGATGATGGGGAGGAAAATAGTGCAAGTGGGGGCGTTCGCATCTCTGCCTGTGAAGAGGAACGCACGGCCGCGCAGCTCAGTCTGGTTGCGGTACTCTGGCGCGCCAACGAGAAGGTCAGCATAACCGTCCCCGTTGACCTCGCCGGCAGGCGCAACGGAGAAGCCGAACATGGTGTCTGCTTTGTTGCCTTCGGCGGTCCAATGGGGCAGCGGGGTGGGGCCGCCAGGCGTACCCAGGTAGATAAAGATCGCGCCCTCTTTGGATTGGCCCTGGCTGTAGCGGTAAGCGCCAACAACCACGTCAGCATAGCCATCGCCATTCATGTCCCCGGCGCTGCTAACGGCCGCGCCAAATTGAGCGTTAGGCTGATCGGAAACGGCCGTCCACAAGGGCGTCACGGTTGTCCAGTTGTCTGTACCGGCAAACAAAAATGCCGCACCCACTGCCTGGTCAGCCGGGTTGGGCCAACCAGGAGCGCCAATGAGGAAATCCGGGAGGCCATCGCCATTGACGTCGCCTGCGCCGGCTACGGCATATCCCAGGCGAGCATTGGTGTGACTGCCGCTTAATTCCCAGGTGGGCGCGGCGGTTAGTCCATCGGCCGACCCCAGAAACAAGGCTGCATAACCGGCGTCTATGGCGTTGTCATGATCGAAAAAGGGTGCGCCAACGAGCACATCATCGAAGCCATCGCCATTGACATCGCCGACGCCAGCAACGGCCGTTCCCAAACTGGCCCCTCCCTGGTTCCCCTTAAATTGCCAGGCGGGCGTGGCGCTCAACCCATCCGCCCCACCCAAAAACAGAAAGGCGGCGCCTTCGTTGGTCTGGTTGTCGGTATACCACTTGGCGCCGACAATCACGTCCGCATACCCGTCCCCGTTCACATCGCCGGCGGCGTCAACGGCCGTGCCCAGGTATGAATCGCGCCGGTCAAGCTGTAAGGTTTGGTCTGGCGTGCTGCGCAGGCCGCCGGCCGCACCGTAAAAAACAAAGACACACCCCTCTTTCGGTTCTGGGCTGCTGCATCCTGGCGCACCGACGATCAAGTCGTCGTAGCCATCACCATTCACGTCACCCGCGCCAGCAACGGCCGCGCCCAACTCTGCGCCGTTCATATCCGTGCCAAAGAACCAGTCTGGCTGGCTGCGTAAACCACCAGGCCCCCCATAAAACAGGAAAACAGCGCCGCCCTTGACGCTGCTCTGCGCATATTTGACCGCGCCCACAACCACATCAAGGTAGCCATCGCCATTGACATCGCCGGCGCTGCCTACCGCATACCCCAGATCAGCCGAAGCTTGTACGCTTTCATAAAACCAGGATGCAGGCAAGGCGCTTGCCGCCGGATGCGCCGCGCCAGAGGAGACCAGTAACAGCAGCAGGTAACAGAAGGTAATAATAGGAAGGAACGGCCGTTGCAACATTTTCAAACCTCCACCCACACGATGCCACAACAGACTCAACAAAACCTAAACCGGTCAGGCAAACAAAAAGGGCCGACTGGCCCTTTGCACATACCTTGCTGTTTGCCTTACCCTCACGCCGTCAGGCGAATTTGCGCCATCAGGTCGCTTGTCTCCACGCTGAGCACCGCATCCAGTTCGTTTTCCAACATAGTTGCCAACTGCTGAATGCGCATCAGCGCATCCATGCGCCGTCCCTGCCGTAGCAGCAGGCGCACCAGCCGCCGCGCGACGCTCTCCCGACACGCATCTGCGGCTAAAACGCGCTCATACCATATTTCCGCTTCTTGATCCTGATCTAGCGCCTCAAGCGCCTGCCCCAACTCCTCCATTGCCGTTAAATAGAGCAGTTGATAACGCACTTGTTCGCTGGTAGATTGCACACCGGTGGCGTCCAGGTCTGCCAGATAGTCGTCACGGTAGAGGGCAACGGCCGTTTTGTAAGCGTCAATCTTATCTAACGAATTGATCACTGTGCGCGCCTGGCGAATATCTGCTTCAAAAGCGCGCACATCCAGCCAATGCCGGTCAGCGTCAATCAGATAGTATTGACCACTCTGATAAGCAATATAGCTGGAATCGCTCGCCTTTTTTAAGTCTGGCTCCAGGCTGTGGCGCAAGTTATATACGGTCGTGTTGAGATTATGCAGCGCCGCTTTGTAATCGAGTTCGGGCCATAACACGTCAATCAACCGCTCCCGCGAGACAGGCTGCCCCCCTTGCAGCGCCAGATAAGCCAGCAGCGCGCGCACCTTGACCCGGTTCCACATGCCACCGCACACTGTCGTATCATCAGAGCGCGTAACCATTGTCGCGCCCAGCAAATGGATGCGTAGCCGTTTCTGCGCCAGAGGCGGCTCGATCAATCGCCATAAATGAACTAACATGCCCGGTTTGCCATCATTTGTTATCGGAGAGATAGGAATGGTGCTGATGTTGACCAAAACCCGTTCACCAGAGCGGTGACGCACCCAAAGGTCCATGCTGGTAGTCGCCCCCCCCTCGTCTAAACGTTGGCGAATGGTGCATGTTGGTTTGCAAAAAGGCTTGTTATCACGGGTATTGCCTAAGAGCAGCTCCCAACATAGCTGTCCCAGCGCTTCTTCACGGCTGTACCCCAACATGGCTGTTGCCGCCGGATTCCAAGATATAATCCGTTGATTTTCGTCTATGATGCAGGCGCCATCACCTGTGTGGCTAAACAAATCCGCAATCTTGTTCATGCGTTTGGCAATGTGACTAACAATACATTGTTGCGCCTGGTTTAATTATAAAGAGGGAATCAGGCTGCAACTTTGTCCGGCAAAACTGGGAGACATGTGGATAGGATACACAACTGAGCTTGCTACTTAACTTAAGATGGCGCGTGAACGTTTAGATTGGTTCAATCTCCGAAGATTGAACCAATCTTGACCAATTTATTGAAGTGCCATCCCTTAAGAGTTTAATCAACACCAATAGAAATTAGTGTAATCATTCACCCCCGCCCCCTGAGCGTTCGACTGAGCTCGCGCCGAAGGTCTTGTCGAAGGGGGGATCGGTTTCGACAGGCTCAACCGACAGGGGGTGAACAGTTACCTGGCGAGACAGATGGATACCCGCCTTCGCGGGTATGACACGACCTCTGGTAAGTTTAAAAACTGCAAAGATAGCGGTAGATGCCCAAACCCCGCAAAAACCCTGAAAATTGGTAACTACTAAGGCTCTCGAGGGCTGAGCTTGTCGAAGCCCGTGCTGCCTTCGACAAGCTCAGGCAGCG
>JACSRF010000081.1 GCA_014879875.1 Anaerolinea sp.
AAGGCAGAAGCCAGAAGGAAGAAGGCAGAATAGGAACAACGAATATTCTTCCTTCTTCCTTCCTCCTTCCTCCTTCTTCCTTCTTCCTTCTTCCTTCTTCCTTAAACATCGCCAATTTTTTGTCGATCTTGGCGCTGTTACTGCCTAAAACGTCTGGCTCTTATCCCGATTCAACCAGCGCAGCGCCAACTCCCCCAGGCGGTCTGTGCGCTGGCGCAGCACCATACAGTCGGGCAGCGCTTCCAGAAAGAGACGGCCGTACCGCTTCGTCAGCACCCGCTTATCCAAAATCACCACAACCCCTTCATCATCCTGTCGGCGAATGAGGCGGCCAAACCCCTGGCGGAAACGGAGCACCGCTTCGGGAATGGAGTATTGGAAGAAGGAGTTCTCGAACGTTTCCGAACGCGCCGCAAAAATCGGGTCAGAGGGCACGTCAAAGGGGAGTTTGACAATCAGCACCGCTTGCAAAGCCGCGCCGGGCACATCCACCCCTTCCCAAAATGAGCGCGTACCCAAGAGCACAGCGCGGCTGTCCGGCCGCCTAAATTGTTCCAATAACTGCTGCCGCGACGTGTGGCTGCTCTGCGCCAGCGTCGTAATCCCGGCGTCGCCCAGCGCCCCTTCCACCGCCCGCGCCGTCTGCTGCAGCTGCCCATACGCCGTAAACAAAACCATCGTGCGCCCCCCCAGCGCCGTCGCCACGTCAATGATCGCCCGCTCCACGTACCGCTGATACCCCGGCTGGTTCGGTTCCGGCATATCGCTCGCCAGGAACAACAGCGTCTTATTCTTATAATCAAATGGGGAGCCAACGGCCAGTTCGCTGGCATGGCTGGCGTGCAGCCGGTCACGCAAATAGGCAAACGTCGGCTCGTCACGAGTATCTGGCCCGGCCGTGCGCATCGTCGCCGAGGTCAAGATGACCGTCTCCTTCTGGTGAAAAATATGCTCCTCCACCAGCGGCCCCACGTGCAAAGGGGCGGCGTGCAAGGAGACGCGATCCTTAAACACTTCCACCCAGTAAATCATCTCCTCGGCGGGGCTGGCGATGGTGGCGTGCAAATTGACGCGCGCCTCTTCCAGGGAGCGCGCATGGCTCAGCAGCATTAACCGCAAATCTTCCCCATTGGCGATGTCGTGCGTATTCGTCAGATCGGCCAGCGCCTCGGCCAGTTTACCCAACCCTTTGCCGATGTCTTTCAACTGCTTGCCCAGATTGTCCCAACTCAGCTCCACCTCGTCATAATCAGGTTGGGCGCGCACGGAGGGCAGCAGACGAATTTGCTCGGCGAATTGGCCGTTGCGCTGCACCCGGTCGCGCAAGAAGTAGTCGAGCGTCTCAAAAAATTCATCCAGGCGAATGACGGCCAGGGCGCCTTCACGGCGGATAGCTTCGGCGATCTCGTCGAACTGCTCGCCCAACGCCGGGGGCACGGCCGTGCGCACGGCCGTTTGCGCATCCGCCAGCAGCCCCGAACGGGGTTTACTCACTTCATCGAGGATCGTCTCCAGGAAGCGTTTGTCGGCGCGAAAGCTGAGGCCATCGGTAACGGCCGCTTCCAGATGATGCCCCTCGTCAATGATCAAATCCTTAAACTCCGGCAAAACGTGGCCGCCCTGCGCCACATCCGCCAGCAGCAAGGAGTGGTTGACGATCAAAATGTGCGCCAGTTCCGCCCGCCACCGCGCCAGGTGCAGGGGGCAATTCTCCGTCGCGCAATGCTCGCTGGTGCAGACCACATTCTCCCCGTTCAACCGCTGCCACGCCTGCCGCTCGCCTGGGGTGCGGATGGTGAGTTCGGCCACGTCGCCGCTCTCCGTATGTGGCAGCCAGAGCAAGATGCGCGCAAAGAGGGTCATTTCGTCGGCGTCGCGCGGCCCGTTATGGCGCAGTTGTTGGAAGAGGCGCGTGCAGACATAGTTGCTGCGCCCCTTGCGCACGGCCGCGCGAATGGTGAAGGGCAGCGCCTGCTGGAGGGCGGGGATGTCTTTGAGAATGAGCTGGTCTTGCAGGTTAATGGTGTTGGTGGAGATGACGACGCGACGGCCGTTTTCATACGCCCAAAACGCCGCCGGCAGCAGGTAGGCCATGCTTTTGCCCGTGCCCGTGCCCGCCTCCACCAGTAAATGCTGCCCCTCGTTGAAGGCCGTCGCCACCGCCTGCAACATCTCTACCTGCTGTGGCCGGTGTTCAAAACCGGGGAACACGCGGTCAAAGTTGCCCCCCGGCTGCATCATCTTCACAATCGTCTCCACGTCGAGCGGGTGCGGTTTTGGTTCCGGCACAATGGCGCGGCCGTCTGGCTTGGGGACGCTGAACAAGGGGGCTAACCGCTGGCGGCGTCTGGTCCCGGCGAAGGCGTCACGTACCTTCGACCCCATCACGTCCTCGAAGAAGAGCGTTTCCGGCCAGCCCAGGCGACGGCCGTTCATGACGATCTCTTCCAACTGGTCTAGCTCCAGCTTCAGAGCGCGTTCGCGCAGCGCCAGGAACAGTTCCACCGTCTGCTCGGCGTCATCCAGCGCGCGATGATTTTGCCCGGCGTCCGCCTCCGGCAGCTGCAGGTAGCGCGCCAGCGCATCCAGGCTGAATCGGCCCGCCTCCGGGATCAGGATCGAAGCCAGCGTCACCGTATCCAGGCAATGATTGCCCAGCGCCAACCCTTCCGCCTGGAGGAAACCTTGATCAAAACTGACATTGTGCCCCACCAGCACGTGACCGGCGAGGGCCGCGTGCAGCCGTTTGCGCAGCGCGCCGATGGTTGGCGCAGCGGCCACCATGGCCGGCGTGATGCCGGTCAGCGCCGTAATCTCTGGCGGTACATCCCGCTGCGGATTGACCAGCGAGCTAAACTCATCCAGAATGTCCAAATCCTGAAAGGTGATGGCGGCGACTTCAATAATGGCGTCTCGGTCCGGGTTGAGGCCGGTAGTTTCCACATCTATGGCGACGTATGTTGTAGACATAAGGTATTATTTTGGAACACAGAGGTACACAGAGAAGACACGGAGATACACAGGAAGGAAGAAGATGGGATGGTTGCTAAAGCGTGTTTTTTCTCGTTCTTCTCTCCGCGAAACTCTGTGTAACTGAACAAATACGTCGGGATTATAGCCGAAAGTTGCAACTTAAACCGTTTGCTTTATAATCCAATTCTGTTCGGGGCGTGGCGCAGCTTGGTAGCGCGCTTCGTTCGGGTCGAAGAGGTCGTCGGTTCAAATCCGGCCGCCCCGACCAAAAGCAAAACGGCCGTTATCCACTGGGTAACGGCCGTTTTTTTATTTGTATAATGACCCCTGAGCCTGTCGCAGGGGGGCGCCGGTTTCGACAAGACTTCGGCGTGAGCTCAGTCGAACGCGCAGCCGGTGGGGGATGAACGATTACTTACCAAGCTATAGATGTTAAGAAAGAGATTTTTGGTTTTCTTACAGCTTGCCAGGGGCACGCCAATCGTCAATCGCAAATCGTTAATCGTAAATCCTATAATATCTACCCCTGGCTGGGGATGGTTTGCGCCAGGTAGGCTTCCAGTTGGGCGGGGAAGAGGAGTCC
>JACSRF010000427.1 GCA_014879875.1 Anaerolinea sp.
CAACAATGTTGTTTTGACGGATTTTTCACAAAACATAACCCGTCAAAACTTGTCGGTTGAACTACTAGTGCAGTAATCAGTATACAGGTATCAGTTTATCACTGCCTCTAGAAACAACATGAATGAGGAACAAAAAAACCGGGAACAGCCCATAGCAGAGATGGCAGTCATAGATACCCGGATAGGGCAAACTGCGGCAGGCGTGGTAGTGGAAGAAACGGCCGTTGCCCCACCCGGATTTTGGGAAAAAGTGCAGGCATTCATGCAGCGCTTCAATCCACAATGGGGGCAGGCTGTCCACGTTGATCAAATACTCGATGACATCATTAACCAGATTCAACAAACCTTTGGTTACTATCACGTACAAGTCTATCTTACAGCCACCCTCCTCAATCGCCTCAACCAGGCGCCGCCCCGGCAGTACCGCAACCATCTCATCCTGCAAACAGGATCAGGCGAGATTGGTCGCCAGCGCAAAGCGCAAGGGCAAACCATTCCCCTCACCGCCAAACGCAGCCTGGTCGCGCAGGCCGCCAACACGCGCCAAACTGTTGTCGTTAACGACACACGCAGCGCCGCCAAATTCCTCCCTCACCCTTTACTCGCCAACACACAGGCCGAAGCCGCATTCCCCCTCTTTTCCGGTGACCAACTCCTCGGCGTGCTGGATATACAACACACAATTATCAACTATTTCGACACAGAACACGTCCACACCCTCACGCTGATCGCCGACCAACTTGCCAACCTTCTGGCGCACGTAGACCTGCACACACACAACAACGCCTTGCAAAACCAATTAAACATCTTACAAAAGCTGTCCGAAGCTGTCCGTGACGCCCCGAACGAACAGGAACTTATCAGCGTCATCACGGCATTACTTGGCCAGATGCGCCGGGCCGACAACTATGGTTTTCGCTTTCTCGATCCACAAAGTGGTAATTTGCGCAGCCACCCTTCCTATCAAAAAAAGATGGGAAGCCGGCGCGTCATGGCAATTACAGGCCCAGGTGAAGGCATTACCGGCCGCGTCCTCGTCACCGGCAAACCGTGGCTAGTTCATGATGTCAAACAAGAGCCAGCTTATTTTGGCGATCCTGAAGTCAATTCTGAATTATGCGTCCCTGTCATTATTGGCGACAAAACAATTGGCGTCATCAACCTGGAAAGCCAACTTGTCAATGCCTTTAGCGAACACGACCAGGATATGTTGATGACCCTGGCTAACCTGGTGGGCGCTGCCCTGGAAAAATTCCGCTTAGCGGCCAGATCGTCACGCCAATCAGTGAAAAATGATGCCTTGTTGTCCACAATGAAGGCCATCTCCGCATTGCAGTTGGAAGATGTACTCACCATTCTGTCTAATGAAGCCAGACGGTTGCTAGAAGCCGATAGCAGCCGCATCTACCTGGTAACCCCGGATGGGGAATGGCTGCAAGGCGACATTGTCCATTCACGCGCCGCCGCTGCCGTGCGCTCTTTTTCCGTTAAAATGGGTCAGGGCATCACGGGCAGCGTCGCTCTGAGCGGTATGGGTGAAGTTGTCCCCAACACACGCCATGATCGGCGCGCCATTTACATCCCAGGCACGCCTGTCCACGACAGCACGGCCGTATTCGCCCCCCTGAAATTACGCCAGCGCGTCATGGGGGTCATGTCTGTACATCGCCGCGACGTAAGCCGCCCTTATACAACAGAAGACCTGGACCTGCTCACCGTGATTGCGGACCAGGCAGCCATTGCCATTGAAAATGCTCGCTTATTAGAGGCAGAACGACGCAAAAATGAAGAATTAAGCGCCCTCCATGAAGTGGTAACGGCCGTTGCTGCCGCACATTCTGAAGAAGATTTAATTGAACGCGTGACGCGGTTTATTGGGCAGCATCTTGACGCCGACAGCTTTGGCGTGCTGCTGCTCAATGAAGCCAGCCAAACGCTGCATACACACCGCTCTTACTGCGGATCCCCCATGACTGTGCCCGTTGCCCACAGCATTGCCGGACAGGTCATCGCCAGTAGAAAAATCTTCTATACGCCAGATCTCAGCCAGGAACAAGCGTATTTCGAGGCGAATCAATTTGATAACACGCCCCAGCCTCATGCGAAACTGTGTGCGCCATTGCAAGTCGAGAACCAGATCATTGGCATCATCAATGTGGAAAGCAAGCCGTACCGGGTCTTTCAGGAAACAGACCTGAATTTATTGCAAACCTTAGCAAAGCAGTTATCCATTGCGATTGAAAAGGCAAGGTTGTTTGCCACAGAACGACAGCGAGCAGCCCAACAAAGGGCGTTGACTGCGGCTGCCAGCGTCTTATTATCAGCATATAACTTACATGATTTGTGGTCTACCTTAGCCAGCGCAACGCAGAATACGCTGATGAGCCAGCGCATAGCCGTCTACCTTTACACAGAAGACAATACGCAGCTGACCTGCGCATTTTTCGATGGCTTCACACCAGGCAATACCGGTTTTTTCAATGAACATACCCGGCACATACCCGGCAGCCAGATGTTCCAAACACGCCAGCCATTCATCATCAATGACATGACCCAGCATCCGCTGAGTGACGGCATGGCTCACGCCACGGCCACCGCAGGGGTTCATACCATGGCGTTCTTCCCCCTGCACAACCCTAACAGATTGGTTGGCATCCTCGCTGTATATCGAGACACGCCTACGCCGTTTACAGAAAATGATGTCCAGAGCGGGCAAACCCTGGCGCATCTTGTGACCACTGCCCTCCAAAACATGCAGCTTTTGGCTGAAAAACATCACGCCGTTGTCCGGGAAAAACGCCTGAACGAGATTGCACGGGCGCTCTATGGCGAGCGCAATCTGCCAACGGTGCTATCTACCGTCATACGGGCAGCCACAGAACTGATCGGTGCGGAAGCAGGCGCATTGGGACTAATCGTTGATGGCGCAATCATTATACATTACCCCTATAATCTGCCCGCGCAAACGCAGCTGCACCCCCAGCCGCGTGGTCGTGGCTTAGCCTGGCAAGTGGTCGAAACGGCCGCTGCCATTCGCCTCGATGAATACACCTCACACCCCGCCGCCGAGGCGCAATGGATAAAACTAGGGCTTCACGCTTATCTTAGCGTACCCATCATGAGTGGTTATGTTTGCCTGGGTACGTTAAGCCTGTTTCACCTCACAGCCGGGCGCCAGTTTACCAACCGCGACCAAGAGATGGCCGGGGCCATTGGTAACCAGGCAGGCATTGTCATCCAAAACTTACGCCTGATCGAGGAGTCAAAGCAGCGCGCCAACGCACTGGCCGTTTCTCTGGCGCGGCAAGAACGGCTTGATCGCTTAAAGGATGTCTTCGTGCAAAACATTTCGCACGAATTACGCACCCCCTTGGGCATCATCCTCGGCCATGCAGAACTCATGGAAAGCGGCATTCTCGGCGAACTGCAACCGGCGCAGCAAGATTCGGTAAAAATCATCACGCGGCGCGTCAATATGCTCACCGACCTGGTCAACGACCTCTCCGTGCTGCTGGCCGCACAAACACAAGAGTTCCGCCGCGAGCCAATCCAACCACACTTATTAATAAACGCGATGATGGATGATTTCCGACTGCAAGCGGAAGCGCATGAGGTGCATTTACAGGCTGAAATAGCGCCTGATCTCCCCTGGATTAACGGCGATCCCACGCATCTGCGTCGCGTTTTCGATAATTTAATGTCGAATGCGTTCAAATTTACACCGACCGGAGGCAACGTCACACTGCGCGTCTGGCAAGAGGGTGACGAGGTTGTCTTTGAAGTAAGTGATACAGGTATTGGTATGCCGGCTGATCAACTTGAGCGCATTTTCGAGCGGTTCTACCAGGTACAGCAAAAGAAGAAGAAGAAGCATCCCGGAGGCACTGGCCTGGGGCTGGCGCTGGTCAAAGAAATTGTGGAAGCCCACCACGGCACGATCCACGTCACCAGTGAAGAAGACGTTGGTTCGACGTTTGAAATCAGATTATCGGCGCTGCGGTTGCCCGTGAGTAACGGGGGCAGTGATCGGTAGGGTCTAATTGACGGCAATTGTTGAGCCAGTGATCCCCTTTGTCACTTCGATTCGCGCCGGAAAAGCGTCGCGCAGTTCATCAATGTGCGTGATGACTAAAATGCACGCAAAATCATCCTGAATGGCATTGATCGCCTCGACCAAACGCTGACGCCCCTGGGGGTCCTGGCTGCCAAAACCCTCATCAATGACCAATGTTTGCAGACGGGCGCCGGCTCGTTTTGCCAGCAGTTGCGACAGCGCCAGGCGAATGGCAAAGTTAACGCGGAACTGTTCGCCACCACTAAAGTTTTCATACGGCCGTTCCCCTGCCCCATCCGTAATGTGAATATCCAACGTCTCCACTGTCGCTTCACGGCTCTTCAACTGGCGCTGCGTGTCAAAGCTGACGCGCATCTCTCCGCCGGTCAGCCGTTCCAACAGTTCATTGGCGCGCTCTTCAATATCGGGCAACGCTTGTTCGATCAGCAGCGCCTGCACCCCATCACGGCCGCACGCTTTTTCTAGTAGTTTCAGGCGTTGAATTTGCTGTGACACAGCCGCCTGCTGCCCTTGAATGACACGCCGCCGCTGCCGCAAATCATCCAGGACGGTTAACCGCTGCTGCGCCGCGCCCACCATGCGTTGTTTAACGCTTTCCTGTTCCCGCAGTTGATAGGACTCATCTTCTATTGCCTGCAAATTGCCGCTGTGCGCCGTCAGCATCTCCAGTTGCGCCGTCGCCGCCTGCTGCTGCGCCAGCAGTTCGGTCACCGTCTGTTCCTGTTCCGCAATGCGCTGCTGCAATTCCGCCAGGCTGTCTTGCAAGGGCCTGACGGCCGCTTCCGCCTGCTGCCATTGCTGATGGCGCGAGGGCGCCTGCGCCAGGGCGGCACGCGCCGCGCGCGCCGCCTGATGTGCGGCCACGTCATAGGCCACCGCGACCGCCTGCGTCTCCAGTCGGGACAATTCAGCCTGCGCCTCAGCGGCATACGTCCCGGCCTGGAGCGTTTGCGTCACGTCGGCCAGCAGCGGGACTCCTTCCGTGTTCCAGGCAGCGACCAGGCGGTCAATCTCTTGCAGGCGCGCCGTGGCCGCAGCCAGGCGCTGCATTTGGGCTTGCCGTTCTTTTTCCAGGCGGGGTTTGGCTTTGACGGCCGTTTCCAAAGCCATCACCTGCTGTTTTTGCGCTTGCAGGGCCGTGTCGTCGGCCAACTGCGCGGACAACTCGGCCAGGCGCAGCGCATCGCCCGCCTCCCAGGCCGTAACCGCCTGCGTCATTTCCGCCAGGCGCGCCTCAGCCTGCGCCAATCGCTGCTGCTGCGCCTGCTGGTCCCGTTCCACCTGCGGCAGGCGCTTTAGCTGTTTTTCTAGATCGGCCACCTCTTGCAACAGCGCCGCCAGCCGTTCCTTGTTGATGCGGAAATGGTCGCCCGCCTCCTTCCCCTCTACTTGCAGGTCGGCCAACACCGTCTGCCGATGTTCCGCACTTAATGGCTGCCCGCATAAGGGGCAGTCGCTGCCGGTTTCCGTCGTGAGGCGGTCTATCCGTTCCTTCAACTTGTTCATCTGCTCGCGCAGGCGGGGTTGGTCTGTTTGCAAATTGTCGCGGTCAGCGAGAGCGCGGCTGTACTGATCGCGCTGCGTGGTCAGCAGCGCCAACTGTGCGGTGAGATCGGTGAGGCGGGTTTGTGCTGTGTGCAGGTTGTGCGTTACGGCCGTCGCTTCCTCCTTAAGCGCCACCACGCGCTGCGCCTCGCTTTGCAGCCGGCTCACCTGCTGCGCCAACAACTGCCGCTCACTATCCAACCGCTGCCATTCGGCGCGCGCCGCCTGCCATGCCTGCTCTTGCTGCGCCAGGTCATCCAGGCTGGCTTCTGTCTGTGCCAACTGCGCCTGCGCCGCCGCCAATGCTTGCGCCGTCGTCTCCCGTTCGACGGTGGCCGTGGCCGCGACCTGTTCCCGTTGTTGCAGGTCACGCTGCTGCTGTTCCAGACGGCTGCGTTCCTGGGTCACGGTCAATTCAAACGGCCGTTTTGCCTGCTGCAACTGGTTATAACTTTCCGCTTTCGTCTGCCAGCTTTGCAGCGCCGCCTCGGCCTGCTGCCAGGCGGCAAAATCGGCCGTAATGGTTGCCGCGTCCGCTAAAATCGCCTCATAGGCGTCCCGTTCCTGCTGCCGCTGCGCCGCGGCGCGCTGCCACTCGGTCAGGGAACGCTGCGCGCGCTGCGCATTTTGCTGCATAGTTTGCAGAAGCTGCCGCTGCTGCTTAACGGCCGTATCCGTCTGCCGCGCCTGTTGTAACAACTGCTCCTGAAGCGCGCGCCGTTCGCTAATGACGTTCAATTCCGCCTGCGCCGCGGCCAGCATCGTTTTGCGCTCTTCCTCTTCGGCCAGCTCGACGGCAATTTCGGTAAGCTGCCCATCCAGCAGCTGCATCTTGCCCTCTTCTTCCTTGCGCCGGGTGGTGGCCGCCTCTTTGTACCGGTCCCACTGGCTGACGCCAAGCAGGTCGGCCAAAATTTCCTTGCGCCGGCCGGGAGTTTTGGTCGTAAATTCATCCGCCTTGCCTTGCAGCAAAAAGCTGGCATTGGTGAAGGTGTCGTAATTCATGCGCAAGAGCTGCTCAACGGCCGTCTGCGTCTCGCGCAGTTTGCTCTCGCTCAAGGTTTTCCAATGATCGTCGCCAGCAGCGATCTGGAATTCGAGGACCATGCCTTTGCCCAGCCGCTTGCGCCGGATGATGCGGTATTGGTTCCCTTCCAGGGCAAAGGTGAACTTGACTTCGGCAGTGGCGTTTTCGAGGATGGCCAGGCGGTTAACAACGTCGTCATCGCTTTTGCTGCGGCTTTTGCCGAACAACGCCCAGGTGATGGCGTCGAGGATGCTCGATTTGCCAGCCCCGTTCAGCCCGGAGATGCAGGCAAGATGCAGGCCGTCGCAGTGGAGGACGGCCGTTTCCCGATACGACAAAAAGTTGGTCAGTTCTAAGCGCAGTGGAATCATGGGCAAATTTTACCCGATTCCCACCACAAACGAAACTGACGATTGACGATTGGCGATTAACGATTGCCAACTCTCTTCCTTCTTCCCTGCTCCCGCAAAACGTCGCTTGACCCCTGATCGGACCTCGTGTAGCATTTGTTTCATGACTCAATCCCGGTTGACGGCCGTTGCTCTCACTCTTTTAATGGGTATCCTGGTGCTGGCAGCAGCATTTATCTTTACTTTTCAGGCGCAAACCACGTTAAACAATCGCGTCAACGAGTTGGAAGCGGATGCAACCCGCTTACAGCAGCAGGCAACGCGCACGGCCGTTACCCTGAACACGGTGGAGGCGACGCGCGCCGCCACAACTGCTTTGCTGAACGCTGTGGAAGCAGATGCGGTGGCGCTGGAAGGACAGTTGGTAGCGCGGCAGCAGGAAATTGAGCAAATGCAGCAAGAGTTAAGCATCGCCCAGGCAACGCTGCTGACGGCGACGACCAACCTGGTGCAGTATGAACAACAATTACTGGCGCCGCCGCTGGTGACGGCCGTGCTGCAAGAGAGCGCCGTCATCTCCGGTGAACCCATCCGGCTGTGGGTGGCTGCCGGTGACCCGACCGGCCTGGAGCGGGTAGACATCACCATCGCCGGGTCTACAGACAGCTATCCGGTCATGGGCAGCCGCCTTTTTGCGCAGCAGATCACGCCGACGATCAGCGCCACCGGTTTGTACACGATTACGGTGACTGCCGTGAAAGCCAGCCCACCTCTCAGCAGCAGCACAACGGTGACGCTGACCATCTTGCCACCGTCGGCTGTGTCGCCGCTTTTAGATGGTGATCGGTAATCAGTAATCGGTATTCAGTATTCAGTAAATTTCACTGGTAGCCAAACAATGCAATTGATACTCGCTGGATGTATCGGATTGGGATTGGTATGGGGCTGGTTGTTGGTGCTAGTGGGCGCTGGCAATGAGAAACGGCCGTGGCGCGCGCGTAGCAGCCTGGCGCTTATTACCCTGGCGACCGCTCTGCTGCTGTGGCAGTTCGGCGGGCTGCCTCTATTCGCCTTTGTCCTGGCCGCGATATTCACGGGCTGCATCCATTTCGCCTGGCGGCGTCAACTGTTGTCTGTTAACGGTAATCCGTAAACGGTAATCCGTCATTAGTTTCTTTAACCCGGAAGGACACCCCTTCCCCATTCACTGCAAGGAGAGAAAAATGCCTGAAACAGAAACCGCTCAAGCAAGCGCGTCATTGATCCAGTTGCTCGGCGCTGGGGGTTATGGCGCTATCGTCGGTTGGTATGTGTATTACATCAATCGCTACCGTACCGGCGATGTGCAGTTCAGCGATCTCGTCACCGTCATCGGCATCATCGGTGGAGGCTCTGTTCTGTCGCTGTTTCCGGCAGCGACAGACTTGTTTGGCGCTTATGGCATCGGCCTCTTTGCCGGCTTCTTCAGCTATTTTGCCACGCTGCTGCTCATGGTGCGCCGGTCAGGGAGTTTTCATGTGGAGTGGTTCCTGGATGGACGCAAGAAACGGCCGTCTAAAGGCTACGAAATCCCCGAAAGCGCGCGTGATAACGTAACGGCGATGAGCGTCGAAGAAGAAGCACGATATGAGGGTGAGTCGGCCATTGGTTAATCCGGTGTTGTACGGGCTGGCCTTGTGCCTGCCCCGCTATGAGAGGGCAACCACAAACCGGCAGCGAGCAAGGCTGCTCGCGCTCCATGAGCATGAGGAGGAAAAATGGCAAGCGTCAATCGTGATCTCTTGCGACAAATTTTGCGCGATCTGGCAAACGATGAAACCCTGCGACAACTCTTTTTCACAGACCGGGCCAGCGCACTCTCTCATTACAATTTAAACCCATCAGAAACGCGCTGGTTCGACCGCATCCAAACGCCATCCGATCTGGAAAAGGAAGCGAAAAAGTTCGACATCACCTTGCGCAGTAGCACTTCCAGCGGCGACCCCAAAGGCATACCCACTTCCTTGTTGGCAGATACAGACGCGCCGCCGCAGCGATTGGTCAACACCGGGTTTGCCACCTACGACAAGCCGCAAGACCCCATCAACTACCAGTTCCCGCTGCAACCAGACAAAGATTACTACTTCTGGTTAGAGGTTGGCGATCTCATTGCCGGGGCGATTGACGAAAACCCGCAGCCGCTGCCCCCCCTGCCGGCTAATGCCCGGCTGCAAGTCGTCTTGTTCCCCTTTGCGTCGGAATTCGTGTTGACGGGTGACGAGTACATTGGCGAACTAAAACAAGAAGAAGATGGTTCGGTGCGTGTGGCGCGGCCGGCGGCCAAACCCCGTTCATTGCTCGGCAAACCCATCATGCGCCAGCGTCTTTTCTTCCTGGTTCACGCGCCACCCCAACCCGGCGCGCACCGCCTGCGCTGCAACATCTACTATCAACAGTTGCTGATCCAATCCCACCTGGTCACCATGCACGTGCGCGCCAACCCACAGCCCATGGAACGCGCCCTCACTACCATCGTGGATTACGCCCTCTCGCACACGTTAGACATCCATAACTTCGCCAATGTCGAGAGTACCAAACTGAGCCTGATGCTCAACGACAATGGGGATAGGTCGCATGGGTTCCGTTTCTTCGGCGCCGGCGATTTCCAATCCAACGCCACCCTCAGCGAAACGGCGCTGCAAGATTTGATCAACAAAACACGGCAGGCGCTGCGCAAGACGGCCTGGGGTGACGAGCAGCCATTCAATCCGGGCAAATTCCCTGAGCAGGCGTATCGTTACCAAAAAGGGAAGATCACCCTGAGCCAGTTACGCGCCGATCTCATTTTACTGGCGCGTAATGGGTATCGCTTCTACGACACCTTGATCACGCAGTTAGCCGGGGATAGGGCTAAGGCGCGCCAGTTGCGGCAGTTGATGTTGACCACCGGCCAGGTGCAGATTGCGACCAAACAGGCGTCGAACCAATATGTACCGGCCGCCCTCTTTTACGATTATCGCCTGGACGCCAATCTCAACGAAGCGGAATACACCCTTTGCCCCACCTTTGTAGACGCCATCACCAACAAAAAGCCCCTGGCCGACACGGCCTGTTTTCAGGGGAACTGCCCCACCCAAAGCGAAGACAAGCCGCTAGAAGAACGGCTGCGGTTGATATGCCCCAGTGGTTTTTGGGGGTTCCGCCATGACCTGGGGATGCCATTGTCCATTGCCGATGCGCCGGATGCGCCGACGAGTATCTCTTGCCCCGGCGCGCCAGCATTTACCGTCGGTGCTTACCAGGATTTCCAGGAACGGGCCGCACATGAGCAGCGGCTGCAAGCGTTACAAGCGGGACTGGGCTGGCATTACGCCAACACCCGTGACGACACGCTGGCAAAACTGCGCCAGACAAAACCACACATTGTTTACTTTTATTGTCATGGCGGCCTGGCAGACAATGTGCCTTTCCTGTTAGTGGGTCAGAAAGGAGATCGGGGCATCACCCGCGACAACCTGGATGCGTATGACATTTTCTGGGAGGAACCACGGCCGCTCGTCTTTATCAACGGCTGCCACACCACGGCGCTGGAACCGGAACAGGCGATCAATCTGGTGAGCGGGTTTGTGGAAAGCGCCTATGCGGCCGGGGTAATCGGCACGGAGATCACAATTTTTGAACCTATGGCGGTGGTATTTGCTGAGGAGTTCTTTACCCGATTTGTGACACAACGACAGCCGGTGGGCACGGCCGTTCGCGCCGCGCGCCTGAAGTTACTGGAAGCTGCCAACCCCCTGGGGCTGGTCTACATTCCTTACGTTATGCCAGGGCTGAAACTGACAGCGTAGGCGCTCATTCCTTCTTCATCACACGCTGCCAGATGACATCGGCCATGCGGTTGACCACCGTGGGCAACGGGGTGGTGGCCGACGTCAGGGTGAGGGGGACGCCTTGCGCCAAAGCGCGCGGCTGGTTGATGTCATAGGCAATCTGGAAAGCGACGCGCGTGTTGAGCGCCCGTTCAATAGCTGCTTGCGACAACTGCGCCTCGGCCGCCACCTGGTTGATGATATGTACTTTATAGCTGGCGGCTGGATTGGATCGGGCCAGGCTGCGATTGACCTGGACGGCCGTTTGCACCGCAATCACCTCTGGCGACATCACGTGCAGAGCCATATCCGACATGTTTAAACAAACTTCAAACGAAGGCGTCAAAACAGGTGGCAAATCCACAACTGTAAACGTTACTTGATTACGCAGGGTCTCGAGCAAGGAGGTTGTCAACGCTGCCGATAACGCTAAAGGGGATATTGGAAAGAGCGGCGCCGTTAACACGCGCAAGCCCGATGGATGGATCATCAACTGGTCCTTCAAAGCTTCCCACGTTAACGGATCGAAGTCAACCAGATTTGTCCAGGAAGTACGTGGCTGCAGACGCAAATGCAAGGCCACCTGGCTGCCAGAAGAAGTTAACTCTACCAGGCAAACTTCTTGTTGGCTTTTACGGCGCAGCGCAGCCGCCAGGTTAACGGCAAGTGTGGTGCGGCCAACACCGCCACGCAGCCCATAAAGCGAGATAATGATCCCTTTTTGGGGTTCAGCTTTGGCGCGGTTCTGTGTCAGCAGTTCATCTACCTTTTCAATTAACTCTTGCGCCGTAACCGGCTTACTCATGTACCCATCAGCCCCACTTTCCAATGCCGTCGTGCGATCAATCTCTTGCGAACGCGCTGTCAAGATCAGAATCGGTAAATCTGCCAGATCCTTTGTGTTACGAATCTGACGCGCCAGGTCGTGCCCGCTCATATTGGGCATCATGACGTCTAGGACAAGCAAATCGGGCTTGTCCGCCCTGATCTGCTCAAACCCATCTACCGGGTTGCTGATCAAGGTTGTCGTATGACCACCCCGCTGCAGCATCAGGCCAACCATGCGCAGCAGTTGTTCATCATCGTCAATTACATAGACCCTGGCCATTGATTGTCTCCTTACTTGTCACCCATTCGTTGGTTGGACACGGGGGCAATATGAGTCTGAAAGTTGGCATGACTTTTGCTTGTTTTCAACTCTTGTTCTGCTCAAGGCAAAAGATACCAATACGTTCCTTATGCACTAGAACAAGATCGCCGCTATATGAAATTTGTGGATAAAGCGACGCCGAAGCCGTCGCCGCAAAAATAAGTTGAAATTTACCCATGGACTGCACCAAAATATCACGGGGTAGCAGCTTGCCATCATGTTGAATTTCACCCTTGATTTCAAACGAAGGGACTGTTACAAACGTGGCAACGGAACGGCCGCGCGTAAAAATGGAGCGCGCATGTTGTGTGCCCACGGGAACACCATCACGCCGATCTTGCAAGACGATAAAATTAATATTGTCCTTCCGGAAAGCGCAAATACTGTAGTTAACAACAATTTCGCCAGGTTTATTGATACGTGAGATATAGGCGTCTTCCAATTCCAGGAAATCGCTGTTAGGATCGCCCAATACAGCATGAATTCCACCTGTGCCCACTAAAGCCCGACCGGTGACGCGATATGAATCAGTAAACAAATCGAGGTTAATAATATGACCATATCGTTTGCTTGCCATACTGTTTTTATCTCCTGAAAACGGCAGCGTGTACAGATACCTTCGCCCTATTATCCAATACTACATAAATTTCATTCATTTGCGCAACCACCAATCTAACGTTGCTTCGTCTTTGCCTGTCATGGTCATATGCCGCGCCAGGCGAAGCTTGCCCCATTCTTCCATGTTCCAGGCGCGCCCTGGCTCATCATGCAGCCGGATAAATGCCTGATCAATGGGCGCATGTGAATAATCGCCATTGGCAATGAGTTGCTGCTGCAAATCTGCAAACAGGCTGCGCAGCGCCGCCACCCGTTGCAGATAACCCGCGTAATCAAGGCCAGGCGCATTGGCGGCGATCAGCACACGGTCAGCAAACTGCGCCGGCAGCCACGGAAGCTGCAAAAGATATGACATTTCCCGATTACGCCAGATGCGCCAACGCCGATTATAGGCAAACAAGGCCCCAACCAGGCAGTCATAGGCGGCTTGCAAACGGCCGTGCGCCACAACCGGCCCCAAATTTTGCCACACCATCTCCGGCGTCCCATTGGCAAGGTGTTGATCAAGCCAGGTAATGGCTTCATCTAAACGGTGTAAACGCAGTTCAGCGGCATAGGCAGTACGGGCCGCAATCAACTGAGCGACAGCCCCATGCGGGTCATGAGCAATCCAGCCGGCGCTCAACTCGGCGCGCCGCGCTTCCGGCCAGACAAAATCAGGGTGGGACCACTGCTGCCAATCCAACCGGGCAAAATCGAGTTGTAATCCATGCTGCTGCAAATGGGGATCGTCCGTAAAGATACTGTGGAAGGTGTCCGTTGCGGCATCCCAAATAGCTTCTGCGGGCACGACAAAGTAATCAAAGGGGTCCAGAAAAATAATGGCGTCTATATCGGAGTCGGGACGCATTTGCCCGGTTGCCATACTGCCAATCGCAATGACGCCTTTAACGGCCGTATCTCCCACTAACACCTGCCCCACAAATGCCTGTAACTGTGCCCGTTTTTGCTCCGTTACATTTGTCATTAGCGACCGCTTCTTGTAGACATCCACCCATTAGCAGCCTCACGCACAGCGCCCACCTTCACGGAAGCCCGGCTGCGCGCCTGCTGCGTCAGATCAGTCAAGAGATACTCCATCTGGTTTAAAAAATGAGCGTCATACATCGTGTCTTTACACACATCACATACCGTAGCCGGCGCATTGGGAAATACCAACATCTGCTTCCCAGCCCAGTACACATAAGGCGTCGTCGTTTTATGACAGCGCCCCACACGGCACTCTTCACAAATCATCACTTCTGACATATCACAGACCAGCCTCACTCAAGATATGCACTCCGGCGCTGGCGCCAATGCGCGTCGCCCCGGCGACAATCATCGCCTGCACATCCGCAAAGGAACGAATGCCACCGGCCGCTTTCACACCTAAATCTGGCCCAACGGCCGTGCGCATCAACCGCACATCCGCCACCGTCGCCCCCCCGGGGCCAAACCCGGTAGACGTTTTGACGTAATCAGCGCCAGCTTCCTTCGCCAGCATACACGCCACCCGCTTCTCCTCATCATCTAGCAATGCAGCCTCAATAATCACCTTCACCACAGCCTGCTGCGCATGGGCCACTTCGACCACCCCGGCAATATCCGCGCGTACAGCATCATGGTCTTGCGCCTTAAGCGCCCCAATGTGTATAACCATGTCAATCTCTGTCGCTCCATCCGCCATTGCCCGTTCCGCCTCATACGCTTTGACGCCCGGCAGCGTTGCGCCCAACGGGAAGCCGACAACCGTGCAAACAGCCACGTCAGTTCCGGCTAAAAGCTGCGCCGATAATTTTACATAAATAGGATTGATACAAACGGCGGCAAAATGATGCGCACGCGCTTCGGCGCATAAGCGGGCAATTTGCGTTGGCGTCGCATCCGCTTTCAGCAAAGTATGATCGATCATACGCGCCAGGGTTACGGCATCAATGGTGTGTGTGTCCATACTTATTCTCGCTTGAACGGGGTTCTAAGGGTTCGCTCGTAAACAACTTTTGAGTTTGCTGTGGCCGATCTCCCGACTGTGCCACCTGAGTATTACTACTAATGCACTGGTACCGCATCAAATTGGTGTGTGTAATGAGGAACTAACTGCCAGTCTCCAGGAGGCCAATAAACAAGCTCCGCTTTTCCTAAAATATTCTCTTTAGGCAAGTAACTCCACGAATGCGAATCACTGGAATTGTTACGATTATCCCCCAGAACAAAATATTGACCATCCGGCACATCCCAGGAGCCGCTGTAGGTTGGGGAAGCCTGGATATAAGGTTCATTCAGGGTAACGCCATTAATACTCACCTGGTGATTCTGTATTTCAACATGATCCCCAGGTAAACCAATGACACGTTTAATCAGGTTTAGCTCATTTTGGGGATGATGAAACACAATGACGTCCCCATGTTGTGGTTCGTCGAGCAGGTAACTCACGTTGTTAATAATGAGGTACTGACCATCATATAAGGTAGGGTTCATGCTGCTACCATCAATACGGTAACGGCCGACCAGACTGTTAACCATCCAAAAAATAAAAAATGTCAGCAGTAGCGTCTCAAGAATTTCGCGCACGACAACTTCCGTCGGTTGGCGAAACTCGGCCACCGAATCGGGCAATGCCCTGGTTATATCTGATGATGGGGTTGTATGTGATAGCAGCGTCATAAAAATTTCAGCATCAGTATTATTTAGGATGAGTAAATATTATAGTGAAATTCAGTTATGTAGACGAATTCCACAGCGTATATGCAAGCAAAAGCTTATCAATACCCCCTTACAGTTTAGCTTGCATCCTGGCGGCGGCAAGGCTATAATGCCGCCTACGTTTAGGGCCATTAGCTCAGTTGGCAGAGCAGGTGACTTTTAATCACTTGGTCGGAGGTTCGAGTCCTCCATGGCCCACCTGCAATACAGGCGCAAACAGCCTTAAAAGTCCTACATCTGGTTGATGTAGGACTTTTTGTTTTTGGACAACTTTTTTGACACAGTTTCTCATGCGTACTATCCTCACAGGGAACATAACGATCCGGATGGGATTGTCATCATCAGAATTATAACGGTTACGAAAAACCATCATGAAACGACATATTTACCTGGAAGATATTCCCTTAAACGAAGCGTGGGCAGCTTTTAGCGCCGCATTAGAAGCCAATGGGCTATGGCGGCCGTTACCGACCGCAACAATTCCCCTCACGGAAGCCAACGGCCGTATCGCCGCCGCCGCAATCTGGGCCAAAATCTCCTCGCCCCACTACCACGCCAGCGCCATGGATGGCTTTGCTGTACGCGCACAAGACACAGTCGGCGCAACAGAAACCAATCCGCTGTACCTCGCGCTTATTCCCAACGACGCCGCCACCGAGGACACCACCATCAACCCCGTGGCGCAAGCCGTAAACACCGGCCACCCACTGCCAGCCTGGGCCAATGCCGTGGTGATGATTGAACATACGCAGCCCGCGACGCTGCCCGACGGCCGTCCCGCCATTGCCATTCGCGCCTCCCTTCCCCCCTGGCAGCACGTGCGCCCCATGGGTGAGGACATGGTAGCCACCGAACTGGCGCTGCCCGCCAACCACAAACTGCGCCCGGTAGACCTGGGGGCGCTGGCCGGTTCCGGTCATGCGGCCGTGTCTGTCTACCGCCGGCCGCGCGTCGCCATCATCCCCACCGGCTCGGAGTTGGTGGCCGCGGAAACGGCCGTTCACACCCTCCAGCCAGGGCAAATCATTGAGTACAACAGCCTGGTACTGGCCGCGCAGGTGCAAAACTGGGGCGGGCTGCCCACCCGTTGGCCCATTGTGCCCGATGAACTAGACGCCATTAAAACAGCCGTTATCGCCGCCGCCCAAACCCACGACCTCATCCTCCTCAACGCCGGTTCATCGGCCGGCAGCGAAGATTACAGCGCCCACGTCGTCCAACAACTCGGCCAACTGTTGGTACATGGCGTCGCCGTCCGCCCCGGCCATCCCGTCATCCTCGGCATGATCGAGCGGCGCGTTCCCCACTCCGCACTCCCCGCTCCGCACTCCTCATGCCCCATCATCGGCGTCCCCGGCTATCCTGTCAGCGCCGCCCTCACCGGGGAAATTTTTGTCGAGCCGCTGCTGGCAAAATGGCAAGGGCAGCCCCCCCATACGCCGGCGACACTCACCGCCACCCTGACGCGCAAACTCAACTCCCCCACCGGCGACGATGATTTTGTGCGCGTCGCCGTCGGCAAAGTCGGCGACAACATCCTGGCAACACCCATCAGCCGGGGCGCAGGGGTCATCACTTCTCTGGTACGCGCCGACGGCATTGTGCGCATCCCCCGTTTTAGCGAAGGGGCTGATGCTGGTACGGCCGTCACCGTTCACCTCTATCGCACACCGCAGGAAATTGCCCAAACCATTGTCGCCATTGGCAGTCATGACCTCACCTTAGACCTGTTGGCGCAATTTCTGGCAGCGCAAGGGCACGGGCTGCGGCTGATGTCGGCCAACGTCGGCAGCCTGGGAGGGCTGGTGGCGCTGCGTCGCGGCGAAGCGCATTTGGCCGGTTCCCATCTGCTGGACGCGGCTACCGGCGTGTACAACGATAGTTACATCCACCGCTACCTGCCGCAGCAGCCGGTAACACTCATAACGTTAGTGGGCCGTGAACAGGGATGGATCGTGCCGCCGGGCAATCCCAAAGGGCTGCAAGGATGGGCCGACGCCGCCAACCCAGATGTGCGCCTGGTGAATCGCCAACGGGGAGCCGGGACGCGGGTGCTGCTGGATTATGAACTAGAACGCCTGGGAATCATGCCCGCGCAGGTAAACGGCTACGAACGTGAAGAGTATACGCACCTGGCGGTAGCTGCGGCCGTCGCCGCCGGCGCGGCCGACGCTGGCCTGGGTATTCGCGCCGCCGCCCGCGCCCTTGACCTGGATTTTGCGCCTCTGGCACATGAGCAGTACGACCTGGTTATCCCACAAGCGTATGTTGATGGCGACTTGCTGCGCCCATTATTGGATCTGCTACATGATGATGCGTTTAGAACGGCCGTCGCCGCCATGCCCGGTTACGACATTACCCCGATGGGACGCACCCGCACCATCACCCATCCCACAAATTGATCCAAAACGTAAGATTAATTGACACCATTGCCGGTTATGCTGTAGGGCGATTTTCGAATCGCCTTACGGTACATTATGAGGAATGGCTCTACAGGATTTCATGGGGTTCGGCGTGACATGTGACGAGTGATGCGTGTGGTCTCTCTGGT
>JACSRF010000080.1 GCA_014879875.1 Anaerolinea sp.
TTTTCACGCCGACCTGTTTTGGGCCGACGACCTGGCAGGAATGCTCAAGGTTCTACAAGCGGGGCTGGCATTGCCGGAACATCACGCATTTGTGCAAGAACTCCAGGCGCGCAACAAAGAGTAATGTCTAATATACAACAACAAAACACACAACACCCCAAACCAGAAATCATGAGTCCGGCCGGCTATTGGCCGCAATTGTACGCGGCCATCGAAGCCGGCGCCGACGCCGTTTACTTTGGCCTCAAGCATTTCAGCGCCCGCGCCAAAGTCGGCTTCACCCTGGCCGAACTGCCCGACGTCATGCGCGCCCTACACCAACGCGGCGTCAAAGGGTACGTCACCTTCAACACCCTCGTCTTCGACCACGAACTGCGCGAAGCGGCGCGCTCCCTGGCGGCCATCGCCACCACCGACGCCGACGCCATCATCGTGCAAGACGTGGGCATCGTGCAGTTGGCGCGGCAAATCGCCCCCGACCTGCCCATTCACGGCAGCACGCAAATGAGCCTGACCAGCGCCGCAGGCATCGCCCTGGCGCAAACCTTTGGCGTCAGCCGCGTGGTGTTGGCGCGTGAACTGTCATTGGACGACATCCGCGCCATTCGCGCGCAAACAGATTGCGAGTTGGAGATGTTTGTGCATGGCGCGTTGTGCGTCTCCTACTCCGGGCAATGTTTCTCGTCGGAGGCGTGGGGCGGCCGCAGCGCCAACCGCGGCCAATGCGCCCAGGCGTGCCGCCTGCCCTACCAGATGATGGTAGACGGCCGTTACCACCCCCTGCAAGACGCCCGCTACCTCCTCTCCCCCGGCGACCTCTACGCCCTGCAACAAATGCCGCAGATCGTCGCCCTCGGCGTCTCCGCCCTCAAAATCGAAGGGCGCTACAAAGACGCCGACTACGTCGCCCTCACCACCCGCGCTTACCGCCGCGCCGTAGACGAAGCGTGGGCCGGGCAGCCCCTCAGCGTCACCCCCGCCGAGGAAGTGCAGCTTGAACAAGTTTACTCACGGGGATTGGGGGCGCACTTCCTCACCGGCACGAATCACCAAACCGTCGTACAAGGGCGCGCGCCCGGCCATCGCGGCGTGCTGTTGGGGCGCGTGACAATGGTTCTCAAAGACCGCGCGCGCATCGCCCCGCAGCCCGTTCACCGCATCGCCCCGCTCAAGGCCGGGGATGGCGTGGTTTTCGACGCCGCCGCCTGGCGCAGCCCGCAGGAGCCGGAAGAGGGGGGGCGCATTTACCAGGTAGATATGGCGCGCGGCGGGCAGTTGGAGCTGCAATTTGGCAACCGCGCCATAGATTTCAGCCGCATTCGCGTCGGCGATTGGCTCTGGCGCACGCATGACCCGGAGCTGGACAAGGTGGCACGGCCGTTCACCCAGGCGCAAGACCCCGTTTACAAACGGCCGTTACACATCCACGCCCATGCCCACGAAGGGCAGCCGCTGCGCCTCACCTGGACGTTGGCCGCACAGCCCCATATCCAGGTGACGGTCACATCGCCGGAGCCATTGGCCGCCGCCCGCAACCAGGGTCTCACGGCCGCATTTGCCCGCGAGCAGTTGGGGCGGTTGGGTAACACCCCGTATGAATTGGCGGAATTGCATCTGGAGAGCGCGGGACGGCCGTTTGTCCCCAGTTCGCTGCTCAACCAACTGCGGCGCGAGGCGGTGGCGCAGTTGCAAGCGGTACAAGGGCAGCCGCGCCCACGCCCCTTGCATGACCCGGCGCAAGCGTTGGCGCAGTTGTGGGACAGCCGCGAAACGGCTGCGGCACAGGCCCCCATCACGCCGCAATTACACCTGCTGGTGCGCACCCCGGAGCAGTTAGCCGCGGCCATCGCCGCCCGCCCCGCCAGCATCACCCTCGATTACCTCGATTTGTATGGGCTGCGGCCGGCGGTAACGGCCGTGCAGGAGGCGGGCATCCCCGTCCGCGTCGCCAGCCCGCGCGTGCTCAAGCCCCACGAAGAGCGCATCGTCAACTTCCTGCTGCGGTTAGAATGCCCGCTGCTGGTGCGTTCCAGCGGCCTGCTGCACACCCTCCAGGGGCGGACGGCCGTTCCGCTAATTGGGGATTTCAGCCTCAACGCGGCCAACGCCCTCACCGCCGCCACCTTTTTGCGCCTGGGGCTGCTGCGCCTGACGCCGACGCACGACCTGAACGCGGCGCAAATCGGCGACCTGGCGGACCACGTCGGTGCGGACAAGTTGGAGGTGATCGCTTACCAACATCTGCCCGTCTTCCACACGGAGCATTGCGTTTTTTGTCGCTTTTTGTCTACCGGGAGCAGCTACAAGGATTGCGGGCAGCCGTGCGCAAAGCATCAGGTGGCGCTGCGGGATGAGCGTGGCCGCGCCCATCCCGTCATGGCCGACGTGGGCTGCCGCAACACGGTGTTCGGCGCGGAGGCGCAAGAGGCCAGCGCCTATTTGCCGGCGTGGTTGGCGGTGGGGATTGTCCATTACCGGCTGGAATTTGCGCATGAAACGGCCGCCGACGTGGCCGCCATCAGCGACGCTTTCCAGCAGGCGTTGGCGGGGCAAATTTCGCCGGGGGTGTTGGGCGGCCGTTTGCGCCAACTATCCCCGCAAGGCGTCACCGCCGGCAGCCTGTTCGTGCCGGATGATTACCTGGCGCTGCCGGTGTTGTAAGCGGGTACACAGAGAACACGGAGAAGACACGGAGCTTCACGGAGAGTTGCGGATTTTTCCTCTGTTGGGGGATGGTTTGTTTTACCCGTTATCGCGTTGCGCCAGCAGTTCACGCAGCCGAGCGATTTCTGCTTCGGCGGCGCGGCGGGCGGCCACTTCTTCGGCCGGCATGAGCAGGTAACGGTTCGCCTGGGCATCGAACAGGCGTAGGTTTTGGCCCTGTGTGTGCAGCGCCAGGTTCAATTCCTGGCTAACCATGCGCCAACGGCCGTCATCAAGCTGTTCCGTGGCGATGGGCGCGTAGTAATGGTTATCCAGGCGGAAACCTTGCAAGGGTGGGTGCAAGTATTCGTGCAGCGGATCAAAGAGGAAATATTCGCGCACACCTAATTCTTCATACAAGAACCGCTTGTCAACCAGGTCATCGCGGCGTGTGGATTTGGAGGTCAGCTCAAAGACAACGGCCGGGGGTTGCCCTTCTTCCCATAATTTATACACGCGCCGCGCTTTGTTGGGGACGCCAAAAACGACGAATACGTCAGGGGCAACAACCGCTCTCGGGCTGCCTTCTTCGTAGTAAAGAAACATATTACCAGAAACGTAAACGTCGTCCCGGCCGCGAAACCATTCTGTGAGCGGGTAAATGAGCGCATCGGTCATTTGCATCCGGTGTGTGTCGCTTTCAGCCATGGGTTTTCCATCTGAATCAGGGTATTCAACCTGTGCGGTTGGGAGAACCGACGCTGTTTTTAACATAGGACAGATTATATAGGTTCCCGAAGTCGTTCACAAGACACAGCTGCTTGAAAAAAGATGGCTCTACAGGATTTCATGGGGTTCGGCGTGACATGTGACGAGTGATGCGTGTGGTCTCTCTGGTCA
>JACSRF010000078.1 GCA_014879875.1 Anaerolinea sp.
CGACGGCCTGGGCAGCGTGCGCCAGGAGATGGCCGGCGGCGACCTGCAAACCACCACCACCTACGAACCTTACGGTAAACTGCTGGTGCAAACAGGAACCAGTGGCACAACCTACGGCTTCACCGGCGAGCAAGAGGATGCGGCGACGGGGCTGGTGTACCTGCGGGCGCGCTATTACAATCCTTCGCTGAAGGTCTTTATATCCCGCGACCCGTTTTCTGGATGGCTGGCCAGGGATGTATCTGGCTTACAATGATCAGGAGAGAGGGTTTGTTGATGAAAGTAATAGGTAGATTTATTATCCATTTGAGACACTATTCTCGAAAGTATGGAATTACTATTACTCTAATAGGCTTGTTTGTCTTGGGCATATGGCAAATATATGCTAAAGAGGCATGGTTAACATATAGACACTACGATGAAATATATGCCGTAATTGAAAATTTCGAGAAATCAATTAGTAGCCTCAAAGTTCACCAGAACCCAGAAGCGTTAGCAGAGATAGCGACAGGTAAATACCTTGAGTTTCTTAACCAAACAATATGTCAAGAATGCCCTTCAACGGTTTTAGTTGCCACAAATGTAAACATTGAGCACTTAAGAGTGCTAGATTATAAAAAAGATTTTGCTAGAGTTTTTGCACGGGTTGAGGTAGCATGGGTACAAATGCGTTTCTCAACGCAGGAAACAGAAGGTGGTTGTCAAGCAACTGCTTCTGAAGGCATTTACCATTTTGTTAAAGAAGATGGATATTGGAAAGTCTCGGGCGGAGAAAAAGTACGCACCGATACGTGGACACCGCTTGAAGGATTAAGGAACAAAGTTTGCCCATAGACTGAGGGGCGCGGACTTGATAGTCACCGCGATAGCGTCAAAAAACGCTGGTGGTCGTTACCTCCTTGCCTGGCACAGCAACGCCAACGCCTGCCTGGTGGTGTGGCAGCGTGATGGGAATGTGTGGGCACGGCCTGGGAAAGCCGCATCCTGGGGCGCGCCGTCATGACAACCGGCCCGCAAGACGATATTTTCCCCATCGCCACGAAACGGCCGTCCGCAGCATCTGCCCGGGTTATGTCTGCCAGCAGAGCTTCACGGCCGGCTTGATACCTCTTCAGAGACTCTTTCATCCAGTAAAAATCGCCTCAACTTTTCTGCCTTTTCAATTCTGCCCAGTTTCAGATACGCCTGGTACTCATACGCCAGCGACAGAACGGGAACCCGCAGGCCATCAATGTCCAGCCAGCGCCGGTACTCTTCCACTTTGATCGGTTCTTCCCACCTCTGATCATCCAGACGCTTGCTGATGTCGCCCATGATCTCTATCTGAATACCATCTATTGCCAGCCGACCCAGGTAAGAACGTATTTGCTCAGAGACCAGATAGCGGACAGGCTCGATAACATAAGTGGATAAACAGCTTTCGATCTCAAATGCGCCAAGCCGGTCAGTTTGAATGTCAATGTCGCCTACTTCAATCGCCATACCATGCAGAGACATTCCTAAACTGCCGGTGATGACCCAATTGCAGTGACAACCCTGCAGGGAAGCGCAGATTTTGCGAAGGGCGTTGAGATAGAGGGCATTGTCGCTGCCTGCGGAAGGGACCGGCGCGATCGGAAGGTCTGCCGACTGCGGGAATTGCGCAGCAAGCAGACGCCCCACAAGCAAAGCGTCGGTGTGTACCTCATTTTCATGCATCCTGACGGCCGTCATCAGCCTCTTTTACCGTTTGCTTCAAATGCTTCACGTACACAATTTCCGGGTCCCCCGGATCCAGGTTGTGGATGACGCCGCAGCGCTCGTAGCCTAGCTTCTCCAACGCGCGCTGCATGTGCTGGTTGGACTCGTTGGTGGAGGTGAAAAGGTCGGCGGAGCGGGATTGGGTTTCCATGAAGCGGATCAGCGCCGGGCCAAGCCCTTGCCCGCGCCGCCCGGCAGCGATGTAGACCAGTTCCAGAAAGGAACGGCCGTAAAAATCATACCTCATCACGCCATAGCCGCACACCTGCCCGGCCACCTCGACCACCCAGGCGCGCCCCTCCGCCACCGCCACCGCGATGAAGGCGCGCCGTTCCGCTGCCGACGCGGCGACGTGATCCAGCGCCACCAGCGCCGGCAGGTCGGCAGCCACCGCCGGGCGAATGGGCGATAGGGTAGGCGACTGTTGTTCTTCCTCCGCCTGGTAAACCTTATCGTCCACCGACGGGGCGCGAATCATCAACGTCTCCACCGGTGGATGAACGGCGACGACGGCATGGACCTGCCCGGCCGGGAAGCAGCAGAATTCACGCGGGCCAATGGTATAACGACGGCCGTCCACCTCCACCACCAGGCTGCCGCGCAAGACGATGAAGCATTCGTCACTGTGCAGATGTTGATGCGGCCGTTCGCCAGCGCCGACCCAGTTTTCGTCCGTGTGGTTGTACCAAATCTGGAGTTGTATGGATTGAAAGCCGACGTCATCCGGCGGCAAACGGCCGCAAAGCAACGTTGAGTAATTGGGCAAGGGGCGGTGGTGAAATTCAGTCATCATGTTAACGGCAACCTTTCTGCTCACAAAACCTTTTTAAGCGTATCAAGCGCGGCGCGCCCTTCTTGCTCAAAACCATAAAAAGCGTGGTCGCGCCCCCAAACGATAGCGCCAAGAGCATACTCGGCGCGCGCCACGATCAGCTGCCGTTCTTCCCTGGGCGTCAGCATTTGCCCATAGCCGGCAAAAAAGGCAGCGAGTAAATCAGGGCGGTGCATCCAGTTCCAGTGTGGGTCGCGGCTAAAATCAGCCACGCGCACATCCCACTGCGCAAACTCGAAATCTATCACCCCAGTCCAGGCGCCCCCAGGGCTAACCAGCCAATTGGCGGCGCAATAATCCCGGTGACACGGAAACGGCCGTTCACCGGCAAACGCGGGTATCAGGTCGTAGGCCGCTTGAATGGTCGTCAGTTCATCCTCATGGACGTATCCGCCGTCAATGGCCTGTTCAATCTGACGACTAAACCGCTGCGAAATGTATTCGTCAGCGCCCTCAGGGGATGCTTCCGCGCGCCCGCCAGCGCGTAAAGATGGGCCAAAATAATCGCCCGGCCCTAAATTGTGGAGGGAGCATAGGGCAGCGCCGGCCGCCTGCCAGATCGCCCGCTCCTGGGAAGGAAGCAGCTGTAACCCTTCCATCACGGCCCCTGGCAGCTCGGTCATGATCAGCGCCAGTGGCGCCTCGTCACGCACAGCAAGCAGCCTGGGGGCAAAATCACCAAACGCCGCCGCCCAGCGTTCGTAAGCATAAACTTCATTTTGCCAATGCGCTTGACTTTGGTGAACCTTGAGGTAACAAAAACCTATGGAAGCCTGGAGACGATAAGTAGATGAGTCGTGCCCACCATGGGTTTTACTCTGATCAGATAACACCCTGATCGGCCCTAACCGTGAGGCGCACCACGCCATAAGATCATCCATGAGCAATCATTTGGCCTTTAGGAACGAGAATTAAATAATTTGCCCATTTAGATTGGTTCAATCTCCGAAGATTGAACCAATCTT
>JACSRF010000077.1 GCA_014879875.1 Anaerolinea sp.
AGACTCCGCTCAGAATGACAATTCGCGGACTAATTTGTAAAGGACAACTTCCGCTTTTTGAACCATGCCGAGTTTTCGATATATCTCCCAACCCGCCCATCGTAGAAATCCGATAATCCGGGTTTTGTCACGCCTGAAATTCAGTCCGGCCCTCTTTTGCTAACCAATCCATCAACTCGTCTACGGCCGCATACGATTCCAGCACGACTTTGCCCCCGCTTTGCTCAATGCGCACGGCCGTTTGCGGGTCAAATATGGTGATCAAAACAGGCACAGTGGCCGCATAGCGCAGCAGCGCTTCACTGTTCGCCAACCGCTTCAACGTAGAAATAATGACCCCGGCCCGGTCTGCGCCCACCGCTTGCAGCACGTTGGGGTTCGCGGCGTCGCCATAAATGGGAATGACGCCCGGCTGCGTGATTTGCGACAGCACGGCCGTATCGTCATCCACCACGACCACCGTCTTCCCTTGCGCCAACAGCCAGGCCAGCAGCGGCCGTCCCCGTTCTCCACACCCCAACAGCAGCGCGTACTCATCGGGCAGGGTTGGAACATCCCACCGCTGCCGCCGTGCCAGCCAATGCAGCAGGCGAATCGTCACCTGGTCGGCCGCCAGCAGCGGCGTGGCAATCATCGTCAGCACCGTCGTCAGCGCCAATACACTGAGCAGTTCCGCGCTCAGGTGGCCTTGCTGCACGCCCAGCAGCGCCACCACCAGCGAGAACTCACTGGTTTGCGCCAGCAAAAAGCCACTTTCCAGCGCCGCCCGCATTGGCGTGCCGGCGCGGCGGGCGATCAGGTTGACCAGGAGCGGCGTCAACAGCAGCACCATCGCCGCCAACAGCGCCGCCAGCAGCAGTTCGCGCCAGGTGGGCAACGTCAGCAGCGCGCCCAGCGCCACAAAAAAGAGCGCCATGAAAAAATCAGCCAGCGACGCCAACTGCCCATGCAAAATACCGCTGACGGGGAAAGCAGACAACGCCACCCCGGCCAAAAACGCGCCAATCACCAGCGGCACGCCAATCAGGGATGCTGCGCCGATGAACAAAAACAAAACGGCCAGGGCCACCAGCAGCTTTTCCTCTTCATCCAGGTCAACTTGCAGCAGCAGCCAGGGCGTCACCCAACGCAAGCTGATGTAAGCCAGCAGCATCAGCCCCAAAGCGCCGTTGACGTTGACGAGCACGGCCGTTATGCCCCCCTCAATGCCGCTCAACGCGGCAATCGCCAGGATAATGAGCGCATCTTGCAGCAGCAGCACCCCCACTACCAGGCGACCAAATGGCTCAAAAAGCTGCTGCCGCTGCTTCAGCAAGCGAATGACGACGAGCGTGGAACTGGCGGCCAACCCCAGGGCGATGTACAGTGCCGTCAGCCAATCAAAGCCGAGCAGCCAACCAAAAACCAGCCCAATCAGAATAAACGCCGCAAACTGTACCATGCCGACACGGATGGCGGCCGTTTGCTGCGTCCTCATGCGCGACGGGTTCATCTCCGTCCCGGCGCTAAAGACGAGGAAAGCCAATCCGAGCAGCAGCGCATCCTGAAACAGCGTGCTATCCGCCATCAGCCCCAAAGCAGAGAGACCAATGCCGCTGAGCACCAAAAAGGGAATCTGCGGCAGCCGCAGCCAATGGGATATCCCCATAGACAGCGCCGCTGCCGCCAAAATAATCAACATCACGCTCATGACGCCCTCCCCCACAACCGCAACAAAACGTCAGTTGCCCCGCTAACCCAAGACTTTTTAGGGTCAATGAGATACGCCACGCCTAGCCGTTCCAGGTCAGCTACGACTGTTTGGTCAAAGGCGTGAATGGCCGCCGGTACGCCCGCCTGCTGGCAGCGGTAGGCCAACAGGTTGTTGCTGTTTTCAATGTGCAAGGCAGAGACAGCCAGTTTGGCCTGGGCCAGGTGCGACTCCTCGGCCACAGACGGGTAATCTAGATTGCCGACCAACGTCTGGCAAGAAAGGCCATGCAATTTGCGGGCGTCGGTGTCTACGGCCAGCACCGTTTCGCCCTGCTCGTGCAGCAGTGTGGCAATGCGCCGCCCCATCGCATTCATGCCCAGGACAATGATGTGCTCGCTCAACCCTGGCTCCACGCTTTCCTCATCTGTTTGCGCAGCGTGAAACGGCCGTAACCAACCCCACCGCCGTACTCGTTCATACAACCACTCGCTGTACAAAATCATGTACGCGCTAACGGCAATGGTGATCAGCCCAATCACCGTAATCAACGAAAGGACAGACTCGCCAATCAGCCCGGCGCTCAGACCAACGGCGGCAAAGATGAAGGAAAATTCGCTGATTTGCGCCACTGTCACGCTGGTCATAAAGGAGGTGCGCTCGCTGTATCCACCTTTGGCAATGATGAACATGAAAATGAGCGGGTTGCCCACCAGCACAAACAGCGCCAATACGATGGCCGCCGGTAAATACGCCGCAGCCGCTTCCAGCTCCATCTGCACGCCCAGAGAAATGAAGAAGATAGCGATGAAGAAGTTCATCAGCGGGTGCAGCCGCCGCCGCAAATCGTGGGCGATGGGCAGTTGTGCCAGGCTTAGTCCGGCAAGAAAAGCGCCAATCTCCGGGGAGAGGGAGAGCTTTTCTGAAGCGACGACGAAGGCAAAGCACCAGCCCAGGCTCCAGATGAGGCTGGTTTCGGCGGAGGAAGCGACCCAGGCCATGGGCCGCGCCAGCAGGTAACGGGAGGCGAGCAGCGCCACGCCCAGCAGCAAGCCCATGCCGAAAAAGGAACGGGCAATACCGCCAAGCATACTGGCAAAAGTGGCGCTCTCTGGGTCGCCCAGGCCGGTGAGGAAGGTGAGGACGACGATAACGACTAAATCTTGCACGAGGAAGATGCCGACGGCAATACGGCCGTACAGCATATGCAACTGTTTCTTCTGGTCGAGCAGCTTGACGACGACGACGGTACTGCTGAAGGTCAGCGCCGTTGCCAGAAAAATCGCCTCCATGCTGGTGAAGCCGAGCAGCAAGGAGAGGACGAAGCCGATAACGGCCGTAAAGACCACCTGCCCAATCCCCGCTGCCAACGCTACCTTGCCCACCGCGCGGATATTTTCCAAACTGAGTTCCAACCCCACCAGGAACAACAGCAGCACGATCCCGATTTCGGCGGCCACGGCGACGGCCGTTTGCGCCTCCCCATGCCCATCATGACCAAGCGGCGCCGCCAACACATTCAGCCAGATGGGGCCAAGCGCCAGCCCGGTGACGATGTAAACCACAATACTGGGGACGCGCAAGCGGCGCGTCGCCAACATCATCGCCGTTGCGGCAATGATCATCACGCCGACGCTTCCCACAATACCCAATTCGTCACTCATAACTGGTTTCCTCTGAAGATGATAGGATCATTGTAACAATTTTTTAAGAGCATGACGACAGATTACACTCTGGCGACGGACCGGGGCGACGCCAAGCGTCAATCCTTTGGTAAGGAACGAGAATTAAACAACTTGCTCATTTTGTTTGACAGAATGAACCTTTTGCCCCGATGACGAC
>JACSRF010000384.1 GCA_014879875.1 Anaerolinea sp.
CAAAGCAGCGTCACCGCCCACTGCTGCTCATCCACCTGGGTCACAACATACCCATGCAGCGTGACGCCGGGCGTGACAGACGGCGTGACGCCATCGCCAAATTGTACGGCCGTCGGCAGCATCTCCGGCGGCGGCTCCGCCAGCAGCCAATCTGCCTGCGCCACAAGCTGCGGCTGCACCCAATAGCCGCGTCCATCTGCCTGGACATCCCCCACCGGCTCGGTTCGCAGGCGCAGTTCCCCTCCCTGCCCGGCAAAATGCGCCAGGTCTATGTCCAATTGCTGCGTCTCTGTCGCCACAACGGCCGTCGCCAATTCCGTCTCATTAAACCAGACAGAAAAACGCAGCGCTTCCGCCCCGCTCGCCCGCGCCCCGACCAGCAAACGGCCGTTGCGCGGCGCATCCAGCGCAAACCGCAGTTCCGACTGCGGCGGGGTGACAATCGCCGGCTGCGGCGCGCTCGTCGTTGTCACAAAACGGGGTTCGGGCAGCCGCTGCGCCGTCCACAGCAGCGTCGTCAGGTCATAGACCACACGCGGCTGGCGGTAAGCGGCCATGTCGGGGCGCGTCTCCACGGTGCTGGGCGTCATCATCGTCGCCGTCACCGGCGGCAGGCGCAAACGGCCGCTCCCGACCGCCCCCAGCAACAACCCCACCAGCAGCGCCGCGCACAACCACCCCACATCCCTGCGCCATGAATGGGCCGCCGGCCAGACCGCCGCCAGATAAACCAGGGTGAGGACGGCCGTCGCCCATGCCAGCCCGGTAAACCACGCCCCTTGTAAAAAGGGCGGTTTGTACTGCTGTAGACGGAGCCGGAACGGCAGCGGCAGCAGTTGCGCGCCGAGCGCGTCGGCCCACCAGCGCCCCGGCGCGCCGGCGGCGTAGGCGTGTAAGACCAGGTTGCCTGGCCGTTGGTATTCGTTCAGGCGCAGCGCCCCGCCCAGCCAGTCGCCGCCCACAACGTGCGTGACCACCGGCGCGGCGGCCGTCGCTTGCGGCGCGGCGAGGGTCAGGGCAAAGGTTTGCCCGCGCGCCTGGGGGATGGCAGGCAGGCGCAGCCGATACCAGCCGCCCGCTTCCCCCTGCGTCAATGGCAGCCGCGCCGCGTATTGCCCATGTTCCGGCGTGGTGAGGGTGAGGGTAACGGCCGTTTGCGCCGACCCCGCCAGCCAAACCTCCACCCCGACCAACCGGTCTGCGCCATTGATGAAGGGCTGTGTGACCTGGTTGGCGCCATACACAGCCAGCGGCAGCGGCGCCGGCGCGCCCGGCGCTTCCTGTGCTTGCGTCCAGGGGCGGGGAAACAAGTAATGGGCGTCGTAGAACATGGGGACCTGCACCTGGGGGCCGGTCCCGCCGCTGCGCCACCAGCCCACGCTGATCAGGAACAACAGGAGTAACAGCAGCAGGAACGTCAAGCGCCAGGGCAGGGGGAGCGTGCGAAAACGGTTCATAGGTAGTAACGGGGCAGCACGTAGGCAAATAAGGAGACGAAATTGAACAGGACCATGCCCAGACGCAGCAGCAGATGGACGGCCGTTTGCCAACCAACGACCATTCGTTGGCGAACGGCCGTTCGCCCCGTTTGCGGCGTCAACCAGAGCAAGCCGAGCGCCCAAAAGGTGAGCATGGGGATGATTGTGCCGAGCCAGTAACGCCCTTGCAGGCCACGGCCGTTGCCATATTCCCACCAAAACGTCAGGTCATACAGTTGCAGCAGGGCTGCCGGGGCCAACAGGATGAGCGCCAGCAGCAGCCAGGCCACCACCGGGGCCATGCGCCGCCCTTGCCGCCAGGCGGCCATGTCGGGTCGCGTCGGCCAGCCGCGCCACAGCTTCCGCAGCAGCCCGGCCAGCGCCAGCACGGTCAAGACGCGCAGCGCCGTATACATCCAGGGAGCGACCGGCGTATCCAGCCAGCCAAAATGCGCCCACCAGGTGGTGAAAATGCCGCCCCACACCGATTGGTAGTAGTCGAGCATGTGCCGCCACACGGTATAGTCATAAAACGGGTCGGTGATGATGCGATGCCCCTTCAAGACGGGATTGAAATAGAACAAATCCTGGTTCAGGCGCAGGCTGCGCTGCATCCACCACCCCAGGGGGATGAGGATGACCCCATTGAGCAGCAGCGCGTCGCGGACGACTGTCCAACGTTCCCCTTTGCGCCGCCACCATTCGTAGCCGATGAGCAGAGCGATGGGCGGGGCGATGCCGGTGAGGGTCGGCTTGGCGAGGATGCCCGCGGCGAAGGTGGCGCCCATGAGGATGGCGTAGCGCGCATTAAACCCATCGCGCAGCACGCGCAGGGAGAGGTAAATGAGCAGGGAGTAGCAGACAAAGTAGAAGCCGTCTACGGTGACGATGGCGGTGACGGCCGTTAACTGCGGCTGAAAGGCGACCAGCGTGGGGATCGTCAGGCGCAGGGCCGGGTCGGTGGGGAACAGCAGCCGCGCGGTGGCGTAGGCGATGAGCACAATGGGGCTGCTGATCAACACCACCCACAGCCGCTGCCAATGGGCGCGCGCCAGCAAATCTCCATCGTAGCCAATGAGGCGATAGGGCACGGCCGCCAGCATGTAGTAGAGCGGCGTGGCGTGCATCAGTTTGCCGGTTGTGCCCAGGTCGGTACTGGTGCGGGCGGCGGGAGGCAGTTGGGCGAACTCAGACTGGCGCAGGCCAACGGCCGTATCGCTCCATCCTTGCCGCCGTTCCGGGTTGTAATCGAGCCGCCCCACGTCGGCCAATTCGCGCGAGAGGGTGATTTCGTCGGGCAAAAATTCGTCGCCAACATCGGGGAGACGGCCGTTTTCGCCAATGAATTGAATGACGGCGTAATGATCGTCTTCATCTGGCCCTTGCCACAGCGGGAAAGCCAGGCTCCACAGCGCCCCTTTCACGATGAAGATGAGGGTTAAGAGCAGCGCCAGCCGCCACTCACGTTCCTGAAACAGTTTACCTGCACGCATAGTTCTCGTTGTAACGCAATCCGAATATTATACCCAACAGATTTTGCCCAGAGGGGATTATGCCATAGGGCGCCTGACTACTCAAGCGGAATGGGGTCGCCCATGATGGTGGCGGGTTGGCGGCGCAGCACGTCCCACAGGGCGACCAGGGTCGCGGCCGTTTCGCGTGTTTCGTACCAGCGCGCGCCGCGATACGGCCGTAAATCCGCCACCACCCCTACCGCATCCATGCCCAACCAGCGGCAGGTGAACAGTGCGCGCGGCAGGTGAAACTCTTGCGTCACCACGATGGCCGACTCCACCTGAAAAATGTGGCGGGCGCGGTAGCAGGTATCATAGGTGCGGAAACCGGCATAGTCAGGCTGCACGGCCGTTTCCGGCACGCCGCGGTCGAGGGCATATTGGCGCATCGCGTCTGGCTCGTTGTAATGCACCTCGCTGTTATCCCCGCTGAGGATGAGTTTGTCCACCACCCCGGCGTGGTAAAGCTGCACGGCCGTTTCCATGCGATCACGCAGCACGGGGCTGAGACGGCCGTTGGCGTAAACGGCCGC
>JACSRF010000076.1 GCA_014879875.1 Anaerolinea sp.
ATTTGGGGTTTTCTCATAGCTTGTCAGGGGGCAAGCCAATCGTAAATCGCAAATCGTTAATCGTAAATCGTAAATCCTATAGCTGGATAAAGGAGCTTGAAATGGTACAGCGAAAAAGCGTGTGGAGCGTTGTCTTGGTGGCCTTACTGGCGCTGTCTGCCTGTCTGGGGCAAACGGCCCCTTACCAGGAACGGTTCGATGAGCCGGGAAGTTGGCGCGTGGGGGATGACGCCGATGCGGTGGGGCGGGTAGTTGACGGCAAATACGAGATGTTGGTGAAGGCAGATACCAGCTTCATCTGGACGACGGCCGGAAAGGAGTTTGGCGACGCCGCCTATCAGGTGGAAGCGGTGCAGGTGGAAGGGCCGTTGAATAATGGGTATGGGATGTTGTTCCGCGTGAATGATGATCGGGATGATTTTTATGTGTTTGAGATTAGCAGTGATGGTTATGTGTGGATCGGCCGTTACCGCAACGGAGGTACAGATGAAATCCAGCCAATTATTGGGGATTGGTGGATGGAGTCGGCCGCCATTAACCAGGGGCTAAACCAACTCAACACGCTGCGCGTGGAAGCGGAAGGGGCGAACCTGATCTTCTACGTGAATGATCAAGAAGTTGGGCGCGTCACCGATGCCACCTTTAGCAAGGGAGACGTGGGGTTAATGGTGGAAACGTTGGGCGTTGGCGGTGTGCGTGTGCAGTTTGATAATTTCCTGGTGACGCCCAAGATGCAATAACCTGATGAATCGGTGACAAATTTTCTCGCGTCATTGATTTTGCGTTACAATCGGGTAACTACTAACGCTCTGGTTGGTCTCCAGGCAAGGCGGTCTGGTAGTTACACAATTGCTTAAATATCCCACTCACTATCCCATCATGAAGGAGGCCCGTTGTACAGATGCAGCCTACCCCCATTTAACACAAGGCCATTCCGCGAACAGTTCATGTGTGTTATCAAGTTAAAGTTGTGATAAGCCTTTTGGGACTGAGCGGCGCTTTGATACGCTGCTTGAAGGACGAGAGAATATGGCTGGAACGTTCATGGAAATAGCTGAAAGTGAAAGCGAAGATGTAGAGGATGTCGAAGATTTAGAGATACCAGGCGACGCGGCCGAAATTCTGGCTGATTACCGGTTAGCGGTGGAGAGCCGGCAGGTGAGTCTGATCGGCCGTCGCGAGGTCTTTAGCGGCCGCGCCAAATTTGGCATCTTTGGCGATGGCAAAGAAATTCCGCAAATTGCCATGGCGAAAGCGTTTCGCAAAGGGGATTTCCGCTCTGGTTATTACCGTGACCAGACCTTCATGTTTGCCAGGGGCATGGCGACCATCCAGGAGTTTTTTGCCCAACTGTATGCGCATACCGATGTCACGGCCGATCCCCATTCGGCCGGCCGCCAGATGAACGCCCATTTTGCCACACGGCTGCTGCACCCGGACGGGAGTTGGAAAGTACAAACAGAGATGCTGAATACGTCGGCCGATGTCTCCCCCACCGGTTCGCAAATGCCGCGTTTGGTGGGTTTGGCCTACGCCTCGCGGGTTTACCGCGAATTGGCCGAACTGCACTACATGACGCAATTTTCTCGTCGCGGCAATGAGATCGCCTGGGGAACCATTGGCAATGCCAGCTGCGCCGAAGGGATGTTTTGGGAGAGCGTCAATGCCATTGGCGTGCTGCAAGCGCCGGCGATCATCTCCATTTGGGATGATGGCTATGGCATTTCTGTGCCCAATGCGCATCAGATTACGCATGGGGATTTGTCGGCGCTGTTGGCGGGATTTCGTCGTCAGCCTGGCTCAAGCCATGGTTTTAATCTGTACACCACGCGCGGCTGGGACTACGCCGGGTTGGTGCGCGTCTACCGGGAAGCGGCCGCGGCGGCGCGGCGCGACCATATTCCGGCCATTGTCCATGTCATTGACTTGACGCAGCCGCAGGGTCACTCGACGTCGGGCAGCCACGAGCGGTACAAATCGCCGCAGCGGTTGGCCTGGGAAGAGGAGTTTGACGGCATCAAGAAGCTGCGCGAATGGATTATTGAGCGCGGCCTGGCGCTGCCGGGCGAGTTGGACGACATTGAGCACGAGGCGCGGGAGCGGATAGAACGCATTAAGTCGGAAGCGTGGCGCGCATTTACGTCTTCCCATTATGAGGATGTGCAAACGGCCGTCCACCTCATCGAAGCCGTGGAAAACACCTGCACCTGCTCCGCCGACGTCGCCCAAATTAAGCAGCGGCTGCTGAACAAGCCCAACCCGCAGCAGCGCGACATTTTGAATGCCTTGCATGATGTGCTGCTGGCTGTCAAGGATGAGAATCCACCGGCGCGGCCGCAGCTCATTGCCTGGAAAAACAAACAAGTGGCGGCGAACACGCGCAAATATGGGGCGCACCTGCACAACGACGGCCGTAGCTCCGCCCTGCATGTGCCCGAAATAAAACCCGTTTACACGCCCGATTCCTCCCTGGTCAGCGGCTTTGAAGTGTTGAACGCTTATTTTGACGCCATCCTGGCGCGTGACCCGCGCGTGCTGGCCTTTGGCGAGGATGTTGGCAAGTTGGGCGGCGTTAACCAGACCTTTGCCGGGTTACAGACGAAATATGGACCGCTGCGCGTCGCCGATACCGGCATCCGCGAGGCGACCATTTTGGGGCAGGCCATTGGCCTGGCGCTGCGCGGGCTGCGTCCCATTGCCGAAATTCAATATCTGGATTACGTGCTCTACGCCTTGCAGTTGATGTCTGATGACCTGGCGACGCTGCGCTGGCGCACGGCCGGCGGGCAAAAAGCGCCGGTCATTGTCAGCACACGCGGCCATCGCCTGGAAGGAATCTGGCACGCCGGCTCGCCGATGGCCGGCATTATCAACCTGGTGCGCGGTATGTATGTGCTTGTACCCCGTGACATGACGCGGGCGGCCGGTTTTTACAACACGCTGCTGCAAGGGGATGAGCCGGGCCTGGTCGTGGAAGTGCTCAATGGGTATCGCCTGAAGGAGCGGCTGCCGGCCAATATCGGCGAGATAACTGTGCCTTTGGGTGTGCCGGAGATACTGCGCCAGGGAGAGGATGTGACGATTGTAACTTATGGCGCGTGCTGCAACATTGCCCTGGAAGCGGCCGTTAAACTGCAACAGGTTGGGGTGGACGCCGAGGTGATAGACGTGCAGTCGCTGCTGCCATTTGACCGCGACGGCCGTATTCAACAATCGCTGCAAAAAACCAGCCGCATCCTCTTCCTCGATGAAGATGTGCCCGGCGGGGCGACGGCCTACATGATGCAGCAAGTGTTGGAGGCGCAGGGCGGCTTCTGGTGGCTCGACGCCGCGCCGCGCACCCTGACGGCCAAAGCGCATCGCCCGGCATATGGCTCTGATGGCGGCTATTTCTCCAAGCCGAATGTGGAAGAGGTATTCGACGTGGTCTATGAGATGATGCACGAAACGGCCCCGGCGCGCTATCCGCTGTTTTATAAATAGGAGACGACATGTAACCCAGGTTACCAACCTGGGCTACATTT
>JACSRF010000247.1 GCA_014879875.1 Anaerolinea sp.
AGTATAGTGAACAGCTATGAACAAGTTGTGAAGAAATGCACACCTGTTTCTTCACAGCTTCTTTACAAGTGGCGGTTACAGTGGGAAAGTATAACATGTATCGTAATCATTCACTCTTGCCCCCTGAGCGTTCGACTGAGCTCACGCCGAAGTCCTGTCGAAGGGGGCGTCGGTTGAGCTTGTCGAAACCGACGGGGGTGAACGGTTACTTGGAGAGATGTATGAGTAAGACAATTCTGGTGGTAGATGACGAACCCCGGCTGGTCAATCTGGTACGCGGGTATTTGGAGCAGGAAGGGTTTACGGTGGTGACGGCAGGAAACGGCCGTGACGCCCTCTTTGCCGCCCGTGATCACCAACCAGACCTGATTGTGCTCGACCTGATGATGCCGGAAATGGATGGATGGGAATTTCTGCGCCTGCACCGGCAGGAGCGCAGCACGCCGATCATCATGCTTACGGCGCGCATCGAAGACGTAGACAAAATCGCCGGGCTGGAAATGGGCGCCGATGATTACGTCACCAAACCGTTCAGTCCGCGAGAACTGGTGGCGCGCGTGCGAGCGGTGCTGCGGCGCATGGAACCAGCCGCCGACCGCCCTGACCTGGTGCGCCGGGGCGACCTGGAACTGGATCGCTCGGCGCATATGCTGCACGTCAATGGAGAAACAGTTGAGCTGACGCGCATGGAATTTGACCTGCTCAGTACCCTCTTGAGCAATCCCGGGCGCGCTTTCAGTCGCCTGGAACTACTGGAACGCACGCAGGGGTTTGCCTATGATGGTTACGAGCGCACCGTAGACGTTCACGTCAAGAACTTGCGCAAGAAAATCGAACCAGACACCGCGCAGCCGCAGTATATTCTAACTGTCTTTGGCGTGGGCTATCGCTTCAATCCCGACCTTTGAAACGATAATCAGTGAACTGTAATGCAGTAACCGACTCCCGATGATCGCTCTCCGTCACTCTCTCTGGTTCCGTCTCACCGCCGCCTTTTTACTGGTTGCGCTGGTGGGGATAACGGCCGTTGCCCTGCTGGCCACCCAGACTACCACCACCAACTTCCGCCACTTTCTCTCCCAAAATCAGGAGAGTGAATGGGAAACGGTGGTAGACAACCTGGCAAATCTGTACCAGCGGCAGGGTAACTGGATCGGGGCCGCTGCCTTGATACAATCGGGGCGGCCGGGGCTGGGGGCCGGTGGTGGCGGCGGTGTAGGCGTGGCGTTGCTCGACAGCAACGGTGTGGAGATTGCCGCCGGTGGTGGGCGCGGCAGCCGCCCTACCGGGGTGACCGACGCCGATCTTGCCTTGCCGGTGGTTGTGGGGGGGCAGCAAGTGGCGCTGCTGCTGGTGCGCGAACCGGGTGGCAGTGGTGGCCGCGCCGCCGAGCAATTTTTGGTAGACGTTAACCGCGCCCTTTGGTTAGGGGGAGGGCTGTCGGTGCTGCTGGCGTTGGGGTTGGGGGCGTTGTTGGCGCGTTGGTTGACACGGCCGTTAAGTCAGCTTACCCAGGCTACACGACAAATGGCGCAAGGAAACCTGGCGCAGCAAGTGCCGGTGGCGGGGCAGGGAGAATTGGGCGAACTGGCGCGCAGCTTTAACCAGATGGCCGGGACGCTGGCAGCCGTCGAACAGCAGCGGCAGCAGCTTTTGGCCGACGTCGCCCACGAACTACGCACCCCTCTCAGCATCATGCGTGGTCACATGGAAGCGATGCTCGACGGCGTTTTTGAAGTTTCCCCGGACAACCTGGCGCTGGTTCATGAAGAAACGCTGCTGCTAGGACGCCTGGTGGAAGATTTACGTACCCTGTCGTTGGCGGAAAGCGGGCAGTTGCCCTTGAACATGCGCCTGACTGATTTGCGCGACCTGGTACAGCAGGCATTAGCCGCCTTTACACCTCTGGCCGAAGCGGAAGGGGTGCAGCTGCGGGCGCAGGTTGCGGCCGCCGCGCCGCTGCTCCTGGCCGACCCGGACCGGCTGCAACAAGTGTTGGGCAATTTGCTTTCCAATGCGCTGCGCCACGTGGCACGGGGAGATACGGCCGTGCCCATCGTGCAGATTGACCTCACCGTACAGGCAGACGCCGTACTGATCAGCGTAACAGATAACGGTCCGGGTCTGACGGCGGCCGGACAGCAGCACGTGTTTGATCGCTTTTGGCGCGCCGACAGCGCCCGCACCCGCGATGAAGGGGGTTCCGGCCTGGGATTGGCAATTTCACGGGCCATTGTCGAGGCGCATCACGGCCGTATTTGGGTTGCAAGCGAACCAGGAGCCGGAGCGACGTTTGTCTTTTCGCTGCCCGTAGTCGGTGATCGGTAGTCCGTAATCGGTAATCCGACGCCCAACCTCCCATCCGTTTCACACCCTGCCCATACCTTCTTCAAAACTTCTTCATAACTGACTGTTATCCTCTGTAAATCGGACATCCCTGTCCGATGATCTAAACAAAGATGTTCGGGTTACAAAATATCTCACATTGAACACCGCTTACCGAACATCGCTTACCGATTACTGGTACTATGCGACGGAGGTTATGATGTCTCAATATACAGGAATGTATCGAACAGGTCTGATTTTACTGTTACTGATGGTTGTTTTTCTGGCTGCTTGTACACAGCAAGGGACGACGGCGGCAACGGCCGTTGAACCCGCACGAACAGCGGCGCAAGTGGCGGCGCAAGGCGCAACAGATGCGCCGGCCCGTGTGCAGGCTGCGGTGGTAAGTGGGGAAACGGCCGCTGCCCAACCCGCGCGCGCTGGCAATGGCAGTGACAATGGCAGCGGCAATGCTGGCGCGAATGGCGCCGCCGGTAATAATGGCGTCCATGCAGGCGTAGGCGTGGCGCTGCCATCTCCTGGCGATCTAGATGAAACGGAAACGGCCGCCTTGCTGTTCATGCGCGAAGAAGAAAAATTGGCGCACGACGTCTATGTGGCATTGTATGACACGTGGGGACTGCCCGTCTTCCAAAACATCGCCGCCAGCGAGCAGGTGCATACTGAGTCGGTTCTCAATTTGCTGACAATCTATAACCTGGATGATCCGGCCGCAGGCAATGCACCTGGCGTATTTACCGACCCAACGTTGCAAACGTTGTACAACCAACTGGTGACGCAGGGGATGCAAACGCTGGTTGATGCGCTGCGGGTAGGGGCCATTATCGAGGAAGTTGACATTCTTGACCTGGACGCCCGCCTGGCGCAAACCGATAATGCAGACATTATCCAGGTATTCCAAAACTTGCGCGCCGGGTCTGAAAGCCATTTGCGCGCTTTTGTCACCAATTTAGAACGGCAAACAGGTGAGGTTTATGCGCCACAATATTTGCCACAGGAATTGTACGACGCCATTATGGCCGGACAAAATGGGAATGGCAGCGGTAGCAGCGTCGGTGGCAGCGGTGGGAATGGCGGCAGCGGTGGCGCTGGTGGAGCCGGAGGCAGCGGTGGAAATGGCGGTAGTGGTGGCGTTGGTGGCGGTAATGGTGGCGGTGGTTATCGCGGCGGTCGCAACACGACGCCGTAACTTACAGGCACAAGGAATAGTAAGACGTCACCTATCTGATGCGTGGCTTGGTCACGACAATTGATCAATAAGTTGGCGCATATCGCCTGGCATTGGCGCTTCTACAGTACAGGGCTGCTGCGTGATAGGGTGGGTGAAACGGGTGCGGGAACAATGCAATGCCTGCCGCGCCATGCCGCACATCGCCGGGATTGGCTGGCGGTGTTGGCTCCAGGCTAAAAAGGCGTCGTCATCCATCGTGTACAACGCATCGCCGACGATGGGATGGCCGATAGCGGCGAGATGTACGCGCAGTTGATGAGTGCGGCCGGTTTGTGGGTGCAGGCGCAGCAAAGCATGGTGGGGGCCGAGGGTGTTGATGAGGTGGTAATGGGTAACGGCCGTTTTCCCACCTTCACCCCTGACAACCCCTTGCCGATGCTTAACCTGACTTCCCTGCGCCCGGCCCACAGGCAGGTCAATCATCCCCTGCGCCACTGCCGGAACGCCCTGCACCACCGCCAGATACTCTTTGTCCACGAGTTGTTCCTGAAACTGTTCCCCCAACAAGCGCCGGGCGTCCTCGTTGCACGCCACCAAAACCACCCCAGACGTATCTGCATCCAGGCGATTGATCAACTGCGCTTCCGGGTAAGGGGGTTCATGTTCATGCCGCAAATGGTAGATCAGATTTGCCGTCACAAACTTCCCCTGGCTGTGAACCCGCAGCCCCCCTGGCTTATTGATACCCAGCAGCCATCGGTCCGCATAAATAATCGTATATGCCAGATTCACGGCCGGCTGCGCAACCTGGGGCACATCGCAGGCAACCACATCTCCCTGCGTCACGAGCGTTGCCGGATGGCAGGCGACGCCATTGCGCGTCACTTGCTGCTGCATTACCAGATCAAGCCAGGCTTGTCGGGGCAAATATGTAAAGCGCGCCGTCAGGTAGTCTAAAATATTCACCTGCTTAAAATTTGCCGGAACCGGAGAAGATACACGCATAACCGCTTGTCCAAAATCCTTTTTGTGATATGATACTCAACTCGTTGCGCAGCAACAAAAATCTAATAATTGTTCGCTGCTTTCCGCTCTTAACAGGGTTCAATGGGAACGGCCGTTGGGCAGCCCGCATTGAATTAAAGGATTAAGGGCATCACTCGCTAGAGTCATACCGTGGAAAGGAGGTAAATGCAACGTGCGAGATTACGAACTCACGATTATTATACAACCTGAGCTGGAAGAACAGCCACGCAAAGAACTGCTTGAACGTATTCAGGGCTGGGTGACGCCAGGCGCTGCCGAAGCTGAAAGCCTGAAAGTTGATCAATGGGGTATGCGTGAAATGGCTTACGATATCCGCAAGTTTAAGCGTGGCTATTACGTGTATTACGAAGCCCAAATTGATCCCGACCGTCTCACAGACATTGAACGCAACTTGCAGTTCACAGAAGACATTTTGCGCTATATGTTTGTGCGCAAAGAGAAGTAGGTAAAGCAAGTATAGACAACGTAGTAATGGGGTTGGCGCATGAAAGACATGCCCAGAAGCTTGAATAAGGTTCTGCTGATAGGCTGGCTTGACAGTGACCCCGAACTGCGGCACACACCCGGTGGTCGTCCGGTTGTTTCTTTTAGTGTCGGCACGTCACGCACCTGGAATTCTGGGGAAGGCGAAGCTCACGAGGAAACGGAATGGTTCAACGTCGTCGTCTGGGGCAACCTGGCGGAAGCGTGCAGCAAGCGGTTGACTGAAGGTCAGCAAGTGTACGTGGAAGGCCGGTTACAGACTCGTAGTTGGGAAGATAACCAGGGCCGGAAACACTTCCGTACGGAAGTGGTCGCTTACGAAGTAATCCCGTTGTCTGACAATGATGTTGATTATTGAAAATGGCCTGAGCAGTTATAGCGTTTAAGAAAAAGATTTGGGATTTTACGATGCTTTGTCTGGAGTGGCAGTAATCGTAAATCGTAAATGCTATAACGTGCTCATGGTATGTGGAGGTTTTAATTCATGCAAGGGAATGTAAATAGCCAAAGAAGACAACAGCAGCCGCGCCGCAGAAAAAAGATCTGCGCTTTTTGTGTTGATGGCGTTCACACCATTGATTATAAGCAGTCCGATATGTTAGGACGGTACGTCAATGAATTTGGGCGGATCAAGCCGCGTCGCCAGACCGGAACTTGCGCCAAACACCAACGCGGGTTGGCAGTAGCCATTAAACGCGCCCGGCACATCGCTCTGCTGCCCTTTGTGGCCGAGTGATCTTGACGCGAATAGCATACGTTTAGACTGTGAATAAACGCAGATTTGCATCAAATCTGCGTTTATCTGTGTTTAGGGAACAGGATGGCTAAGAAACAGACAAAAACCGTTGAAGAAGAACGGCAGTCGCGCAAGGATATTTTGCGCGCGCGGCGGCATGCTGAACAGATGCGACAGGTGCGTATTGCTGTGGCTGCTGTCATTGGACTGCTGGTATTAATTGCTATGGTCGGGGTGGTGAACGAATTTTTCCTTGTGCCCAATCGTGCGGTAGCGATGGTGAACGACGAAAAGATTACCTTACAACAGTGGCAGGATCGGGTGACATTGGAACGAGCGCAGCGGATCATTTTCCTTGAAAATCAGTACGAAGCGTTCGAGAAGAATGTTGGCATCATTCAGCAATTCGCCGGACAAACGATTGTGGAGCTGCAAGATGCAGAACTGTTGGCGCAATCGGTTCTAGATACGATGGTGGAAGAGACAATCATTCGTCAGGAAGCAGAGGCGCGCGGCATTGTCGTCACCGATGCCGAAGTAGAGGAGACAATTGGCGGATTTTTTGCTTATTACGGCGGCGAGTCGCCGACGCCCCTGCCACCGGCAACGGCAACTGTGATGCCAACGCCATCGTTGACGCCGATTCCTACGGCCGTTATCACGGAAGTTGTGCCGGTTGAATCGTTGCCAACGCCAACGACCGGGCCAACCAGTACGCCACGCCCAACAGCGACGCCGGTTACCCAAGAGGCATTCCAGGAACAGTTTAATGAACTGCTTACGGAGTACCGCCGCTATGACGTGAAGGAGCAGGTGTACCGGGAAGCTGTGCGCGCTTCTTTGTACCGGGAACGGTTGCAAGACGTGTTGGGGATTGAGAATGAGGTTGATACGCAGGCTGAACATGTGAGTCTGTTTGTGCTGCGCCTGGCCACAGAAACTGACGCCAATGAAGCGTTGGCGTTGATCGCGCAAGATGGGTTTCTGACTGTCTGGAATGTGGTGCGTAGTACGCCGACCGATGCGGCTGCTGCTTTTCCGGGGGCGTTGGCGACAGAGTATTTGTGGCAGACGCAAGATACGCTGGCGTCGCTGCTGGGTAGCGAAACGGCCGCTGCCGCGTTTTCGTTGGCGACGGACGAACCAAGTGGAGTTTTAACGCAGACAGACGAGTCGGGCACGTCGCAATATTATCTGATTCAGGTAAGTGGGCGCGAGCGACGTGATTTGCCGGAGAGCACGGTGGAGACGGAAAAAGCATCTTTGCTAACGGCGTTGGTGAATGCACGTCTTGCGGAAGGGGTGCAGATAACGGAGTTCTGGCGGACGCGGGTCCCGAAACGGCCGCTGCTGGATCCGAAGTTCCTGGCGCAACCGACGCCCGCTCCCACGGAACCGGCCTCTTTAATCACGCCGGAACCATAATGGTTCTTAATCTGGCATAGTTAACAAAAAGGCCGGGTCACATACCCGGCCTTTTGCTTATCTACGCCAAAATTTGCCCCGAATGATTTCTGCCTGGGCGCTAATTTGCGCCCAGGAGCGTAAGCGTCGCCAGGCAATAATCGCGCCGGCGGTCCAACCGAGGGCGCTAAAGATGATGAAGATGACGGCCGTTATCCTCATTCCTGCAAATTCAACACTTACCTGATCCATGACCAGCCCCAACAGGTTCAAGGCCAGGGTCGAAACGGCCATCGCTAAAATCCCCACAGCCACACCTGCAAAGGCGCCGAGCAAAACAGCCCCTAACAACCGTCCTACCCCTGTTAATTCTGGCTGGAGAAGCTGCTTGAGATAAACAGGCAGCACACTTAAATTGATCTGTTCGCCGGTTTGGTAACGTTGAACCAGTTGGTAAATTCGTTCACGCTGCTGTGTGTCTTGAATGGTGAGGAAAGAGAGATAAAGCTCATTGCCATTTTCAACGACGTAAGCGCGCGCTTCATCATGCTGCTGTAAGGCTTTTTCGACGGTGGCTTTGATATCTGGTTGCAGCAGGCGCAGCAGTTTGCCTTCGGCAATAAGGTGTTCGATTTCTACTACAGAATACGGGTTCATTGTTGTTTGGGTTACGTTCATCTCTTGCACACCTTACCTGACAACAGCTATAGGATTTACGATTAACGATTTGCGATTTACGATTGGCTTGCCCCCTGACAAGCTATGTGGAAACCCCAAATCTTTTTCTTAACATCTATAACTTACCATTACGATATGTTGTTATTATTCACATAGCTAAAAGCGGCGTCAAGTAGGAGAATGGGTCTATTGTCTTTTGCGTGCCGGTGTGCGCTCGTACAGGTGTGTATCTGGTTGTCGCCTGCTTGCCGGGGGCGTGTTATAATTTCGTTGTTCTTTAAACGGCTACATAAGCAGAGGCGAACGTTTAAGTTCGCCTTTGTGTTTGTTGCGGGTAAATTGGTTTACTCTCTAAGATTGAACCAATCTGACGAACACATGATGTAAACCCCACTATGAAAAGGAGTTATCTGTGAATCTGCACGAATATCAGGCAAAACGGTTGTTTGCCGAACATGGTGTGCCTATTCCCCAGGGGCAGGTCGTGACGACGCCGAAGGGTGTGCGTGAAATTGCGCGGGAATTGGGCGGCCGTGTAGTGGTAAAGGCACAAGTACACACAGGCGGCCGGGGTAAGGCCGGTGGCGTCAAACTGGCGCATGACCCGGACACGGCCGAAAAACAGGCGGAAGCCATTCTGGGCATGGACATCAAGGGGCTGACCGTGCGCAAGGTCCTGATTGACCAACAGGCGGCCGGTGGTATTGCCCAAGAAATTTATCTGGCTATTTTAATTGACCGGGCGGCGCGTAAACCAATGATTATGGCTTCCCCGGCCGGCGGCATGGACATCGAACAAGTTGCTGAGGAAACGCCGGAAAAAATTTTTACCGTTCACATTGATACGACCCTGGGCGTGCGCAGCTACCAGACAACGTATCTGGCCCATGCCATGGGGTTTCCCAAAGAGTTATGGCGCGAGTTTCACAACATTGTCGTTGGTCTGTATGCCTGTTTTAAGGGAAACGATGCTTCGTTGACCGAGGTGAACCCATTGGTGCTGACCGGCGAAGGGAAACTGATGGCGCTGGATGGGAAGATGTCTATTGATGATAATTCTTTGTTCCGGCAGCAGCGGCTGGCAGAGATGCGTGACGTAGATGAAGAACCCGTATCGGAACGTGAGGCGCGCCTGGCCGGGATTAACTTCATCAAACTGGATGGTAACATTGGCTGTATGGTGAATGGCGCCGGTCTGGCCATGACGACGATGGATGTGGTGAAGTTGTTTGGCGGTGAACCGGCCAATTTCCTGGACATTGGCGGGGGGGCGCGCGCTGATCAGGTGGCCACGGCGATTAAGTTGATCCTCTCTGACCCAAATGTGGAGGCGGTGCTGATCAATATCTTTGGCGGCATTACGCGCGGGGATGAGGTGGCGCGTGGCATTTTAGCGGCGCTGGAATTGGTGCAGACGAACGTGCCAATGGTGGTGCGCCTGGCGGGGACGAATGCGCAAGAGGGGCTGGAGATTTTGCAGGGTGCGGAGATGATCACGGCCGTTACCCTCTCTGATGCGGCGCAAAAAGCGGTAGCGGCGGCCAAGGGGGCAAAATAATCATGAGCATCTTAGTCAATAAAGACACAAAACTGGTGGTACAAGGCATCACCGGCCGCGAGGGTCAATTCCATACGGAGCAGATGATCGCGTATGGTACGAACGTTGTCGCCGGGGTGACGCCGGGCAAGGGCGGCCTGGATGTCGCAATCGCCGGGCAGATGGTCCCTGTTTTCAATACGGTACGTGAAGCGGTGGCGGCGACGGAGGCCAATGCCTCCATCATTTTTGTCCCGGCGCGCTTTGCCGTAGATGCCATTTACGAAGCGGCCGACGCCGGCTTGAAATTGGTGGTCTGCCTGACGGAATATATCCCGGTGTTGGACATGATCGCCGTGCGCGCTTACCTGGATAACAAGGGCGTGCGTCTGGTGGGGCCAAACTGCCCCGGCTTGTTGACGCCCGGTGAAGCCAAAGTGGGCATTATTCCGGGCAATATTGCCATGCCAGGGCCGGTTGGCGTTGTCTCTAAAAGCGGCACGTTGACCTATGAGGTGATTGATGCCCTGACTCGCTTGGGCATTGGGCAATCTTCTTGCGTGGGTATTGGCGGAGACCCGATTAACGGTACGGATTTTATTGACGTGCTGCAACTGTTCCAGGCAGACCCACAGACTGAGCATATTGTGATGATTGGCGAGATTGGCGGGAATGCGGAAGAGAAAGCGGCCGCTTATATTAAAGAATATGTGACCAAGCCGGTGACGTCGTTCATTGCCGGGCGCACGGCGCCGCCTGGACGGCGGATGGGGCATGCAGGGGCCATTGTCGAAGGCAAAAGTGGCACGGCCGAGGGTAAAATTGACGCCCTGCGCGCCGCCGGTATTCCTGTCGCCGAGAATCCGGATGACATCGCCAAAATTGTGGCGGAACGGATGGGACGGGCTTAAACTGGAGGTGGCGCGGTCGGAGACCGGCCACAGCAGGTCAACGGCCGGTTGCAGTTAGTAGAAACGGCCGTTCGTCTGCAAATCGTCGTTTTAACGCAAAGCGTGAAACGTGAAACGTGGTAACGTTCTTCACGTTTCACGTTTTCCTTTTTATGAGGTAGCACGGTGCGCCTGAAATCATGGCTGCGTTACATTGATCCTGGTTTTTTGGTTGTGCTGGTCATTAGCGGGCTGGCGGTCTGGCCGTTTCTCAGCCGCCCCAGTTTGCCCCAGGCTACCGACGCTGAGCTGCACATTTTTCGCCTGTATGAACTGAGCTATCTGATCCGCCATGGGGAAATTTACCCACGCTGGGCGCCCAATTTTTATCATGGGTATGGCTACCCAATTTTTAACTATTATGCACCGCTGAGTTATTACCTGGGGCTTTTGTTTGAACTGCTGCCCAAACTGGACGCGGTTGCCGGGGTGAAAGCGGTGTTTGTGCTGAGCCTGTTAACGGCCGCCAGCGGCATCTATGGGTTCGCGCGCGCGCATTGGGGGCGGGTGGCCGGTTATACGGCCGCTGCCTGTTTTGTTTATGCGCCCTATATTCAATATATTGATCCCCATGCGCGTGGGGCATTGGCCGAGTCGCTGAGCTTTGGCATGTTTGCGCTGGCGTTATGGACGTTGGACCGGCTGCGGCGGCAGGTGACAGGGTGGCATTGGGTGACGGCCGTTCTCAGTACGGCCGCCGTGATTTTGAGCCATAACCTGATGGCGCTGCTGCTGTTTGGCGTGTTGGTGGCGTGGGCGGCGTGGCCGTGGCGACAAGATGAGGGGGAAGGGCGGATGATTGTGTGGGCGGCATTGGCGCTGGCCGTGGGCGTATCCGCTTTTTTCTGGCTGCCGGTGGCGCTGGAACGCAGCGCCGTCAATTTGACGACACTGTTGGGGCAAGGGGATAACTACGATTTCCGCACCCATTTTCTCTCCTGGGGCGAACTGTTAACCTGGACGCGCCGCCTGGATTGGGGGGCCACCGAACCCGCTTTCCGCTTTAATCTGGGGGTGGCGCAGTGGGTGTTGGCGCTGTTGGGGGCGCTGTTGCTGGTGCGGGGTCGGGTACGCGCTGCCGGGCATCTTTGGTTCTTTGCACTGGCGGCGATTGTCCTGCTGGTGATGATGCTGCCTATGTCGCAGGCTGTGTGGGAAACTGTCCCTGTTTTGCCCTATTTTCAATTTCCCTGGCGGTTGATGGGGGCGACGGCCGCTGTGTTGGCCGTGTTGGCCGGCGCAGGAGTGTCGGCTGTGGAAAGTTGGTGGCCGCAGCGGTGGCGGCGATGGGGGAGTTGGGGAACGGCCGTACTCGTGGCGCTGCCCGTTTTGTTGGGGCTGCCCCTGACGCAGCCGCTGCCCTGGCCCGATTTTGGCGTGGTAGATATGCGGCGCATGACCGAGATTGAGCACAGCGGCCGTTGGCTGGGAACCACTTCAACGGCCGATTACGTACCGGCGACGGTGGAAATGATCCCGGAGCGTAACGGCAATGTGGTCTATGGCTTGTATGAAGGCATCCCGGTTGACCGGATTAATTGGGCGCAGGCGCCGGAGGGAACGGAGATCGTCACCGATTACGTGCGGCCGCTGCTGACTCGATACGCCATTTCTGCGCCGCAACCCTTTCAGTTTCGGTTGTTTTTGTTTGATTTTCCGGGCTGGCAGGTGCGCGTGGATGGGGCTTTGGTCGAAACGGAGTTGGGACGACCGGAGGGGTTTATTGTCGTGCCGTTGGCGGCCGGGGAGCATGTGGTGGAGGTGAAATTTGGCAGCACGCCGCCGCGCACATTGGGCGCTGCTATCTTCTGGGCGTCGCTGTTGCCGTTGCTTGGGCTGGCCTGGCGTTGGCGGCGACAGCGGCCAACGCCAGGCCAGCCCTGGCAGCGGCAGGATAAGGTGGTGTTGGCTGTGGTGGGGGGCGTGACGGCCGTTACCCTGTTTGTCTTGGGGCCGGCCGGCTGGCTGCGGCATGAGTCTGTGGGGATGACGGCCGTTACCGCGCAACACACACGCTTCGCCGATTTTGGGCAGCAGATTGCTTTGATTGGTTATGACACGACGACGGAAACGGCCGTGCCCGGTAACGATGTGACCATTACCTTATATTGGAAGGCGCAAACCCAACTGGACATCAATTACCAGGTATTTGTGCATTTACTGTCCGCCGATGGGGCGCTGGTGGTGCAGTCTGATAAATTGAACCCTGGCGATTTTCCGACGCGGCGTTGGCCGTTGGATAAGTACGTGCGTGATGAGCACACGCTGGCGCTGCCCGCCGCGCTGCCACCGGGAACGTACACGGTGGCGGTGGGTTTGTGGGTGCAGACGGAAGGGTGGCGTTTGCCGCTGCTGGACAACGCCGGGGCGCAAGTTGGGGATCATAAGGCTCTGTTTGAGTTACAGGTAAAGTAAAATGATACGTGTGATTAGCGGTCGCGCCAAAGGGCGCAAATTGAAGCGGGTTCCTGGCGATACAACGCGCCCCATTATGGATCGGGTGAAGGAAAACTTGTTCAATATTTTGGGAGCGGCCGTTGTTGGCTCGCGTTGGTTGGATTTGTTTGCCGGGACGGGGCAGGTAGGCATTGAGGCATTGAGTCGTGGCGCGGTGGAGGTGGTTTTTGTAGACGCTATGTGGCCGGCGATTCGCACAGTCAAGGATAATTTGCGCCACACGGGGTTGGCTGCCGAAGCGCAGGTGGTGCAGATGGATGCGTTTAAGTATCTGGCGCAGGCGGCGGTACGGCCGTTTGACGTAGTATATGTTGCGCCGCCACAGTATTTGGGGATGTGGGGGCAGGCGCTGCGGGCGTTGGATGAACGGCCGTCGGCGCTGCTGACGCCAACGGGTATGGTGATTGTGCAGATTGACCCGAAGGAGTACGAGGCGCTGCCTTTGCAAAATCTGGTTCTCACTGACCAACGCCAGTATGGGAACACGCAGCTTTGTTTTTATGAACAGGCGTCGTGAGAAAAGACCTGACAGGTCTGCCAGACCTGTCAAGGTCTATGGCGTGCGGTTGTCGAGCGTCACTTGAATGACGCAGGCGCCTGTTTCGCTGCCATCTACATCTACAGTTACCAAACGGATCAGATAGGGGCCAGAGGCCCACTCTTGCAGATTGGCATTGCCCAAAAAACTGTCAATGACGGGTTTGTCTATGTTGCGGCCTAACAGCGAGGCCCATTGCCCGTTGGTTTGTGGCCCGTTTGCTTCCAGGCGATAATAGCCAAAGTTGTCTGTGTTGGCCGTGCCAAAGAAGGAGACCATGCCGGCAACGATGGCGCGATCTTGTGGTTCACGGAAGTTGAGGTTAATGCGGCAGCCAATGAAAGGGGTAGGAGTGGCAGCGGGGGTGGGGGTGTTGGCAACGGCCGTAGCCGCTCCGCCAGCATCTACTCCTTCAGGTATGCCCTGACCGGGCAAAGTGACGGTTGCTGCTAACTGCGGCGGCGTTGTTGGCGGCACTGCGGTATAGAGGGGCGTCGGTGAAGACAACGGTGTTGCGAAAATGTCCGGCGTCGGGGTGGGTGGTTTGAGCAGTTCTGGGGGTAAAGTGGGGGCGATTTGGGCATTCACGTAATAGATGGCCCCAATAATACCGCCTAACGTGAGTATCAAAACCAGCGCATTGCTGCGGGCGTGCAGCGCCGTTTCTTTTTCCAGCCCAAACACGGCGCGGCGTAACATGCGCTGTGCGCGAAATAACTCGTTCAGGTACCAAAAAAGTCCAAACGCGCACAGGATATAAATCCAGACATCATTGTGGATAATGAAAACGTAAATTTGTTCCAAATGCTTGTTGGTTTTTACAGTTGGCGGACCACTCCGGAGAGCAGGGCCATTAAGAGGGGAATAACGCGCTTGCCTGTTTCCAACACTTCCTCGTGTGTCAAGGTTGTGCCGGGAATTGGGTCCGGTATGGCCATGTTGGTAATGGTGGACACGCCTAAGACGCGCATACCGGCATGGCGGGCGACTACGACCGAGGGCACGGTGGACATGCCGACGGCGTCGGCGCCGACCATGCGCAAAAAGCGCAGTTCGGCTGGTGTTTCGTAGCTGGGACCGGCAACGTAGGCATAGACCCCCTCTTGCACGGCGAAGCCATTGGCGACGGCCGTTTGCTGCGCCAACTGCCGTAAGCCACGATCATAAGGTTCGGTCATATCGGGGAAGCGTGGCCCCACAGCGTCATCATTGGGGCCGCGCAGCGGGTTGTTGCCGGCCATGCCCAAGAAGTTGATATGATCTTTGATCAACATTAAATCGCCGGGCGTAAATTGCGCATTAATGCCACCGGCCGCATTGGTGACAATCAGCGTTTTCACGCCGAGGGCGTGCATGACGCGCACCGGCAGGGTAATTTGACGGGTGGACAGCCCTTCGTAGTAATGGGAACGTCCTTGCAGCACGAGTACCGTTTTCCCTTCCAACCCGCCGATGATTAAACGGCCGTGATGCCCGGCTACTGTTGAAACCGGCCAATGGGGGATGTCGCTGCTGTGGATAATGTCAGGATTGGTAACGGCCTCGGCCAGGCTGCTTAGCCCCGACCCTAGAATGAGACCAACAGTCGGCTGCTGGTTAGTATGACGGCGAACGGCCGTTGCGGCGGCAGCAATCTCTGTCGGTGTGAAAAAATCAGCCATAGGTAATCACCGTCCTTTGTGGCAGAGGGTTAGCCTTCCCCGTTCTCAGAGATTGGTTTCGGTTTTTCATCGAGCTGGGTATATATTTGCGTTGTGGAAATGTTGGCGTGGCCCAACAGCTGTTGTACTTCTTGCAGGTCAGAGCCGCGTTGTAATCTGTGAGCGGCAAAACTATGGCGCAGGGTATGCGGCGTTACCGGTATGCTCAGGTTTGCTTCTTTGGCATACGCTTTGATGATTAGCCATAATCCCTGCCGGGTCAACTGCTGCCCACGATGGTTGAGGAAGAGCGCCGATTCATTCTTGTTTTTTAGGAGATGCGGCCGTCCATCTTCCAGGTAGGTTTCCAACACCTTGCGCGTTTTTTTATCAAAAGGAAGCGCCCTGACTTGTCCATCTTTGCCTGAGCAATAGAGAATGGCATTGAGCAAATCAATATCATTCATTTGCAAGGACACAACTTCGGTGACGCGCATCCCCGTTGCGTACAACGTTGTCAGCAATGCTGTGTCGCGCAAATTCTTGGCTGATTTTTTTGCAGCGGGCGCCTTTAAGAGGCGATCAACGTCGTCGAGCGAGAGTGGTTTGGGCAGACGCTTTTCTACTTTCGGTGATTCAACGTTAATGGTTGGGTTGTCATCAATGACGCTGCTGGATGTCAGGTAATTAAAAAAAGATTTAACGGCCGCTACCTTCCGCGCTACAGACGACGAGGCATAAGGCTGCGTTTCCATAAATTGAACGTAATCATTAACAATATCGGCGGAAACGTTTATCCAATTGGCTATATCTCGGTACTTGCTGTTTTGCAAGAAACGATGAAACTGGCTTAAATCGTTTTTATACGCCGCTATCGTGTTATGCGAATATTTTTTTTTCTGTTCCAGGGACTTCAAAAAGGCGAGTAGTTGTTCTTCCATTGCCTACTACTCCTGTGTTGCCAGACCGTTACCATGACACTGTTCATCTTTAACTTTTGTGTGCAGCAAATCTCTGACGGATATTTCTGCACATGGCGTTCTCGTAATTCAACGAAAAGGAATTACCTTTATTTATGCCATTCTCTATTTATGTGATATCAGAGACACACCTGTATCGTTTTGGGACACACAGTCTGCGCCAAAACGCATCTATTCCATAGATTATGTAAGTAAAGTTGGAAGCATTATAGCATTACTTTTCATAATATCAAACATGAATCAACATAATCTTTATGGCGTAAGTTGGTTAATTTACCTGTTGTTGATATGATAGCCTGACTTGAGATATGCAGGGAACGAACCCTGCGGCCACATTTACATCCCACTATTTAGGAGAAATTACCATATGAGTTCTAATGATTACCGTAAAGTGATTATCATGGGTGCGGCGGGTCGTGATTTTCATGACTTTAACACCTGTTATCGTCACAATGAGCAGGTTCGGGTTATTGCTTTCACCGCGACACAAATTCCGAATATCGAAGGGCGTCGTTACCCGGCGTCTTTGTCTGGCCCCTTATATCCAGAAGGCATTCCGATTTACCCGGAGGCAGAACTGGAAGCGTTGGTGGAGCAAAATCAGGTAGATGAGGTTGTGTTTTCTTACTCGGATGTTGCTCATGAATATGTCATGCATGTGGCGTCGCGTGTGTTGGCGGCCGGCGCCACTTTCTGCTTATTGGGACCAGACAAAACGATGATCAAGGCGACGAAGCCGTTGGTTTCTGTAGGCGCCGTGCGTACCGGCTGTGGTAAAAGCCAGACGTCACGGCGTATTCTGAGCATTTTGCAAGATGAGCTGGGCTATCAGCGTGTCGTAGCAATTCGCCATCCGATGCCGTATGGCGACCTGGCGGCGCAGGCGGTGCAGCGGTTTGCCAGTTATGCGGATATGGATCGTCACCATTGCACCATTGAAGAGCGTGAGGAGTATGAGCCATATGTGGAACGCGGCGCGGTGATTTATGCTGGGGTAGATTACGAGGCGATTTTACGCCAGGCAGAGGCAGAGGCGGACATCATTATTTGGGATGGTGGCAATAATGACGTGCCGTTTTACAAATCTGATTTGCACATTGTTGTCGTTGATCCGCACCGGCCGGGGCATGAACTGCGTTACCATCCTGGCGAGACCAATTTGCGCATGGCGGATGTGGTGGTGATTAATAAGGTAGATACGGCCGATCATGCCAATGTTGTGACGGTGCAGCAAAATATCCGCGCGGTGAACAAAAAAGCGGTCATTGTGAAAGCTGCGTCACCGATTTTTGTGGATGACCCGGCGGCGATTCGCGGCAAGCGCGTGCTGGTAGTGGAAGATGGACCAACGTTGACGCATGGGGAAATGGCTTATGGCGCCGGTGTGGTTGCTGCGAACTACTTTGATGCGGCTGAGATTATTGACCCACGCCCGTATGCTGTGCGTACCATTGCGGCGACGTATGAGAAGTACCCAACAACAGGTAAAGTTTTGCCGGCGATGGGGTATGGCCAAGAGCAAATGCGGGACTTAGAGGAGACGATTAACCAGACGCCGGCCGATATGGTGCTTGTGGCGACGCCGATTGATCTGGCTAAGTTGATCAATATCCAACTGCCAAGCCAGCGTGTGCGCTACGAATTGCAAGAGATTGGGCAGCCGACATTGGCGACGTTGCTGCGAGAACGTTTTGGTCAGCAGGCATAGGTTGATATAGGATTTACGATTAACGATTTGCGATTTACGATTGGCCTGCCCCTGGCAAGCTATGAGAAAACC
>JACSRF010000232.1 GCA_014879875.1 Anaerolinea sp.
GGGGTGATTGTGGGGCGCGCCTTGTATGATGGGCGGGTGGACCTGGCGCAAATGATGACGGCCGTTTCATCATGAAGTAGACTATGTGCAAACAAGGAGCCAAAGGACAACCTTGCAACCCATCAACAAACGTTACCGTCGCCTTTATACGCTGCTGCCGCTGCTGTTTTTGCTTGGGTGTATCGGCGCGATTCAGATGATCGGTCGTTGGCAGCCGACGCCAGGCACAGCAGGCCAGAAAGCCGTCATGGACGCAGATGAAAACGATGTGCAACCGGTCGCCACGCTGGCCGTGACAACGAGCGCGGCAGAAGCCGTTGCCTCGGCAGCGGTGGCCACACCCACAGCCACATTCACCGCCACGCCGCTCCCTACGCCAACCATCGCCGCGACAGCCACCATCACCTTGCTGGGGCCGCCAGATGGCGCTGTTTTTGCGGCGACGGCCGTCCTCTCTTTCTATTGGCAATGGCCGCTGCCTCTAACAGCAGGGCAGCAGTTGACTCTTTATCACCTGGCGGCAACGGGACCCGTCGCTCTGGGCAGCCTGGCAGAGCCGAACCTGGGGGATGGATACACCCTGCATATACCGGCGCAGCAGTTGGCAAATGCTTCGGGAACGGCCGTTTGGTACGTTCAGTTGGAGACAGCCAATCGGGACGCACTACGGAGCAGCGAAACCAGGCAGTTAAGCCTGATCACGCGGTAATCTGGAGTTACACGGAGCTGCATGGAGAATACATAGAGAGACACGGAGATCGGGAGAAATGGGTTCTTCAGGATTTCGTGGGGTCCGGCCCTTCGGCAGTCTCAGGGCAAACCAATCGTAAATCGCAAATCGTTAATCGTAAATCCTATAGTTATGGGGCATAAAATGGGTACGTCAACGACGCCAGACATTTCATTTACCGGGCAAACAATTCAGCATTACCTGCTCCAAGAGCGCGTGAAGCGGCGGCCGGTGAGCAGCCTTTACCTGGCGCAAGATACGCGCAGCGGCGAGCCGATGTTCATTGAACTATTACATACGACTGTGCAAGAGGATGACGCCCTGGCCGGCCGGTTTCGGCGGCGCATGGAAACGGTGTCCAAATTGACCAGCCCCTATATTGCGCCGATTTTGACCACGAGCCAGACGGATGAGAAACGGCCGTTTGCCGTCATCAAACACACACCGGGCACATTTTTGGCGGATAAGCTTGCTGAACAACGGCCGTCAGATGCCCTGCCTGATGTCCAAAACGCGCTGGCAGTTGTGCGCTGTCTGGCTCAGGCCCTCTCTGTGGCCCATCCTGCCGGCATCATCCACCATGATCTACGACCAGACAATATTTACATCCAGGACAACGGCGCGCCCTACTTGCTCGATCTGAGTGTGACCATCAGCCCCCTGCCGATAGACGAAACGATCCTGAAAGAGACCCAACTGCTCGACTACGCCGCCAGCGAACAGTTACGCGGTCAGGCGCTCAGTGGGCGCAGCAATATCTTTTCTCTGGGCGTCATTTTATATGAGATGCTGACAAATGAGCGCCCCAGATTGCCCCATTCCGAGTGGGATATTTTTGACCGGCGCGTGTTACCGAAAGAAGTTCCTTTAGAAGATGTGCGCTCCGATCTGACTAAAGAAACGTATGAACTGGTCAAAAACTGCCTCTGGCAGCAAGAGTGGAACCGGTACAGCACCATTCAAGAACTGATCCAGGCTGTGGACGACGCCATAGAAGCGGAAAAAAGAGGGCCGGTGAACACACCCTCCCACGCCGCCCAGAAAAAGCGTCTCTGGCAGCTATTTGGACTCATTGCCGGCGGCCTGCTGCTCATTTTGCTGCTGGTAACGGCCGTTGTCTTGCTGCTGTAACCTGCCCGTCCCGGTTGACCCGGTTGACGGCAAAATGTTCCAATGCGGCGAGTCGTGGGGAATGGAGACGGCCGTGTCAACGCACCTGATTCTGATTTTGTCCATGCACTGAATACTGCTGCCAGGGCTAAGGGCATGACTGAAGTTGCAAAGCAGGTGGGAGTAAGCCGTGCAAGTTTATATAAATCGTTATCTCCCGATGGCAACCCCCGGTTTGAAACAATCAGCAAAATTGTTGAAGCATTAGGGGGGCATTTATCTGTTGTTGGTCAATAAAATAGCATGGGCCGTCTAACAACGGATGAAGTTGATGTATGGTGGTGGTGGCAAACGGCCGTTGGTTGCACACAGCTTATCACGGCGTTAAAGCCAACCAGGGTAAGAAAATGAGATTCTGCAACATTGAATGTGCTAAAATACACGCAGAATTTGATGAACTTCATCTTTTACGAGGTAAATGCAATGACAACTATGACTGTTCGTGAGCAACTACAGAAACAAATAGATATGTTGCCAGATGATATCGTTCAACAAATCGTTGATTTCACATTCTTTATAATGGACAGGCGGGATATTGCCCCATTATATGCAGATTGGACTAATAACCAATGGCAAGATTTTTCACTGGAGCAGTTTTTCCGTGAGGATGATGAAGTCGAGTATACTCTGGAAGATGCTCAAGAGATTTATCATCCATGAAACCTGGTGATATTGTTCTAATTCGATTTCCACAAACGGACTTGAAAGCGGGAAAGTTGCGCCCTGCTTTGGTTGTAGCAGTTGCCCCCGGTCGCCATACTGATTTGTTACTTGCTCTTATTACTTCTCGTACCTATCAAGCAGTCCCAAAATTCGACGAGATAATCGATCCATCTGATTCTGATTATTCAACAACTGGTTTAAAGGCCCAGTCGGTTGTGCGATTAGCTCGATTGGCAAGTGCTGAACCATCTGTAATCAGTGCCCGCCTCGGTAATGTTTCATCAAAACGATTACGACAGATCAGAAAACGACTGATTGATTGGCTGGAAAAGTAAACGAAGTTTGAGCAGACAATGTTTACCAATGTCACCCAATAACACTTGCACCTGACCGCGAGATCGTGCCTTATGGATGAAGTTGATGTATGGTGGTGGTGGGAAACGGCCGTTGGTTGCACACAGCTTATCACGGCGTTACCCGCCCGGCGCATGGGGCAGATAACAACTACTAGAGTTAAAATGGATCAGAGAACATTTCAATTACTCCAAACTGCCGACGACCTCGATCACTATGAATATCCGCCTGGCTTTGATTGGAACGTAGCCTTTGAGCGGGTTGAGGCACTTAGGCCAATATTGGAACGGGTCGTCGGTCACTCGCTTGTTGTAGATAAGAATGTACAGGATGCATCTTTTTTCACTGACCTGTCTTGGGAAGCTCCCAGTCGAGAGGATCCCCGATACATTCACACAATTGTTGCGGTTCGATTCTCGTCCTTTGGAGACTTGTTTACTGTCTGGAACCATTGTTCATCAGATATTCGATTGTCGGAAGTTATTGTTCAACAGATCGTAGCAACTGTTGAGGGAAACGGCTTTATTTACATAAGTATTGATGAGCTTGGCAAACCTTATACGGGTACGAATCAGGCGTTTATCGGTAGGTCGTGGTGGTACCGTTTCTTCGACTATCTCTAATAGAGGACGGCTAACATTGGTTGCAGACGATCACGAGCACAAGGAATCTGCTTGCGGCGGTTGAACCCGGCGCGAGACGGACTTCACCGGCAACGGCCGTTCGCGCATTCTTACCCCCGTGTTACATAACGAGGGTGGTGGTGGGAAACGGCCGTCTAACAACGGATGAAGCTGATATATGGTGGTGGGAAACGGCCGTTGGTTGCACACAGCTTATCACGGCATTAGTCGGGCCGCTGTTGAGACAAGCATATTAATTTTAGAGGCGAATGGAGACAATATTGAAATCAATTGATGCGGTTATTTTTGATATAGGCGGTGTTTTATGGCGGTCAAATGGGATTCCTTTGAGCGACAAGTGGGCTGCACGCTGTGGCCTGGATACCGAATCATTTGACCGTATTGTATTTGCTTCAGATTGGGGTCAACAGGCTTTATCTGGCCAGATTACAAGTGATGAAAAATGGAAGAATATCGGCTCACTACTCAAGTTATCTGCCAACGATATTCTCGAATTAAGGCAAGATACCTGGTCAGGCTGGTGGGATACAGAGCTATTCACCTATATTCACACCCTAAAGCCAAACTACAAGTTGGGCATTATTAGCGATGCTTCAAGCGAAACACGGGAAAAGGTGAAAGAGTGGATAAACGAAGATCTGTTTGAGGTTATCGTGATTTCTGCGGAGGAAGGGGTCTGTAAACCCAATCCGCTTATTTATCAGATCGCCCTGCAAAAATTAGCCGTTGAAGCGCCTGCTTCGGTCTTTATTGATGACCGAATTAAAAACATAGAGACCGCACAATCTCTGGGCATGAAAGCAATCCACTACAAAGAATATGCCCAGATGAAACTTGAACTGGACAGATATCTGGAATAGCAACACAAAAGCCGTTTTCTGACACGGCCGTCACCACCACCGATTCCCCTGGCGCGACAAATGTCCCAATTTGCTCATAGCGCATCCCCGGCCCGGCAAAAAAGGCGGCCTCCTTGACGCACGTCGCCGTGATTTTGTCTGGCGTGGCGGCCAATGTGGGAGTTTTTGTATACGGCCGTTTTCCAACAAAATCCCTTCCCCCGCTTGCAGACTTTTTCTGGCTTGTGCTACCCGCGCCAGAAATAGAACGGCAGCGGCTGCTGACCGCGCTGGTGGCATTATTACCGACCGAAGAGGTGACGCAAATGGTAGAGAAACTGGCGGAGGAAACGGCCGTGAATACAACCAGCCACTAAACGATGTCTCCCGTTTCACGCTTCACATTTTCCGCCAACCAGCCCAACCCATACAGGCTCAGCAGCATCAGCGCCAGGCAGAGGATTTGCAAGATGTGCCAGCCAGCGGTCGTCACCCACGCATTTTCGCGGAAGGCGTCTACAAACAAACGGCCGCCACTGTAAACGGCCGTCGTCAACAATACCAACTGCCCGTCAAAAAAACGCTCGCGATGAAACTGCCACCAGGCCAGCAAAGCCAGCGCCGCGACCAATAGCTCGTAAATTTGCACCGGATGGCGGCGCACGCTGAACTGCGTGATGCCCCACGGGGCGCTGGTGAGCTTGCCAAAGCCCGGCCCGGCCAAAAAATCAATCAGGCTGACGACCATCAGCCCCACAATGACGCCGGGAATGAGCGCGTCGGCCGTTTTCCAGAGGGGAAGCTGGTGATAACGGCCGTAAAAAAAGCCCGCCGCCAGCGCCACCACCAGCCCGCCCCACACATTAAAACCACTGTTTAACGGCCAGATAATGCTCAGCAAATCGGCGCGGTAGGCCGGCCAGTACAACCACACAAATGTCAGCCGCGCGCCGGCAAAAGCCGCGATGATCAGCGTCACGCTCAACCCATACAGCCGGTTGGCGTCTTGATGCAGGCGCAGGGCAGTCCGCTCCACCACATGCAGCAGCAAGTAAATGCCCAAAATGGTCAACAAACCGGCCGTCGGCAAAGCGGCCGGTCCCAGGCGAATGGTCGGAAACATACGTCGCTACTCCTGCACCAGGCGATTGATACGTTCCATCAGCACCCCCTGGCTAATCGCCCCAACGTACACTTCTTGCACCACGCCGGCGCGGTCAATGAAAATCGTCGTCGGCAAATTAAACACATTGTACACGCTGTTCACGCCATTATCCGCATCGTACAAAAGCGGGTACGTCAGGCCAAAACTCACCTTAAAATCGGTAATAGTAGACAGCCCTTCTCCCTGATTGATCCCCAAAATGGCGACCTGATCGCGGTAACGCAGGCTCAATTCCTGAAAATGGGGCGTCTCAATGCGGCACGGGCCACACCAACTGGCCCAAAAGTTTAGGATGACCGGGCGGCCGCCCGACGGGCCATCGCTCGACGCCCCGTCGTCCGACGCCCGGTCGCCCGACGCCCCGTCGCCCGCTTCCCGCTGCACATAATCGAACAAAGAAACCAGGTTGCCCTCGGCATCCGGCAGCGTGAAATCGGGGGCCAGGTGGCCGACAATCGGCGCTTCCACCAGGAAACTTCGGGTTGGCTGCGCCGGTTCGCGGGAATAATAAATCCAGGCGGCGCCCAACAACCCCAACAAGAGGAGCGTTATGGCGCGTTCAAGGCGTAATTTGGACATTTTGCAGTGTAATGGTTTGCGGGACGGCCGTCAGCGGAACGCCGGTGAGGTCGTAAGTCATGGCCCCATCAATGCGCACCGGCACAATCTCGCCCAATGGCAGTTCGCCCGGCACAATCACCAGGCCATCAATTTCCGGGGCGTCGCGGTAAGAACGGCCGATAGTCAGTCCATCCCCATATCCTTCCACCAACACATCCAACACACGCCCCACCTGCGCCTGGTTGCGAGCCAGGGAAATTTGCTGCTGAATCGCCATCAACTCATCGCGGCGCGCTTCCTTCACCTCCTGCGGAACCTGCCAGGCAACGGTCGCCGATGGCGTAGAGGCTTCATAGGAATAGGTAAACGCACCAACCCGATCAAACTGCAAATCTTGCACAAACTGCTTCAACCCGGCAAACTCTTCGTCCGTTTCGCCTGGGTAACCAACGATAAACGTGGTGCGAATGGCAAGCGTGGGCATCGCCGCGCGCAATTTCTCGACTGTGTTGTAAACCCATTCAATATTGGCCGGGCGGCGCATCCGCTGCAACGTCTCCCGATGCCCATGCTGCAAGGGAATATCGAGGTAAGGCAAAATTTGCGGGGTTGTCGCCATCGTCTCAATCAGTTCGTCGGTGACGTAGCCAGGGTAGGCATACATCAGGCGAATCCAGGGGATATCGGGCGCGGCCATAGCGATCATGCGCAGCAGTTGGCTCAACCCATTTTTCATGCCCAGGTCATGGCCGTAATCGGTGGTGTCCTGGGCAATGATGATCAGTTCTTGCACGCCGGCCGCTTGCAGAGCGACCGCTTCGGCGACGATTTTCTCCGGGGCGCGGCTGACGTGCGTCCCTTTAATCTGTGGAATGGCGCAAAAGGCGCAGGGGCGACGGCAGCCATCGGCAATTTTAAGGTAGGCGCTGTGTCCTTGTACGGCCGTGCGCGGCGCCCCCTTCTCATCTGTGCCCACCGTCGTCGCCTCATCCGGCAAATGGTACAACGGTTCAGGATGCTTGCGCCGGCGTAGTTGGCGCACAAAGGGCACAATGTCCATCCAGCGGCGCGTGCCAATGACCCCATCCACGCCCGGCGCCCAGGCCACCACTTCAGAGCCATACCGCTGCGCCATGCAGCCGGCGGCGATCAACAGCTGATTTGGCCCCTTCAAGGCCGCCAGTTCGCGCAGGGCGTCAATAGATTCCTGGCGCGCCGCTTCAATAAAGCCACAGGTATTGACAATCAACACAGTGGCGTCATCGGGATCAGCCGTGCCGCGAAATCCGGCATTGTGCAGCAGCGCCGCCATGCTCTCCGAGTCAACAGTATTCTTACTACAGCCGAGACTGAGCAGATAAAATTGCTTCTTCTTTTGTTGTTTACTCATGAAAATGGGGTCAAGGCGACAAAAAGGGTTATCCCTTTTGCCGCCTGTGCAATTACTGGGTTGTGCGCCAGGTCTCTTCCCTGGCCTCTTGAAAGCCCCCCAGGCGGCCCAGTTCAATTTGATTAATCGTGGCGACGATGCCATACGCATTGCCGGTCAACAGCACAACTTCTCTGGCGGCCGTCCACTCAAAAACGTCGCCTCGTTTCGCCCAGCCATTAAAACGCACATCGCCATCAACCGTCACTTGCATCCAGGTACGTTCAGCAATATCCAGGCGTAACTCGATGCTTTCCAAAGTTGCCGGCAGCGGGGGGCGCGTTGGGGCTGGCGTGGGGAAAGAACTCCCACTACCAGCCGCCCCAAAATTATTACGGCTTGTGTCTTGAATGGCCTCATCTGTTGCCGTAATGGGCGGCGCGGCAGACTCACCGTCTACGGCCGTAGCCTCCGCACCAACACTGTTCGTAATATCTTGCCAGACTTGATTGATCCCTTCTGTTAAGGACGCCGCGCCATCACCCTGCCCCATCAGCAGGGGCACAAAGCGCGCCGCTACCAATCCTAAAAACACAATCAGCGCTAAAATGATGACCAGACGCAGCAGCGATTCCGGGTCACGGTCACGTCCTTTATCCAACTCCACGTTAACGGGATCAAAAAAGGGTTGATCGTCACGCAAAAGCAGCGGTTTGCCAGACAGCGAATTAGACGGCGCGGTCTCTGGCGCTGCGCGCGGTGGCTGCCGCTGCTGGTAAATTTCATATCGCTCCAGCAGTGGCGTCGGGTCCAGGCTCAGAAAATGGGCATAATTGCGCAAGAAGCCACGCGCATGGACCGGCGTTGGCAGCAAAGCATAATTACCCGTCTCCAACGCTTCCAGGAAACGGGTGGTTATCCGTATTTGTGCCTGCACATCACCCAGAGTTAAGCCTCTGGCTTCACGCGCTTCACGCAGAATGTGTCCTATTTCGTCCATTTGCAAAAAAGTCACTGGCATTGCAGTGACTTTGGCGAGACATTCATGCTGCAAACAAGCTTACGCTTCGGGGACAGCAACGGCCGTTTCCGGTGGCGCACTCTCCGCTTCAGCTTCCCCGCCTTCGGGGGCGATAATCACAGTCACTTCGGGGTGGAAATCACCGCTGAGGCGAACCGGGATTTTGTGCGTGCCAAGCTGCCGCAGCGGATCGCCGGCGATTTTACGCCGATCAATCTCCGTGCCCAGTTTCTCATTGAGCGCATCGGCAATCTGGTTCATGGTGACAGAACCATAGAGACGGCCGCTTTCGCTGGCGCGCGCCTGGAAGGTCAGCGTCACCTCAGCGATACGCGCGGACAGAATTTCATACTCAGCGCGGATTTCAGCGCGGCGTGTTTCTGCTTTTCTACGCCAAATTTCTGCCTGCTTTAAGGTGGACGGCGTTGCCTGCACGGCCAGCCCTTTGGGGATCAAAAAGTTACGGCCGTATCCCGCCGCAACGGCATGAACTTCACCGGCATAGCCGAGGGTTTCTACATCTTCTTTTAACAGCACTTTCATCGCTGTACTTTCTCCATTGATTAATTTTTTTACCAAACGACAATATTAACAGAGGGGGATGATTTTGACAAACCACGACAAAAATCGCATTTCGGAGACTTGCCCGTGCCAGGCAAGGCGTCACGCCTCATCTATGTAGTCAGAAGTGTACACTTCATCCATAGCCACCAGCACATCATTCAACTCTTTCACTTCCTCCGTGATCTCATGCCGCAGCCGGCGGGCACGGACGTTGTCAATATCTTTTGCTTCCACCAGCATACTTTGCGAGTAGATGGTGCGCAGGGAAATGAGCGTGTTCTCAAGCTGTAGTTCCGCCCGCTGGATTGTATTTTCCAGCCGCTCCAGCGTATCCACCTGGCGGCGCAGTCCATCCAGGGTGATTTCGATTTGACGGCGCACCGCCTTATCCGTTTCTAACAGCAGTTCTTGTTGCAATTGGGCAATGCGGGTTTCGGCATTTTGACGGTCGCGCAGCAGCGAACGGGCTTCGAGGCGGTAGCGGTCAATACGGTGCGCCAGATCGTAAATATGCTCAACCCATTCATCAATTTGCACGCCAGTTTGGGCCAATTCTTCGCGAATTAATGAATCACCGCGTCCGCGCATGGATTCTTCGATACGGCTGCGGTAACTTAATGCCTCATTAATCTGTTGTTGCAATTTCTTGTCACGCAAACGCTCTGGCTTGAATTCGGCGCGCAGCAAGTCGGCGGCTATTTTGGCGCCAAAGTTCGGATCGGTGATGCTGCTATAAACCAGTGCCCCTTCTGCCACCAGGCCGCCCAGCAGCCAGAGCCACGACCAGGGTTGCAGCCCATCACCAAACAGCCCCAACGCGGTAACGGCCGTTGCCAACAAACTTAACGAGATGACAACCGCACTTTCCCAACGGAAAATGGATTCTTGCAGAATAACTTTGCGCACCCGCTCTTCGAGTGCTTCACGCGCCTTGCTCATCTTGCCTTCCTTCTACTGCTTGCTTACGTTGAATCCTGGCAATGAGTTGCTCAAAGTCAGCTTTCTTATCAGGATGCGTGCTCAATTGCTGCCCCGATTGCAGGATATCCAGGCTGCGTTCATAAAAGCCAAGTTGGGCATAAGCAACTCCCAGAGCGCGCAAATAGACCGGATGGTGTGGTTCTTTGCCAACCGCGCGCTGCCAATGCAGAACGGCCGTTGCCATCATCCCCTGGCGCGCAAACTCTTTGGCTACCGTATGATAATCGCTGGCAAATTGCAGCCTTTTTTTGAGCTGCGCTACTTGCTGCACATCTATCTGCTGAAAATCGGCCGCGGCCTGAAAAACAGCATAGAAAAGCGTCAGCGCCACGGCCGCCAATTGGAAAGTACGGATAAAATCGCCAATTGTATTGACCATTGACCCCAAAAAGCGGGCAATAGCCGGGTCAATACTGAGTAAAAGCGTATCCAGGCTGCTCAGATCAACCGGTAACAACGCATCAATAAGCGCCGCCACCAGTACCAGACCACTGGCAATGATCGCGCCGAGGTGCGCCCAAGATTGCCGCCAATAAACGCCTAACGCCAGGCCCAAAAAGAGCAGCATCATGAAGCCGGCCGCAACACTGCCAATTAATGTCCGTGTAACCACCAGATTGTACAAACCCTGGATCAGGAACAACTGTCCACTACCTACTAACAGCACCCATAAAATGTGCATATTAACACTGGGATCAGGGTACCGATATTGTCTTGTCCAAACAGTTCGATGGCAGTTGGGGCAGGTTGTCATGGCAGCATCTAGTGACTGCGCGCAGTAGGCGCACATATCATCACCGCGCGTCCAGATGTCATCATAGGCAGATTTGGCGGCAATTGTTACGGCCGGGGCTTGCTGTATTGTGGTTGCGTCGCGGTAACGCCACTCTTTGACCTGTTGTTCGGGGTACAAAATAGCCGACGCCAACGAATGAGAGGCATATTCACGACGCACCACAATTTCATCAGAGTCAGATGGAGCGGGGGAAGGTTGTGTCAAAGCCAGCAGCATTTGCTGCGCCAGTTCATTGTCCGGATTGATCGTCAGCACATTTTCCAGGCAAATGCGGCGATCGGCGTCACTTTCCACCAACTCGGCAAGCCATGACCAGGCTTGCTCATTCTGCTCATCGGCAGCAACAACCTGCAACAGTAAGTCAACCGCTTGCTGTCGCGCGCCAGACCTGGCAGCCGTTACGGCGGCGCTAAGCCAACTTTCAATCTCTGCCGTTGCCATAAGTGGATAAGCAAACAGGATAAAGCGTGAAACGTGAAACGTGGTCAAAATCCGTCACGCATCACGTTTCACAGGCAAAAGGTTCGTGGTGTGCTGTTGCTAAAGATCGCTGCTCAATGTAGAGGCTGCTTCTTGTGACGCTTCATCAAACGAGACGGCCGTCGGCTGCGCCAGGCCGAGGCGGCGTTTCCGTTCTTCCAGTTGAATATCCAGCTCTGCCTTGCCCAAAACTTCATCCATCTGGTTATCCAGGCGGTCCGCATACATTTCAGAGTGAGCCGAGGCTTTATCCAGACGACCGCGAATAGACTCGCCCAACCGCGCAATATCGGCATCGCCGGCGCCCATTACGTCGTCCAGGCTCTTGATCGCTTTGACCGTTTTTTCCTTCGATTTTGCCAATGTCAACAGCGCTTCCAATTCACGCTGTTCGCGGCGCGTCTCTGTCAGCTTTGCTTGCAGCTTCAAGCGCGCATTGAGCAACGCTTCATATTCTCGTTTTTGCCGCACCCATTGTTCATGATACTGTTCTTGCAAGGTGCGGGTGGAGTTGATTTCGTTTTGCGCAGCGCGGGCCAAATCCTCTTTACCTTGCATCAAGAAAACGTCAATGTTGCGATCAAGTTGATCCGCTTTCTTTTTGTATTCCAGGTACTTCCGCTCCATTGTTTTGACTTCACCACCCACTGTCGCCGCAGCGTCTTCTAACTCGTGCAAGTTTTTTTCAGCATCGCGGATGTACTGTTTCATCACCGCAACAGAGTTTGCTTCCAGGGCGCGATCCACCATCGCATGTAAATTTGCCTGGATGAGGGTTTGTGTTTTTTCCAGTAAAGAGGCCATGTATTTGTCTCCTTTTTAGATGTAAGCGTGGCTTTGTCTTGATAACAAAAAGCATAGCGGCTTTGGCTGTCGCTTGATTCTATGTGGCGCCAGACAGCCCCAGGAATGCAACTGCTCCTTGATAATTACCGTCACCATTGTAAAGCAATCAACCAGTATTTTCAATGTGCTGCGCATTTGCGCAGACGGAGCGCCAATTACAGCGACAAAGCCGACGCATGAATCGGCAGGGCAATGGTGAAGCGGGTTTGCTGCGCTTGCTCGTGGATAAGAATACGGCCGTGATGCAGTTCAACAATGCCACGTATCAAATCAATACCGGGCGACAGGGATAGTTTGTTACCGTCGCCACCGGTTCCCACCACGAGAAAAGCCGCTTCGTCATTTTGCGGCAGCCGCATGGGCAAACACAACGACAGGTGAACTTCATCCCCAACACAAGCAGATTCAAGGGTGATTTGTGACTGCGGCTGCGCTTTACAATAATCAATGCTCATCTCCACCAGGCGCTGCAAACCGGTTAATAAAAGGGAGGTATCACTAAAGGTAGCCGGCAGATTAGACGCCAACGTGAAGCGCATCGAGACGCCACACGCCTCTGCTTTCAGCCGGTGATGTTGGGCAGCATCGTACAAGAAAGCGCCAATATTTGTAACCAGCTGTGCCCGCAGCGCAAAAGCCATTTCTGCTTCACCTGTTTTCAGTTCAGCCAGCGCAATCAGATCTTCAACCAGGCGTGTCAGGCGCACACTGCCATTTTGAATGCCATGTAGAGATTCCTTTAACTGGGCATCGGTTTCTACTTCATGCAAATCCACAGCTAATTTTTCTGAATATTCGGCCACAGAAGAGAGCGGCAGTCGAAAATCTGGCGTGATCAAGTCCAGGATGCTGCGTTTTAATTCTTCAAAGTTCTGGGCAGCGATGTTTTGAATACGGAAATGGCGATCAAGCTGGCTGACAATCAATGCCAGCAATTCGTCACTGTCATAAGGTTTGGTAATGTAAGCGTCAACGCCGCTGCGCCAGCCAAGATGAACGTCGCGCCGTTCGCCTTTTGCCGTGAGAAAAAGAAAGGGGATTTGCACCCAATCAGGGTTTTGCCGTACTTGCGACAGAAATTCGTAGCCACCTATTTCAGGCATCATGATGTCGGAGATGATTAAGTCAGGGCGCTGCTGCGCCAATATTTGTAAACCGACACGGCCGTTTTCGGCCGTTAAGACATTAAACTGATATTTTCCGTTATAAATCTGCAACAACTCTTCCAACCCAATCAACAAATGGAGATCATCTTCTACCACCAGAATCGTTACGGCCTGGCTGTTTCGTTGATCTGTAGCCAATCCTGCCGGTTTCTGCCCGGCGATCCAGGCAGGCAGCACCACTGTAAACGTACTCCCCTTTTTTTCCTCGCTGATCACGTCAATGATCCCACCATGTAAATCTACCCACGCTTTGGCAATCGTCAGGCCAATGCCCGGTCCCTGTTGTTCAAATAAACCACGATTGAATTGGAAAAACAGTTCAAAAATCCGATCCCGTATGTGCATCGGGAATCCGATGCCCTCATCCTGAAAGGAAATACGAACAGTCCCATCCACGTGGTCGGCCACAATGCGTATTTGCCCATGTTGCTTTTTGCGCCGGTAGGTAAATTTCAAAGCATTGTTGAGTAAACGTGAAAACACCTCTTGCAATCCTGGCGCATATCCATAAACAGCAAGCGGTTCATCCAAAGCAACAAACTCGATTTGTATTTTATACTCGTTAATCAAATCCTGATTAGCAGCAATTGCTAACTGCACCAATTCGTCCAAATTGTGAACAGGCTGAGCGTTTGCCACAAATTTAGTTTTCAGTTCCCCCATGCGAATGTCAATAACCTGAATAAAATCTTCCACCAGCTTCGTCAAACGCACGCACCCAACTTGAATACCCCGTAAATATTCATAAAAATTATCGCTGTCGCCAACGCGGTTCATACTATCGGCCAGCATTTCATAGTACGCCGTCACGTAAGTCAGGGGAGTACGGAATTCGTGGTTAAGGATTTGCAGGATATCCTTCTTCAGGTTATTCATCACTTGCTGCCGGGTTTCCCGCAAATGAAACGTGCGGTCGAGTTGGGTTTTAACCAATTCCAAAAACTCGGCGCTGCTGAATGGTTTGGTGATATAGAGATCGGCGCCGCTGATTTTGCCTCTGTAAATATCTTGTTTTGATCCTTTGGCAGAGAGGAAAATAACGGGGATATGTATCCAGGCAGGGTTTTGGCGCACGTTATCTAAAAATTCATACCCATCCATTTCGGGCATCATGATGTCAGAAACGATCAAGTCTGGGGTTACTGAAGACATGGCCGTAAGACCAAAACGGCCGTTTTCGGCCGTCAACACCTCAATGCCATATCCCAAATCAACAAGCTGCAACAAATCTTTAATCCCGTCCAACATAGACCGGTCATCTTCTACAACGAGGATTGTAGCCAACGTCTCCATAGCGCTTCCTCAAATAAAAACAATAAGATCGTAGCTTGCTGTGGCACGGTCAAAGACCGATCACCACAAATATAGCGCAATCATCCACTCTCGCCCCCTGAGCGTTCGACTGAGCTCACGCCGAATTCCTGTCGAAGGGGGGGGGCGCCGGTTTCGACAAGCTCAACCGGCGAGGGTGAACGGTTACAGTACAGCATAGGTACATCCATCGAAAACCACAATAGCCCAATCAGGTTGTTATCGGACCTGATTATACCCTGCTCGCACCAGGGACAACCCCAAGTAGGCGATTGTCCACAGAAACCAGGCATGGAAAAATGGCGTCATCAAGATCGTGATGCCAAAGAGAAAAATTAGCACAATCGTTATCTCTTTACGCGCGAAAATCCAAAAGAAAGAAGGAAAAGGGATCGTGCTCACCATGAGGGCACTGATCAGAAAGGCCAGCAAGACAAATGTCCATTCTGGTAAATAGGCGCCGGGTATGCTCAGGTCAGCCACAACAGACAAGGCCAACGTTGCGCCACCGGTAGAAATGGTCAGGCCAACCGAATCGGTATTGCCGCTTTTCTTCGGTGGCAGCAGGTTGAACCGGGCCAGGCGAAAGGCCCCAGCCAGCGGCACAACAATAATGAAAGGCCAGACCCACCAACCTGTCATTCCTACGCTTTGCAGGTGCATGAACAGGAGCAGCGCCGGCGCCGTGCCCAGGCTAACCATGTCTACCAGCGAATCTAATTGCAACCCAAATTCTGATGCAGCCCGCAGCCGGCGCGCCGTATACCCATCAAACAAGTCGAGAATGTAGCTGGCTAATACCAAACTACCGGCCAACATAAAATGACCGCTGGCTGAAAACAAAATGGATAAAATGCCACAAGTCAGGGAAACAAACGTGATGCCATTTGGGATCAGGTAGCGGTATTTGCTGTTCATGGTCGTTTTTTGGCCTCCAACTCATTCGTTGCCGTCAGTTTCTGACCATGCCACATTTGGGCAACGTATCAGACTATACGTCTTTTGGGTATAAGCGCGCGACTGGGGTGATTCCCCCTAGAGCTTTATCGCCAACTTGCATGAGAAGCTGCGCATCCGCTGGCAGATACAGGTCTACACGCGAGCCAAACCGAATGAGGCCAAAACGTTGGCCGGTCGTAACGTCGTCGCCCGGTTGCATATAGTTGACGCAGCGACGCGCCAAAATGCCAGCAATTTGCTTGACCAGGATACGGCCGTACCCCGTCTCCACCACCATCGCCACAAACTCATTCACGTCCGACGCTTCCGGGCGAAATGCCTGCAAAAATTGGCCGGGCCGATGGTCAACCAACGTCACCACGCCGCCCAACGGCGCGCGCTGCACGTGAACGTTGAGCACAGAAAGAAAAATACTGATGCGCACAACGTCTGCTTGCAAGTAACGCTGCTCCGTCTCGCGCACAATCGCCATCACTTCCCCATCGGCCGGGCTAACCACCAGCCCCGGTTCTACACACACCTGCCGGTTGGGGTCACGGAAAAAGTAAAGCATCAACAGCCAAAGACCCGTAACAAGCGCGCCTACGATTTTGGTAACGGGATGAAAAAGCTTTTTGTGCAGGAACACGGCCGTTACCCACACCGCCGTCATCACCCCCAAAGTCACCTCCCCTCCCTCAGCAAACGGCCATTTCCGATCTCTTCCATGTTCATTCATCAATCCGACCTCATCCGTAAACATAAGACACCCGACTTCTGCCAGAAACCGGATGTCTACAAATACTCATTCCCCATTAGTGTAACATTCCCGCGCGCTATCAGTCCAATACACCAGTAGTCAAATAGTCAGGGAGTCGCGTAGTCGGGGAGTCAAATCATTGGTAAACTTGCGCCATGAACGAGCGCAAATTTTCCCCGCTTCTGGTCACTATCGTTGGTCTCATCATTGTGGTCGTCGCTGTTGCTGCCCTATGGCGCGTGGTCAATGGCGACAGCAGCCTGCTGCGCAACGTCGCCGTACAAAAGAGCGTCATCACGCCGAATGCCGACCATGTTGACGATGCCACACTGATCGAATATGAACTGTCGCGCAATGCGGCCGTTTCCATCTACTTTGAAGACGCCGCCGGAACCCGCTACTACTTCCGCCAGGACAAACCACGCGGCGCGGGCAGCTACCGCGTCACCTTCAGCGGCGTCGTAGATGGCTACACCTTGCCCGGCGAAACCATCACCGGCGAGGCGCAAACCCGCCTGCTGCCCGATGGCGACTACACCTGGACCATCACCGCCACCGACGCCAAAGGCAGCCAGGAGCAAACGCAGGGGCAGCTAACCATCGCCGACGCCGACCCTGTTTTTCCTGAACTGCGCGCCTTTTCCATTGACAAAGAGGTCTTCACGCCCAACCGTGACGGTATCGGCGACCGGGCGTTGATCCAATTTTTCCTCACAAAGGATGTCGAACACCTGCGCGTCTTTCTCCTTGGACCAGATGGAACCGAGTACCCGGTGCAAGAGCTAGAACGCGCCGTGCCCGCGCGCGCTGCCGGCTGGCACTATTTTGATTACGAAGGGGGCGTAGACAATGGCGCAACCCCACCCCCCGATGGCACATATCCCGTCGTCGTCATCGCGCAAGACATCGAAGGGCAGCGCATCCGCGTCCAAGATGAACTGACCATTCAATATGGCGGCGTGCCCCGCGCGCGCATTTTCCCACCCCCCAACGGTGACACACTGCAAATGAGCGCAACGGCCGTTGCCCTTTGCGACACCCTCACCTTCACCATCACCGTCGAAAACTACGGCGCCACCCCCATCCGCACCACCGGGCCAGAGCCGGGAACCGTATACGACTCCACCTGGAACTACAACACCCTCGGCTGGCACACCGAATCCGGCGCATTCCGCCTGGCAATCGGCTACGAAAACGAAATCAGCAACTACCCGTACCGCTGGGCTGTCGGCAGCCCGGAAGATTTGGTCGAAATTGACGGCTTTTCCTACCTCATGCCCGGTCAGCGCGCCGTCATTACCGGGGGCATTCGCCTCGTCAACGTCTTCGGCGACCGCAACCCGCAGCCTATCTGGGCCGGCCTCATCCACGAAGACGTCGAAATC